>NZ_JAXCHT010000006.1:0-163035 GCF_035984655.1 Actimicrobium sp. GrIS 1.19 | reverse complement strand
CGCAAGTAATGCGGATCGAAAGGAGCATCACCCAGAACTCAAAACGGCAGCGTAATTTGAACAAATTGGGCGACAACTAGCTTGAAAATTTCCGCATGGAAACAAAACAATATTCTTTTAACAAAATAAATGGATACTCCAACCAAGATTGTCAATTCCGTTCCATCAAAGCCGCGTGCGGTAGTGTGTGGGGGCGGCATTGGTATGTTCCCGCACTTGATGCAGCGCTTTCGCAACGAGTTCGACATCGTCGCAAGCATCACACCACGTATTTCTCCTTGGTATGCCTGGTGGTATCGCCTGGTTTCAATTCGTTGGCCACGCCATGTCTGGTACCGCAGGTGGCGTTACCATCTCGAAAAAACACCAACATCATTTCGCATGTTGTCCAAGGATTTCGCGCGCCAGATTGCGAAGCTCGACGGTCAGTACGACGTGATCCTGTTTTTGGGCGCCATGTTCTCGCCCGGCGTGCACAAGGGAAAGCGCCTGTTCGTCTTTACCGATTCGTGCCGCTGGCTTTCGTCCAGGAACGTGTTCGATGAAATTTCGCACTTTGCCAATCCAAGTGACGAAAAGGCATGGTTTGCGCTTGAGGGGCAAGTTTACAACACGGCATCCCGGGTCTTCGTCGGAAGTGATTTCGTACGGGATGCATTAATTTCACACTACAACGTCAGCCCGGACAGCGCTGTCACCACTGGCTTCGGCGCTGCTGCGGCATTTGGGGAACCCTACGAAAAGAAGTTTGATGGCAACACCATTCTTTATATCGGCAAAGGGGATTTCGAGAAAAAGGGCGGAACGCTGCTGATGAAAGCCTTCGAACGCGTGCGCGAAACGCTGCCATCGGCGCAGCTCCACATTGTTGGCCAGGACCGGCTCCCGGATGCCAAAGGCGTTATCAATCACGGTTTTGTACGGGATCGTGATCGACTGGTTGGGTTGATGCGGTCCGCACATGTGTTTGCACTGCCCTCTCTCGTCGACCGTAACCCGATCAGCATCCTGGAGGCAATGGCAACGTCGACGCCGTGTATCGCCTCTGACTATGGCGCAATGCCAGGAATGGTTGCTAACGCCGGGATCATTACACCCTGTGAGGATGTCGAGGCCTTGGCAAGTGCCTTGATCAAGATTCTGAGCGACCACGAACTCGCACGGAGGCTGGGTGAAAACGGGAGACGGCGCTACGAGACCATTTACAACTGGGATAGCGTCTGGCAGGTGATACAACATGAAATGAACCTGGCGTTGGGGCACACAGACTCAGAAACTTCAGCGCGGGCAACGAACAATCTGATGAACCAGTAATCGATGTGTCAACACCCTGATTTTACAATTACGTTCTGCATCAATAAGGTGAAGCGTACGAAGACGCTTCCACCTGATAGTGCCAATACCGCAACATCCCGCCCCCGCGAGTTGACAATTTGCTGTTGACCCAACAAATAGTTAACAAAAAGAAATACACCATCAACACCAAACTTTCCTTTTCGATAATGCGTTTTAGATGGAATGCAAAAATTTTGTTTCCATTTATCAATGCTTGAGAAAAATCAATCTCTGCTCAAAAACCATCAATCTTTGGAAAAACTTGTCGAAATTTCCAGATATTGATTGATTTAACAACAAAATAACTCACTTTAGCGTGTTTTTTCTCCGAAATCCGGGAATTTTCTCTGCTCCAACAACGTCAAACTTGCTTAGTGACTGCAAGAAAGGTTCGCCCACTAAAACTTTTTCGATTTAATAGTATTTAACACATTGCTTATCAGAAACTGAGCAGCTACACTAATATTGCTTTTGCGCAATATTCAAATTTCTGGTCGTTCACAGTGTCATTTTGATCACCAGTCGTACTGATCACCTTTTTTTCAGAAATTATTTCCTACAGGAACTAATTTTAGGGGATGTGTTTGCTGAAAATTATGTGTGGTCAGCATTGTAATTAACATTTCGATGTCTTGAGTAACACCTCGTCGTCCTCCACGCACATAACCAGTGGAGCTGCGGCAAGGGTACAAGACCAGCAACCTGGAGCCGTATATGAGCACCATCCAATACACGAAACATCGCACAGACACCGAAACATGGCGTGATTCCCAACAAACATCCTGGGGTCGACCTCTTTCCCTTGCCTTGTTTTCCGCAGCTCTCATTTCCGGATGCGGCGGTGGCAGCACGCCCGATGCCGCTGGAAGCACAGCACCCACAGTCACTTCAGCGACAGAAAATGCCACCATTGTGGACGCCTCGTCGTACTGGCGCCGCCGCGGCAAGTCGACGTTAACCCTTTCGACAACCGCTGGCGGACAAGTATTGTCGACGCCAAGTGGCATTTCTTGCGGAACAACCTGCAATGCACGCTATACGACCGGCAGCAGCGTGGCGCTGACGGCACAGCCTGCGTCAGGGTATACCTTCAAGCAGTGGACCGGCGCCTGTACTGGTACCGCCCCATCCTGCACCGTTACACTCAGCAGCAGCCTGACTACGGCGGCAAGTTTTGCCGCCGTCGTTACGGTTCCACCGCCAGTTACGCCACCTCCAGTCGTGGTGCCACCGGTCGTAGTGCCGCCAACTTCCGGAACTGCTCCGGTGATTCGTTACATCGACGCCGTCAGCGGTCCGGTGACCGGCGGTGAAGGCAACAATGGCGCCTACCTGTCGATCTTCGGCAACAACTTCGGCTCCAGCGGCATGGGCACGACCACCAAGGTCTATATCGGTGGCAGCGAAGTCGCCAATTACCGTTATCTCGGCACCGCCAAGGTCGGCAGCAAGCTCGGTCTGCAACAACTCACCGTGCAGGTTGGCAATCTCGGCAATCCGACTCTTGGAAAAGCCCTGCCGATCAGCGTCGTCGTCAACGGCGTGACCAGCAATGTCGACCAGACCTTCACGCCTAATCCTGGCCGCATCCTGTTCGTCGCCCAGAACGGCAATGACAGCACCGCCGTCGCCGGCGACATCAGCAAGCCGTGGCGTTACCTGCAAACCAGCGCACGTGGTGGCGCCTATGGCACGCTCCAGGCGGGCGACCATGTCGTCATCCGTGGCGGCAACTGGTCCGACACCGGCTTTGATGGCGCCTGGCTGCGTTTCCGCGATACCCAGCAACAGGGTTCCGCACCGACCGGCGCTGCCAGGACCGGCTGGATCCACATTACCGCCTATCCGGGGCCAGTCAGCGGCAACGCCATCGAGGATGTGCATTACTCGACACCGTCCGGCGTCAAGGGCGGCATCCAGGGTGCCAACTCAGCTTACTACGCCACCACCGGTGACTGGGTCTCGATTTCCAACCTGCGCATGGATGTCAGTGCCACCGCCAGTTCCGACGCGGCACCGATCAACGTGCAATATGGTGCCGGCCCATGGCGCGTGGTCAACAATGAACTCGGCCCATGGCTGTCGACGCTGGCCGCACCGGGCAACGCCAAGGGCGGCGGGGTAGCTGGCCATGGCGACAACGTCAAGGTGTATGGCAACAACATCCATGACATCGCCTGTGTCGGTGCGCTGGAAAACCACGGCATCTATATCGATTCCGGCGCTACCAACTGGGACATCGGCTTCAACTGGGTGCACAACATTACCGGCGGCAACCTGCTGCAGATGTTCGACAACATCGGCCTGGCCGGTAACAGCTACGTCGGTTTTCCGGCCAACTGGGCGGGCTTCAGCGGCATGCAGGTGCATCACAACTGGTTCGACGGCTCCGGCAAGTACGGTCTGAATTTGGCCGACAGCATCGTCTCAGGCAAAATCTGGAACAATGTCGTCACCGGTGCGACCTACTCCGGCCTGCGCATCAACACCATCTCGCAAAACATGGACATGACGATTGCGTTCAACACGTTCTATAACAATGACCGTGTCGTCAGCGGTTCCGGCAATGCCCAGGTCCTCAATACCTGGGGCAACTACAGTCCGACCGGCACCATCCGGATCTACGACAACCTGTTTGCCGCCGGACCAAACACCGTACATTCATCGACTTTCTATGAAAACATGGGCAATGCGGATGGCTATCTCGACTTCAAGCGCAATTTGTACTGGGATAGTGGTTATGGTTGGGGCACCGTAAGCCGTGATGCGTCGGGTCTGTATGGCGATCCAAAACTCACTGCTGCCCTGAAACTGGGTACCGGCAGTGCAGCGGTCGACATGGCAACCCAGGCGACTGCCATCACCGTGCTTGATGACCTCAGCGGACTGGTTTCACGGCCACGTGGTGCAGCCAAGGATCTCGGCGCATACGAGCAATAAAACAGTCCTGACTGTTTGACTGACCCATGGTCAGTCAAACCAAAAGCCCGCTCAGCATATTTGAGCGGGCTTTTTTTTGCGCGACGTCCTGCCCTGCCCTGGCCGAGGATGCTGGAGTCGGCTCTGAATCCTGAACGATCGAACCGTTGCCGAAATGAATTCCGTGTTCCGGAAAATATTGAAGAAGCATGTTTCATGTCAAGCCGCCTCAAAGCGCTAACGCGATCGCCGCTGACAGCGCGTTTTATAGTTGGCAAAACGTTTAGAATAGCGCACCAAGATCCACCTATTTCTTCTATCGTGCGCATCCTCTACCATCACAGAACCCAAGGCGAAGAGCCCGAATCAATCCACATCAAGGCGATTGTCGATGCACTCGGAGCTCTCGGTCACGAGGTCCTGGTAGTTGGGCCCGCAGCAATCCAGCACCAAGGGGCGCGTGGTAGCCGGCCATCCCTGCTGGGCCGCATAAAAAACGCGGCGCCGCGACTGCTGTTTGAATTGATGCAGCTTGGCTACAACATCGTCGTCGCGCACCGCTTGGCGAAGGCCATCAAGCAATTCAAGCCACACCTTGTCTATGAACGATACGCATTGTTCAATTTTGCAGGCGTTCGGGTGGCAAAACGATATGGCATTCCACTCATTCTTGAAGTTAACACTCCGTATGCACAGGCATGGGCCAAGTATTACGGACTGTATTTGAAGACACTGGCTCGCTGGCTTGAGAAACGCATCCTGCTGGCCGCAAGTCACATCATCACTGTCACCGAAGTACAACGCGAGTTACTCGTTCATGAGGGTATTCCGCCGCAACAGATCAGCACCTGCCACAACGCAATCGATCCGGACTGGTTCAATCCCGAACGCCACTTGAATCCGGATCTCGCGGCCGAGCTTGGTCTGATGGCGCCCGTGATTGGCTTTGTCGGCACAATGAACCGATGGCAGGGAATGTCGGAATTTCCTGCGGTATTGCGCTCCGTGTTTGCGCGCTGCCCCGAAGCGACTTTCCTGTTTGTCGGCGATGGTGAATTCCGCCAATCCCTCGAAGACGTTTGCGTGTCGGAAGGTTTTTCTGACCGCGTTGTGTTTACGCGCCGCAAACCCCATGCCGACGTGCCACCACTGGTTGCCCTGATGGATATAACAGTCCTGCTCAATTCGAATGCCTACGGCTCGCCAATGAAAATTTTCGAGTACATGGCGATGGGAAAGGCCATCGTTGCACCCTCTGTCGCACCGGTGCTCGAGGTACTCCATGATGGTCAAACCGGTTTGCTGATCGAACCCGGTGACACCACAGAAATGGCTGATCAGATTGTCAGGCTGATCCGCGACCCGGCATTGCGTGATCGGCTAGGCAAAGCGGGACGTGCGTACGTGACGAAACACCATACCTGGCATCAGAATGCCCTTAAAATCGTCTCCATTTATGGCCAGCAAACGCTCGCCACCGCGAGCAAGGAAAGTGCCAGTACATGTTGAAAAGACGGATTGATCTCTGGTTGCCCACCTATCTGGCATCAGCCCCGGCACGCCTCTACCAGCGCTATCGGCGCGCGACCCGGCACACTCACGTTATCTTCCTGATTTGCGACCACTTCGAACCCCAGCACGCAATTCAACGTCCTGAACAGGGTGGCGAACGCCTCAAGGCGTGGAGCGAGGGTTACGCCGCATTTCAGGAGCGCTGCCGCAGTGAATTTGGCACGGCACCCGTGCACACCTGGTTCTACCCGCCGCATCACGGGGTTGAGCATCTTGCTGATCTCGCTGCCATGGCCCACGCCGGGTTAGGTGAAGTGGAGCTGCATTATCATCATGACGGCGACACCGAAGCGACGCTGGAACGGGATCTGCGCAGCACCCTCGACGAGTACCATCGCTGGGGCCTGCTGCTGACGTCGGGCCATCGCCCTGAGCCATCGTTCGGATTCATTCATGGCGATTGGGCGCTGGCAAACTCCGGTGGAGGCAAGCACTGTGGCGTCAATAACGAATTGCATATCTTGCAGAAGCTGGGTTGCTGGGCTGATTTGACGATGCCCTCGGCAAATGCGTGCCAGACACGCAAGATCAACGCCATTTATTACGGCACCGGCAGCAGCGAACATCCCAAAGGACACGACTGGGGTCCGGACGCCCAGACCGGTGCGCCGGATCAGGACGGCTTGATGATGATACAGGGCCCGCTCGGCATCAATTGGGCAGCGCCTTCCTATCCTCGCATCGAAAACGCGAGTCTCACCAGCGAAAACTGGGGACGGGCTGACCGTATTCGCAAATGGATCGACTGCCACGTTCATGTACAGGGACGACCGGAATGGCTGTTCGTCAAGCTGCATACGCATGGCGCAATCGAGAAGGACTTCGATGCGTTGTTTGGCGAAAAAGCCCTGGCAATGCACCGCGAGCTGAATCAGAAATATAACGATGGCAAGCGATTCAGCCTGCACTATGTCACCGCACGCCAAGCCTACAACATAGCGAAAGCCGCGGAACACGGGCAGAGCGGCGATCCCTCGGACTTTCTCGATTTCCGCGTCGCGCCGCCCACCACGGCACTCTGCGCCGTCAATGCCCGACACACGCTCGAACATTGCACAACCGACCACATGAAACTGAGTGCGATCGACGCTGACGCAACGACCTGCATACGTGCGCAGATTGGCCCGGCGATCGCTTACTTCGGGCGGCTGCGCGGCCTTGAAATTGACGTTGTACAACAGCGCATAGTTATTGACGCCGATGGTGCGGTCGAGCTGACGCTCAAAAGCGGTGCGATCCTCACCCCGGTGGACGGCGCGGCCCAACTTATTGCCGACAAGCTGACGGTCCGGCTGACTGTCCACGACCGGTGCTCGCTAAGCTACCGCATTTCCAACCACCCCTGAAAAACTGGCCGTTATGGAAATCTTCGTCTGGACCTCCATTTTCCTGATCATCTATCCCTATTTGATCTATCCGCTGATCATCGCCGTACTCGGCATGGCGCGACCACGCCCGGTCATGCGCGCGGCACAACTTCCGTCGATGACGATTCTGATACCGGCTTATAACGAAGCCGACTGCATTGCCGCCACCATCCAGAACAAGCTCGACCAGGGTTATCCTGCGGATCAACTTCAGATCATCGTCATTTCAGACGGATCAACCGACGGCACCGATGCGATTGTTGAGGGTTTTGCACAACGAGGTGTGCATCTGTTACGCCGCCGGGGGCGCGAAGGAAAGGCCGCCGCCCTGAATGAAGCGGTCGGACTGGCGCATGGCGACATTCTCGTCTTCAGTGATGCCAATACGCTGTTCGGACCAAATGCGCTGCAGAACATCGCTGCAAATTTTGCCGATCCTGACGTCGGATATCTCACCGGTTCGCTGGGTTTCACCATCGGCAACGGAAATCTCAGTGGCACCGGTGTAAGCGCCTATATGCGCTACGAAAATCTGGTGCGGCGGATCGAAACGTCTGTCGGATCGATCATCGGCGTCAACGGCGGCGTCGATGCAATACGCAGGAATCTGTACATCGATACCCCGCCACACCTGATCACCGATTTCATTTTGCCCCTGACCGTTATTGCCGCAAACCACCGCGTCATTTTCGACCCGTCGGTGACTGCTTTCGAGGCGCCAAATTCGGAGTTGGGTTCAGAGTTTCGCATGCGCGTGCGGGTCGCGTTACGGGCGCTGCAGGGGCTGGCATACATGCGCCGTCTGCTCAATCCGATCCATTACCCGCTCACCTGCTTTTGCCTGATCTCACACAAGGTGCTGCGGTATCTCGGTTTCGCTTTCATGATCGGCGCCATAGCGGGAAATCTGGTTCTGGCGATGAACGACAATTTCTACCGGATTCTGCTCGCGCTGCAGCTCGCAGCCTACAGCCTCGCGCTGCTCGGGTTGTTGCCGAATATCCCGGGCTGGCTGAAAAAGCTCACTGTCGTACCAGGCTATCTTCTCTTGTCGAACGTGGCGTTTGCAATTGCCACGTTGCGCTTTTTCCGCGGCGATACCATGGCAGTCTGGCGTCCGCGCGCCGGTTGAGTCGCTCGGGTGCGCGTTATTCGGACTGCGCCTGTTCGGGCTTTTCGACGCGATCAACCAGTCGCCCCAGCAAGGCAAGCGCACTTGAATTGTTTCGTAACAGACCATCCAGCGCGGCCTCGATCCGCGCCATGCGCTGTTCCACCTGCGTCATTCGCAATGCCATGTCGTCCTGAATCAGATCGTCAATCACTCCGCGCGATTCCGTGGAACCGCTCACCGCGACCGCGTGCGGATGCAGCAATTCGGCGCCGGCGGGAACCGCCACCAGCTTCGGTGCAAAGGTTTCGCTCTTGATTTCCCGAACCACCTCGAACACATCCGATTCGGAAAAGGTGCGCGTGTCCGAAAGGAATCCGGTCAATAGCAGTCGATCACAGATTGTATTGATCCGCCTGGGAATGCCACCGCTGGCCTCATGAATTGCAGGGAAAACGTCGGGCGAAAACTGGGGTGATGACTTCCATCCGGCGCGCGTCAGCCGATGCTCGATATACGCCTGGGTTTCTTCGCTATCGAGCGGGCCAATGTGGCACGCCGCGATGATGCGTTGCCGCAGCTGCGTCATCTGCGGGCTCTGCAGTGTGTGACGGAATTCGGGTTGTCCAATCAGAAAACTCTGCAACAGCGCGTGCGTGTCAATCTGAAAGTTGGACAGCATGCGCAGTTCTTCAACAGCCTGCATGCTCAAATTTTGTGCCTCATCCACAACCAGCAGGCATCGCTTTCCGGCGCGATAGGCATCGCCAAGAAATTGCTGCAGTGCCAGGAGCAAATCCGCTTTGTTGAGTGAGGTGGTCGGGATGCCGAATGCCGCACTCACCATGCGCAATGCGTTTTCCGCATCCAGCTGGGTACTGACCAAATGGGCAGAAATGATCGAATCCCGATCGAGCTTGCTCAGGAGATTGCGAACAACGGTGGTTTTTCCCGCCCCCACCTCGCCGGTAATAATGATGAACCCCTCGTTGCGATGCATGCCGTAATCGAGGTACGCCATTGCACGCCGATGTTGACGACTGCCAAAATAAAACGAGGGATCAGGGTTGGCCTGAAATGGCTTGTCGGCCAGGCCGTAGAATGCTTCGTACATGAGAAAATCCAGGACTCTAAAAACGCTGCGACAGGGTGGCGACGACCGCATTCTCGCGGAAGCTGCCATTGATCGAGCTGTCAAATCGGGTGCCGCGCGCTCCCACCGAAACCAGGGTTTTCGGTGCAACCATGAACGTAATCGAAAGCGCTTGCGTCAACTGATTCTTGGTCAGGTTTGCCACGCTCAAGCCATCCGTTCGAAATCTGGTGGTCAGGAAGTTCAACGTGGCCGATGGGGTAAGCCGGTGCGTCCAGGACACTGTGGCGCTGCGTTCACGGATAAGGTTACTTTGCGCGAAACTGTCAGTCGCACTCGTTGAATTATCGAGTGCCTCCTGGTCGCGCTGGATGAGAATCAACTCGACGGTATCCCTTGGCGCCAGCCAAACCACGGAGGCGTCGCGTACCCGATTGATAAACAGACGGGAGGTCTGGACGGCGCCGGAAGTCAAGTCGGCGGTTGTCACGGCAGATTGTTCCAGACGGGCACGCACGGCCTCGGCGCGCGCAGCGGGATCAGGAATACTTGCCGCCAGCAGGTCCGACATCAGCACGGCGATCGTGCTCTCGCCAGAAGTTGCCAGCAAGCTCGACAAATTGGTCACATCCTTGATGTCCGAGTAGCGCCAATTCAGCAATGCTGTCCGATGGCTGAGCAAAAAGCTGTGACTCGATCCGAAAAATCGCCGCTCTGCCAATGCCGCCAATTGCGTGCGAGGGCTTGGCGCCCACTGCAAACCGATACCTGGGGTCGAACCACTCTTCTTGGTCGCGGTGTCGAAGTTGGCTTGTTCGGTCCCATCCGACACCAGCAAATTAAACTGGGGTAAAACTTCGATCGTCACGCCTGCGCGCAGGCGATTGTCGTCGCGGCTGCCGAGGATGTCATTGCGCACGTTAATGAAATCACCGTCGACAAACCAGCCGATCTTTGCACCTGCCGAATTATTCTTGAGCGAACCTATCCATTGCGTGACATAAGTGTTGGCAAGGGCGGCATCATCAGAACGCGATGCGGTCGATATTTCGCGCAACTGATAGGCAACGAGATCGGCAACGCTGCCTTTTACATAAGGGGAAACTGCCACCGTCCTGGTTTCCGCGCGGTTTGCCAGGGCACTCCTGTTATCGGTGGCAACTGGGGCAAACGCGGACGCATTACGTTGCCCGATGCTGGCATTCGCGTCGATGTACAGCCATTTGTCGACCGCCTCCAGCGTCGCAGAGGAAGTCAGCGAGTTCAGATTTTGCCGGATCGACGGACTGCCCGAGTAGTAAAGACTATCGAGCTGATAATCAAGATTTGCTTTCAGGCGAGCGCCACCGCCAACAATCCGGATTCCAGGGGAGATATCCGAAATCCAGCCGCGCACGGGCGATTCCGAAATCAGGGTCACGTTGGAACTATAGGTCTCCGAGACGTCGACCCTGGGGACGATCAACCATGCTTCACCGCGCGCAGTCGATGCGCACAAGACCGTTGCCGCACCCACGAGGCAACACTGACGAACAAGGGAAAATGCAGCAGGCCTAGCGGTCATAACCATAACCATAGCCATAAGCCGTCTGACCAAGACTGCGCGATTGATTCAGCACCATGTACTTGACAGGGCATGCTGCGATCGTGCCAAGTGCTTCCTTGACCGCGCTTTGCAGCGTATGTTCGGCGCGGACGACGAAGACGATTTGCCCCATTTGTGTTGCCAAAGCACGCGCCTCGGTAGTCACCAGCAATGGCGGTGAATCAAAGATAACGATCCGATCCGGGTACCGCTCTGCCATTTCCTCCAGCAACGACGCCATCGCCTGGCTCGCCAGCAGTTCGGTCGCCCGAGCCTGTGGCGTGCCAGCCATCAAGAGATTCAGTTTGTCGACATTTGTGCGCAATAACACTTCGCTCAATGGCAAGGATTTGTCTTCCAGCACATCCAGCAAGCCTTTGCGCGGGGCCAAACCCAGCAAGGTCGGCAAGGAGGGTTGCGCGACATCGGCATCCACCAGCAGGACGGTGCGCTCGAGCTCCATAGCAATGCTCATCGCCAGGTTCAGCGCGGTAAAACTTTTGCCTTCTTTCGGCATTGCGCTCGTGACCATGATCAGGTTCGGATGTCGAATCGGGGCACCGGGACGACCCGCAACATTCGCAAGAAGCGGGCGCTTGAGAACCCTGAATTCTTCAGCGATCATTGAACGCGGCGCATCGGGCATGACGAACCCGGCGCTGGACAACTTCTGGAGATCAATCTCGACCTGGATCGATGCAGGGGCCTCCGACGTCACGACGCCCGCTTGCGCGGCAGACGGCCAGACAGTCAACAAATCCGGCGTTGATGGAGTCGACGTGGATGGCACCGGCGCTGAGTCCGTCTTGGGCAATCCCTCCAGATGCTGGGCGGCTTTCTCGATGAGGTTCATGGGGTTCCCTTTTTACGTAGCCGTCTTGGTCAGCATTAAACCGGCAAATACGACGGCGAAATAGACACCCATCAACGCAACAGCAGTTTGGGTAAATCGACGTGTCCCGCGTTTCGTTTCACGAGCGGAATTCTCGTTGGGAACGACTGATATCACACCCAGCAATGGCAAATCGGTAGCCTGGCGCAACTGCAGAGAATCGTAAAAACGCGCCCGGACTTCCTTCAGAAGAAACGTCAAACCGATTCCCGCGCCCGCAGCCAGCACCAGTGATGCCAGCAACATCAACACACGCGACGGCGATTTTGTCGAGGGCGAGACCCGTGGCGGATCGATCAACCGAAAATCCCCGACGCCGGCGACAGATTGCATGTCTCCGGCAATGTTGGCCGACTCACGGCGCGATATCAGATTTTCGTAGTTCTTCTTGTTCACATCATAGTCACGGTTGAGTTGCGCAAGTTCTGCTTCGAATTCGGGGACCCTGCGCGCCATTTCACGCAGCTGGGTTAAGCGGGCCGAATATTCGCCCACGCGCGCCCGCAGCGAAGCAACCGAGGCCTCCGCCTGGGCAAGCGAAACCTTGATTTGCTCAGAAGCACGGGGACCCGTGTTGATTCCCTGAGGAACCAGCGGAATGCCCTCCTTCCGGTATTCCGCCGCGAGCTGGCTGCGCTGCTGCTCAAGCTCGCGAATAACACGGCGGGTTCCTGCGACGTCCGGGTGACTTTCGGTGTAGCGCTGCAACAGCGCGTCAAGATTGCGCTTCATCGCATCGGTGCGCGCATCGATTTCCGCGATGGTCTCGCCGGCCGGCGTCAGGCGGGCCGCGGGCGTGCCGGTTTCACTCTCGGACGATAGACTGCGGCGATAGGCATCGCGCGAATTCTCCGCCTCGCGCAACTGCAGTTGGGCCTGATTCAGTTGCTCCCCGATGTTTGCCATCTGGGCGAAGTAGTCCTTGCCATCGCCGGAAAGGTTACCTGGCGCGTTGGCCATGTTATGCAGCTTGAATTCCTTTAACCGTGCTTCCGCTTCGAGCAGCTTTTTTTCGTAGACACTGGCCTGCTCGTCGAGAAATTGCTTCGCGGCGTCGGTATCGTTACTCCGTCCACCCTTGCTCGACTCAATGAACTTGGCAACCAGCAGCTCGACCATGTGCTTTGCGCGCATCGGCACGGTGTCACGGAACTTGACCACAAACACGTTATCCCGCTCACCGGAATTCTGGATCTCGAGCGTCTGGATGACATCGTCAATCAGGCGCTCGCGCTGCTCGGGTGTTTTCGCCTTTTCGCTCAATCCGGTTTCCTGGATCAATTGATCGACATTCGGGCGACTGATCAGCAAACGACTCAGCAGAGCGACACGCTGGCTGTTGTCTGGCTGTACGGTCATGCCGACCATCAGGGGTTTTAAAATGGAATCCGTGTTGACGTAGATGCGCGCCGACGCTTCGTACTTCTTCGGAATCGCCAGGACGACCACGGCGCCGATCAGTGCGATCGCCCAGGCAGCAAAAAGGCCGAGCCAGCGATACCGCCACATTGCTCGCAGATGCTGCAAAGCGTCGAAAATTATTTTGTCCATCGATTCAGGTTTCGCTGGGTTGAGCCACGTCAGGCGTCGTTAAATTGCAAATGGCCGTCGCCGACAAGCACGAAGATCAGAACCAGCTTTGCGGAATGATGAGAACGTCGCCCGGGCGCATCTCGACATTGGCGGAATAGTCACCGCGCTTGATGAGATCACTGATGCGCACACTGTATTGCTTGTTCCCGTCAGTTGTCCGCAGGATGGTCGCCCTGTTGCCATTGGCAAAATCGGTAATCCCGCCGACGGCAATCATGACATCCAGCAAAGTCATTTTCTGGCGGTAAGGAAGGACCTGTGGTTTCGCCGCCTCGCCAACCACGCGGATCTGTTCGCTGTATGGACCGACAAAATTGGTGACGACCACGGTGACGACCGGATCGCGAATGTACTTGGTCAACGCAACTTCAATATCACGGGCAACGGTGGTCGCGCTCTTGCCGATGGCAGAAAGGTCTTCCACCAGCGGCGCGCTGATTTTGCCGTCAGGACGAACCGGAACCGCCATCGACAATTCGGGATTGCGCCAGACCACGATGTTCAGCGTATCGCCCGGCCCGATGAGGTAATCGTAGTCGGCTGAAGCGGCCGAGACTGGCGCCGGTGGAAACGATGCACAACCAGTGGCGGCAAACGCCACGATGATCAGCAAACCAAGAACCCGCAGGAAGAATGATCGCGACATGCTTTATGCTTTCTGAATGAATGCCCGGCTTTACGGAGCGGAAAAACCAACCTGCTTTTGTGATAAAACCAACGGATGTGATCATGACACCAAAACTTCCGAAAGGATATCCTTGCCCCGTTAAGTGAGTCTCTGTTGCCACATCAATGCAGCGTGAATTGACCTTCGGCAGTCTCCGTAGAAGTAAAATCGGGGTCGACGCCCCGTTCTGAAAGCATGTCGCCAGCGCAACCGCCCACCAAGGAAAACGTAAATTGAATTCAGAGCCCATTTCTGTACGCCCGATCGTCAACGCGATGACCGTGGACGTTGAGGACTATTTCCAGGTTTCCGCCATGGCGCCACATATTGACCGTGCCGACTGGGAGGACATCTCCTGCCGGGTGGAAGCCAATGTAGATCTGTTGCTGCGGGTTTTTTCCGAAAGCGGCAACCGCGCGACGTTCTTCGTCCTTGGCTGGATCGCCGAGCGCTATCCGGACATGGTCAAGCGCATCGTCGCGCAGGGCCATGAACTGGCCAGCCACGGCTACGGGCACTTGCGCGCCACAGACCAGACCGCCGACGAATTTGTCGAGGATATTCAACGCGCAAAAGCGATTCTGGAGGATTTGTCCGGGGAACTGGTGCGCGGCTATCGGGCGCCGAGTTTTTCAATTGGCGACTCGAACCCATGGGCATTCGATGCCATCCTCGCCGCCGGATACCAGTACAGTTCAAGCGTTTACCCGGTCCGCCACGATCACTACGGCATGCCGGATGCGCCGCGCTTCCCCTATCAGTCGCGCGAGGGATTGCTGGAAATTCCCATCACAACCGTGCGTACTCTTGGCCGCAATTTCCCGGCCGGCGGCGGCGGCTATTTCCGGTTTCTGCCCTACTCCGTATCGAAAATGGCCATCGACAAGGTCAACCATGACGATGCCCGTCCGGCGATCTTCTACATGCATCCGTGGGAAGTGGATCCGGACCAGCCACGTATCGACGGCGTCGGCCTGAAAACCAGGTTCCGGCATTACGTCAACCTGTCGCGCACGGAATCACGCCTGCGCCGTCTGACGCAGGACTTTCGTTGGGATCGGGTCGATCACGTCTTTAGCGAGGAGCTTGCGCGTAAGGCGGATCAGTCGTTGCCGGAACAGCTTGCGACGACTTGAACAATGGCTGGTGCCCGAGGCCGGAATTGAACCGGCACGACCGTAAGGTCGAGGGATTTTCTTACCACTTCGACTTTCGCCGCCAGCGTAAACGCTGTTCGTGGTCTGGAGCACGCCTTCACCATAGTCTTGCGACCGTAGGTGCCCGCCGTCTGCTCTCTACACCTTCCATCGAACCTTTCGGATCGAGGCTTGGCTCGGTGTTGGCTCGGATTCTTGCAGCATCCAGGGCTTTCGCCGAATTTGACGGGTTTCACCTCCTGGGTTTCCCCTGGAGGGCTCAAATTACTTTAAGTCCCTTGTGTCTACCGATTTCACCACTCGGGCTAGACTGATTCGTTGCCGAACCGATGTTGCGCCTAGCTACGCTAGGCTTGTTTCAACTGTACTTCTCTACTGGTTCCTACATGACACCTAGCAGCCAGAGGGCTGTTGGTGCCATTTGCACTAAAGCCCGGGAAACCCGCGCCATTTCAGGCTCTGCGCCGACTTCCCCGATGAGAAAAAGACTTGACAAAGGAGTTTTTAAGTCTCTTACGTCTACCTGTTTCGTCACTCGGGCATTGCATTCTGCCGGGTGCTGGAGAGGTTTTCGCCTGCTCGCCGACCGACATTTTGAAGCCGCCGATGGTAACACAGCCATGCCCGGTATAGCCGCCGTTACGCTGCTTTTCGTCGATTCTCCATCGTTCTTCAACTGCCCGCTGACCTGCGCCATCAAGGTCCGTTAAATAATCCAAAAGTTTCCCTTCGCCGATAACGCTTACCATTAGTTAACTTATATACTTCACCAAGGTGCAGCCTGGCAGGCCCGGTTGCCCTCACCCGCTTTCTGCTCAGGGCGAAAGTGCTCTGGTTGGTAATACGTATCAGTTGCCGGAAACCTGGCTTGTTCGAATTTCCGTCTGTCCGGAAAGGGGATGGCGCGGTGAAATTGCGAAACCTGATATCGATCCTGGTCCTTTGCCTGCTTGCTGCAGCAGAGGTTCGTTGGGTTGCTCCGCTGCTGATGCGGGTCCCCGGCGACTACCAGGGCGAACTGGAATTCGAAGGCCAACTGGAGCAGCGTCCGGTGGCCGACGGGCAATGGTCGCGCAATTACCTGATCGTTCGCCGAATTGACCAGACACTGGCAAGCTCCGGTGATCGCATCGTTGTCCAGGCTGGCCTGCGCTGGACAGATACCGACGGCAATGTCATCGCCGAGAGCCGGCACGTTTATGGGGTGGACCGGTTTACCAGAATGAATTTGCCCGAGTACGGCGATGTTCGCCGAACCGGACAATTCCTGTTCCCGTTGCACACCGGGCGGAAAACCCACGGTTACTGGGATCCACACTCCCCCGGCTTTCGTCTGGCCGTGTTTGACCATAGCGAAACAATCAATGGCATGGAGACATACGTCTTCAATTTCTCGACGACCGGGGTTGATCAGGATCCCGGCGTCGGGCCGGGGCGCGTCACCGTGCGCGGCGATGTCGCCGGCAAACTATGGATCGAGCCTGCCTCCGGTGTGCTGACCGACTTCACGGCGCAGGGGCAAAAATATACCGTCGATGTTGACAGCGGCGCCCGCGGCGAGGAGCGCGAACACTGGCGCCTGCAGATGACTTCGGCGACAAAGACACGCCAGGTTCAACATGCACGAGCAACAAGAAATGCGCTTGCACTGCTCGAACTGGGACTCCCGGCACTTCTTCTCGTTGGCGCTGTGATTGCGCTATGCGTGGGGCTTCGCTCACGGCCAAAGGTCACCGCACCGGCCGATTTGCGGGTTGATTGGGACGCGATATGAGACGCCGCTACAGCCTGTTCCTGCAGATTGCTGGCGCCCTCGCGATTTCGTCGGTGGTCCTGCGCATACTGCTGGGCATACCGACCATCAACATCGCCCTCGACAACGTGCAGAAAAAATCGGCAACGGCGCTCTTCGCTTCCGCAAGCGAAAAGGAAATGCATCTGAATGACTGGCTCAACAGCCAGCAGGCCGATGTTGAGGTGCTGGCAAAATCGGCTGAGCTGGCACGTACAGCCAGTGCCCTGTCGGCAACGGAGCGACAATCGGCGCGGTACCGCCAGGTGCACGCGCAGGTCATCGCGGAACTCGCAGCGCGTACCGAGCTGCGTCCAAGCCTGACGCTGGCGATTGCCAATGGCAACACCGGCACGGTCATGGCTGCCACGCGCGCTGAACTGGAAGGCCATTCGATTGCCGATCAACCGTGCTTTCAACAAGGGCGCGCCGGTTTATCGGTGCAGCCAGCAAGCCGCGGCAAACTCCTGCCAGAGCCGGCAACGATGCTCTGTACACCACTGCGCGGCACAACGACGACAGGCACGGCAGTCGTCATCGCCTGGATTGTGGCATCGGAGCTGGAGCATATTGTCGCCCACCGATCCGGTCTCTACAGATCGGACGACGCCTACCTGATCAATAGCCAGGGAGAACAGGTTACGGCAAGCCGGCTGGCCGTGAATCATGGCGACAGTGCATGGATCGCGCCGGACCCACAGGCGGTCAAACTGGCCCTGTCCGGCAAAACCGGGATGATTGCCGGCACCGACTTCAGCGGCGCGCCGGCATTGATCGCCTATCGATGGCTGGATCGCCAGCGTCTCGCCTTGATCACCTCGATCGAAAAAGACGAGACCGTCGAGGTTTTGCGCGAGCTCGAGCCCTCGCTTCTCGCCAACGGCGTGGCGTTCCAGGCGGCTGCCATCCTCCTGGCGATTCTGGTGGCACGCCTGATCGTACGGCCCATCCATACCCTGTCAGAAGCACTCACCCGATTTGGCCGGGGCGACCTGTCGGTCAGGCTGCCAACCAATCTCAGTCTCGAATTGGCCCAACTGGCCGTCGAATTCAACCGGATGGCCGATGCCATCAGCGAGAAGGAAAACCAGCTGCGCGCCAATGCCGAACAGCTTGAATTACGCGTGCAGGACCGCACCAAAGCGCTGCAGCGTCAGGCCAATCTGCTGGATCTGGCACACGATGCGATTATCGTGCGCGACCCGAATGGCACTATCCGGTTCTGGAATTACGGCGCGCGCGAAACCTATGGCTGGAGCGGCGATGAAACGATCGGGCACGATGCCCATGCGTTGTTGCGAACCCGCTTTTCCGTCACGCGAGAGCAATTCGATGCGACGCTTCTGGAGACCGGACGATGGGAAGGAGAGCTGACCCATCATCGCCGCGACGGCACGCCCATCGTGGTGGCGTCGCGGCAAGCTGTCAAATACGATGAAAAAGGCGCTCCAGCTGCGATCCTGGAAATCAACAGCGACATCAGCGAGCGCAAGCATGCCGAGGGATTGCTGACGCAGGCCAAGGAGGACGCCGAGGCAGCGACCCGGGCAAAAAGCGAGTTCCTGGCGAATATGAGCCATGAAATCAGGACGCCAATGAACGGCGTTATCGGCCTGACCAATCTGGTGCTGAAAACACCGCTGTCGCCGCAACAGCATGAATACCTCAATCTGATCAAGGTCTCGGCCGACTCGTTGCTGCGTCTTCTCAATGACATTCTCGATTTTTCAAAAATGGAGGCGCGCAAGCTGGAACTCGATGTGGTCGATTTTGATGTGCGCGAACTGATCGGCGATACGTTGAAATCGTTTGCAGCGAGCGCCAACGAACGCGCGCTGGAGCTGATTCATCATGTGTCGCAGGACGTGCCGGAACGATTGCAGGGCGATCCCGGACGGTTGGCGCAGATCATTGTCAACCTGACCGGCAACGCATTGAAATTCACCAAACAGGGCGAGGTCGTGGTGCGGGTGGTGCAAGAATCGCGCGACCACGAGTCTGCGATGCTGCGGTTCAGCATCGCAGACTCCGGCATCGGCATTCCGCGCGAACAGCAGAGCTATATCTTCAATGCGTTTGCCCAGGCGGACAGTTCCACCACGCGCGAATATGGCGGTACTGGCCTCGGGCTGGCGATCGTTTCGCAGCTGGTCGATCTGATGAACGGCACGATCTGGGTTGACAGCGAGCCTGGCAAAGGCACGACGTTCCACTTTACCGCACGCTTTACCTTGCCACAGCCACGGCGCCACGCCGTCTCGACCACGCGCGTTGCGGGCGGTCTCGAGAATATGCCGGTGCTGGTGGTTGATGACAATCGGTCGAACTGCCTGATGCTGCAAGACATCCTCAGTAGCTGGACGTTGCGGCCGGCACTGGCCGAGAACGGCCGCGACGGACTTGCGCTGTTGCAGGAAGCCGCCAACGCCGGCGCGCCATTTCGTCTCGTCCTGATTGATGCGCAAATGCCGGAGTTCGATGGGTTTGCGCTGGCCGAGGCAATCAAGCTTGGTCCGTTGCGCGCGACGGCCATCGTCATCATATTGTCGTCCAATGAGATCAGCGGCGAAGTTGCCCGTTGCAAGGCGCTCGGTCTGGACAGAATCCTGCAGAAACCCATCAAGCAGTCCGAGCTGTTTGATGCGATTTCGACGGCCATCATCGACCGCGCGGATGCCAATGTGCCGGCCCGGGAAGACGTGCCGGGTTTGTCCGACCAGGCCGCCGTGCCTTTACACGTGCTGATTGCCGAAGACAATCTGATCAACCAGCGTCTGATCATCGATATCCTGCAGGAGCGCGGCCACACGTTCCAGCTCGCAGCCACGGGCATCGAAGCCTTGCAACTGTTCGATGCCTTCCGCTTCGAGGTGATTCTGATGGACGGGCAGATGCCAGAGATGGACGGCTATGAGGCAACGCGCGAAATTCGGGCCCGTGAAGCCCGTACAGGCGGACACACGCGCATCATTGCCGTGACCGCCAACGCGATGAAGCAGGATCGCGACACGTGCCTCGCCGCCGGAATGGATGATTACATGTCAAAACCGATCGATCCGGATCAGTTGATTGCGCTGATCGAGCGCCCCGCTGCACCGGAACCCCGGGAAGAAGAAAAAAGTGTGGTCGGCCTGCAGGCTGCCAACGACGATACCGCCAGCGTATTCAATGCGTCCACCGCGCTGCGGCGCGTGCGCGGCAGGCGCGAGCTGCTGGACGAATTGATTCGCGCCTTCCTGCTGGACCTGCCGGCGACATTGGGTGAAATCGACCGTGCACGCGATGGTCGCGATGCGGCTTCTCTGGCGGCGCTGGCGCATCGCCTGTGCGGCGCTGCCACCACATTGAGTGCAGCGAATGTGGCGGAGGCCGCCGCACGCATAGAGCAACTGGGGCGCTCCGCTTCGCTGGACGAATGCGCCGCCGAAATCGCAACACTGCACCACTGTGCCGCACGCTTGCAGGAGGTCATGACCGCTTACACGCAACCGCAGTTCTGAGCGTCGCTCGGGCGGTAAGCGGTGTTACCCGCGTTGTGTCCGGCGCATTGCTCTAACTGCAGGCATCATCGGCCGCCCTGCGCCGTCATTTGCGTTCCGTGTTGATGTTAATGGCCAGCTTTTTCGATCCCGTTGGCACCGCGTCAAGCGACCCTTCGAAATCACCGGCGGAAGGCGTTGCGCTGCCTGATGCCGAAATCCGCGCACCCACGATCAACATTGGATATCCGGACAATTTGGCTTCGGGCACGACGCTCATGCTGTCGTCGAGCACAAACGTGATCGGTAAATCCTTGACCTGCCGGCGCAGCACGGCGAGCGGGAAGCGGGGTCCTTGCGCAGCCCGGGCGAAAATGAACACCGTGTCCGTGGCGGCGACCCGTGAACGCAAGGCGGGATCGAGCACGACGGTGCCGCTGACCGTGGTGGCGCTTGCCGACGGCGTTGCCGCCGCTGTCCTGGCGCCACCGGCCAATCCGCGGGCTTCGGCAATCCCCGTGCTGGTCAGCCGCGCCGTATCGGAATTCGACGGCACCAGGGCGAGGATTTTTTCCCACTGGGTCGCTGCCACGGCATAATCGCCGCGCTCGAATGCCGCGCTGCCGGACAGGGACAATGCCTTGACGTTGTTCGGATCCAGCACCAGCGCGCGCGCGATCAGCTGCTCAGGCTCGCCATGCAGCTTTTTACCCTGCGCCATGCCGACGGCAACGGCATAGTCGGCCATCGCGTCGGCATTGTTCGGCGTCAGCCCGATCAGATGCTTATACGCTGCGACGGCGTCCGGATAACGGCCCATGGCATGGTAGGAGCGCGCCAGCATGGTCCAGCCTTCGACGTCGTCAGGCCGGTCTTTCAAGCGTTGCGCGAGTCCGGCCACCATGCTGGCGATCTGTTGTTCGGTGACTTCAGCGCCAGCGGTGGCGGCGCCGGCGGCGCGCTCCGGATTGATGCCGGTCGGGTTGCCGACCAGCAGATACGTCGATACCGCAATGGCTGGCACCAGCACGGTAACGGCCAACGCACTCCAGTGCCTGCGTGACGCGGTTGCCGACATAGCCGCGACCGGGGTCACGTCTTCCGCCACGCGCTGTTCCAGCTCGTGGCGGGCGCTCTGATAGCCGGTGGCATCGATATTGCCGCGCGCCAGATCAGCGTCGAGTTCGCGCAACTGGTCGCGCAACACCGTCAGGTTTACCTCGGCGCGCAGCGCGTGCGATGGCGTGACGACGCTCTTGCGCAGCAAGGTTGGCAAAATGAATCCCAGCGCCACGGCGATGAGCAGCGCGGCGGTCAGTAAAAATCCGGTCATTTCTCTTCTTTCAAATCAGTCGTTGCGGCAAGCAAATTCGCTGCGCGCTGCATCTCTGCCGGCGGCAGTGGCGCTGCCTGCGGGCGTCCCCTCGCCAGCTTGAATCCCAGCAGGACCAGGCCACCCAGCATCAGCAGGAACGGACCGAACCACAATAGCCAGGTGCTGTTGTTGACCGGCGGACGATACAGCACGAAGTCACCGTAGCGCTGCACCATGTAGTCGTAGATATCCTTGTCGGCCATGCCCTGTTGCAGCTTCTCGCGCACCTGGTTGCGCAGGTCGACGGCCAGATCGGCATGCGAATCGGCGATGGTCTGGTTCTGGCACACCAGGCAGCGCAACTCCTGGGAGATGGCCATGACGTGGCGTTCCAGCGCCGGATCGGGCGCAGTCGCTTGCGCCTGTGCCACGCAACTCAGGGCAAGCAGCGCCAAGGCAAACAAAAATTTAAGCACGGTTGAGCTCTTTGATTAGCGGTAACAGTTTGTCGGCAATGATCTCGGGCGTCAGCGGCCCGACCAGCTTGAGACGAATCACGCCGAGCTTGTCGATGACGAAGGTCTCGGGCACGCCATACACGCCGTAGTCGATGCCGATGCGACCATCCGCATCGAACGCCGACAGCTGATAGGGATTACCGAACTCCTTGAGCCAGGCCATGCCATCAGCACGCTGGTCCTTGTAATTCAGGCCGATGATCGGTACCACGTTCTGCCGCGCGAAATCGATCAGCACCGGGTGCTCTTCACGGCACGACACGCACCACGAGGCCCAGACGTTGAGCAGCCAGACCTTGCCTGCCATCTCCTTCGGTTCGATGGTCTTGTCGGCGACTTCAAGCTGAGGAACCTTGAACGCCGGTGCCGGCTTGCCGATGAACGGAGACGGAATCTCGCGCGGGTTGAGGCGCAGTCCAACCCCAAGAAAAACGACCAGCGCGATAAACACGCCGAGCGGCAACAGAAAACGGTGCATGCGATTGACCTTGGTTGATGGAGCGGTTCAGGACGTCACAACGGCGCCGTGCGCGCGTGCCGCGGCGAGTTTTTTCTGGCGCGACGCCATCCGGTAGCGACGATCCGACGCGGCCAGAAAGCCACCGAACGCGATGATCAGGCAGCCGGCCCAGATCCAGGCCACGAACGGCTTGTGTTGCACCCGCACCACCCAGACGCCGGCACTGATCGGCTCACCCAGCGACACATACAGGTCGCGTGTAAAGCCGCGATCGATGCCGGCCTCGGTCATGGGCATGTTCCGCACCGTGAACAAGCGCTTTTCCGGCGTCAGCGTGACGACCTTGTTGCCATCGCGCGTGACCTCGAACACACCCTGGCTGCCGGTGAAGTTGCCGCCATTGATCGGCTTCAGACCGGCAAATTTGAAATCGTAGCCGCCGACGCTGGTGGTCTCGCCCACGCGCATGGTCACGTCGTTGGATACTTCAAGTCCCTTGACCAGCGTCACGCCGACCACGAACACGCCGATCCCGGCGTGCGCCACCAGCATGCCCCAGTAACTGCGCGGCTGGCTGCGCACCCGTTGCCAGATAGCGGTGCCGGCCGGCGCATGACGCAGGCGCTCCAGCAGGTTCGATCCGGTCGCAAGGAAAATCCAAACCGCCAGGGTTACCCCAAAGACCACCATCGGCGAGGACGACAACAGCAAGCCCGCCGCCACCGCAAAGAGCAGCGTTGCCAGCGCAATCAGACGCAATCGGTGCAACAGGTCCGCCACCGAGGATTCCTTCCAGCGCACGAACGGGCCGACCGCCAGCAGCAGCAGCACCGGAATCATCAATGGAACGAATACGGCTTCGAAGTACGGTGGTCCGACCGATATCTTGCCGAGATTGAAGGCATCCAGAAACAGCGGATACAGCGTGCCGAGCAGCACCGTTCCGGCCGCCGCCAGCAACAACACGTTATTGACCAACAACATCGATTCGCGCGAGAACAGGGCGAAGCGCCCACCCAGTCCGACCTTCGGCGCACGCCAGGCGAACAGGGTCAGCGACCCGCCAATCACGACGGCCAGAAACATCAGGATGAACAATCCGCGGCGCGGGTCGGTGGCAAACGCATGGACCGAGGTCAGCACGCCCGAGCGCACCAGGAACGTGCCGATCAGCGACAACGAAAACGCAATGATCGCCAGCAGCACCGTCCAGTTCTTGAAGCTGCCACGCTTTTCGGTCACGGCCAGCGAATGAATCAGGGCGGTGCCGACCAGCCACGGCATGAACGAGGCATTTTCCACCGCATCCCAGAACCACCAGCCGCCCCAGCCGAGTTCGTAATAGGCCCAGAAGCTGCCCATGAAAATTCCCAACGTGAGGAACATCCACGCCACCAGCGTCCATGGCCGTGACCAGCGCGCCCAAGCGGCATCAAGCTGGCCACCCATCAGGGCCGCCAGTGCAAACGAGAACGCGACCGAAAAACCGACATAGCCCATGTACAGCAGCGGCGGATGAATGATCATGCCGAAATCCTGCAGCAGCGGATTCAGATCCTGGCCGTTGGCCGCAGCCGGCAGCAGGCGATCAAACGGATTCGACGTGAACAGCATGAAGCACAGGAAACCCACACTGACGAGGCCCATCACGCCCAGCACCCGCGCTACCGTTTCATCCGGCAACTGACGACTGAACAGCGACACGGCGAAGGTCCACAGCACCAGCGTTTGCACCCACAGCAACAGCGAGCCTTCATGGCCACCCCAGGTTGCCGAGACGCGGTAATAAATCGGCAATGCCGAGTTCGAATTCTGCGCCACGTAGGCGACCGAAAAATCATTGTTGACGAACGATGCCACCAGGCAGGCAAAGGCAATCGTGACGAACACGAACTGGCCGTTGGCGGCCGGGCGCGCCAGCGCGATCCAGCGCTGATCGCCGCGGAACGAGCCAATGATGGGCATGATGCCCTGCACCAGGGCCAGGCACAGCGCCAGCATCAAGGCAAAATTACCAATTTCCGGAATCATTGCGCACCCTTGATTTCTTTGTTGTCGACCACCGTGGTGACCGTTGTCGCGGCCGATGTTGGTGCCGGTGCCGCGGCCTTGGCCTGCTGGGCTTTTTTCAGCGCATAGGCGGCGTCGGGTGGCGTGTAGTTCTCATCATGCTTGGCCAATACCTCCTCGGCCACGAACAGGTTGTCCTTGCCCAGCCGGCCCTGGGCCACCACGCCCTTGCCTTCCTTGAACAGGTCCGGCAGGATGCCGCGATAATTCACGCGCACTTTCTGGACCGTGTCGGTGACGACAAAGCTGACGGTGACGCCATCGCTTTCGCGTTGCAGGCTGCCCTTCTCGACCAGTCCGCCCATCCGGAAGCTGCTGCCGCGCGGGGCTTCGCCGGCGGAAATCTGGGTCGGCGTAAAAAAGAACACCAGATTCTTCTGAAATGCCGACAGCACCAGCGCTGTGGCCACGCCCAGGGTGGCGACGCCAGCGGCGATCAGGATCAAGCGTTTGTATCGTGGTTTCATCGTGCATTCTTTCGCGGCACGCTTGCGGCGCGCGCCTTGGCCAGCTGTAGACGTATGGTCTTGCCACGTTGCTTCAACAGCAGAATTTCCATTCCCATCAATCCGAACACCACGACGAACGAGCCCCACACGTACAGTGCATACCCGCCCATCGCAAAAAAATCATGCCAGCTCGCCCAAATCATCGCGTTTCTCCGCCAATGTGTTTACCCCACTCGGTATGGCGCTCGCGCTCCAGCACGATGCAGCGCAGTCGTACCAGCGTCACGGCGATCGTGTAAGCCCAGAATGCCAGCGCCATCAACAGCATCCCCAGCAGCATGGTGGCGGCCATCGTCGGCGCACTCTTGAAATTGATGGACGACCCCTGATGCAGGGTGTTCCACCATTGCACCGAAAAATAGATGATCGGAATGTTGATCACGCCTACCAGCGCCAACACCGCGCCCGCCTTGTCGGCGCGTCGCGGCTCGTCGATCGACGCCTGCAGCGCCATGAAGCCGACGTACAGGAACAACAGAATCAGTTCGGAGGTCAGGCGCGCATCCCAGACCCACCAGGCGCCCCAGGTCGGACGTCCCCACAAGGCGCCGGTCCAGAGCGCCAGAAAAGTGAACATGGCACCGGTTGGCGCCAGCGCGGTGGCCATCATCGATGACAGTCGGGTATTGAACGCCAGGCCGATCGCGGCCCAGAATGCCATCGCCAGATACACCACCATCGACATCCACGCCGCCGGTACATGCAGAAAAATGATGCGGTAGGCATCGCCCTGCTGGGCGTCGGTCGGCGCAATGAAAAACCCCACATACAGGCCGGCCAATCCGAGTGCGGCCGCGAGCATGAAAAACCATGGGACCAGCTTTCCGGCAATCGGAAAAAATGCTTGCGGCGCGGCGTATTTGAACCAGCGTGTGGCGGGCGCTGCCATGACAGCAGGCGACAACTTGTCGGAAAGGGACACCTTTATTGCGCTCCTGGAATTGAGAGGATGTCGGCCGCGTCAAGGCCGCAAGTAACGAGACGAAAAATCAACAACGGGTATCCGAAAAACGGCAGCTGACCCTGCAGCCTGCATGTTAACTTACTCAAGCGAAATGCGTAGCGCGGCAGCAGTCGCCCACGGGGCAAGCGCTGCAGCGCCCGCCAGCGCTCCCCCGAGCAACAACAAATGCGCACTGCTGCCCAATCCACTGGCTTGCGCTGTCACGGCGCCCGCCCCAAAAATCAGAATCGGGATGTACAACGGCAATACCAGCAGCGCCACCAACACCCCGCCACCGCGCACGCCCAGCGTCAGTGCCGCACCAATCGCGCCGATCAGACTCAGTACCGGAGTGCCGATCAGCAGTGCGAAAAACAACACCGACAGCGCCTCGCGGGACAGGTCGAACTGTACACCCAGCAAGGGCGCCAGCAGCACCAGCGGCAAACCCGACACCAGCCAATGCGCAATCACTTTTCCGATCACGATCAATGATAGCGGTTCTGCGCACAACAACATTTGCTCCAGTGTGCCATCCGCGTAATCCAGCGCGAACAGACGGCCCAATCCAAGCATGGATGCCAGCAACGCGGCAACCCACAGGATACCGGGCGCCATCGTGCGCAGCAGTGCTGCCTCGGGACCAACACCCAACGGAAACAGTGTCGCCACCATGATGAAGAAAAACAAGGTCATCATGACATCGGCGCGGCGTCGAAACGCCAGCAGCAGGTCGCGCCGCACAATGCAGATCAGCGCCCTCAGCACGAATTATCCCCGCTCAGATCCAGATGCACCAGTCGTTGTCCGCGCAGATCGATTTCCTGATGGGTCGTATAGATGACGATGCCGCCTTGTGCCAGATGGACATTCATGGTGTCGCAGAGTTGTGACACCGCGCCTTGATCCAGCGCAGTAAACGGCTCGTCAAGAATCCAGAGTGGCATGGTCCGGCTCAAACCCAGCCGCGCCAGCGCAACCCGTTTGCGTTGGCCCTGTGACAGCGCGCCGGCGGGCAGCTCGGCGGCATCTGCCAGCCCGGCCTGTTCGAGCTCTTCGATGGCGCGTTCGCGACCGACCGGATGGCCAGCCAGCGTAGTGGCGACAACCAGGTTTTCCCACGCCAGCAGATCGTCCTTGACCCCGATTGCGTGGCCCAGGTACAGCATCTGCGCACCGAATTCCTCGCGCATGCTGCGGATGTTGTTGCCCTTCCAGCGCACTTCGCCGGCTGCCGGAAACGCCAGGCCGCACAACAAGCGCAGCAGACTGGTCTTGCCGCTGCCATTGGCGCCGGCGACACGCATGGCGTCACCAGCATCAAGGTGGATATTGATATCTGTGAACAGCGCGCGCTCGCCGCGCGTACAAGCAAGTTCGGATGCCTGCAACATCATTGACCATTCTCCATGGGACCAGATGGTAGCGCATATCGGGACACAAAAAAGACAATCGTCGGCATGCCGGCGCGGATCAATGAGCGATCACGGCAGTCAACAAACGATGAGAGGGAAACGATGCGGGTCGGGCCATGTTCGGCCGTAAGCAGGATGAAGAAAAACTGGAGGCGGGGGTCGGGTTCGAACCGGCGTAAACGGCTTTGCAGGCCGCTGCATAACCACTTTGCTACCCCGCCGCGGAGCGTATTGTAACTGCAAACGGTGCATCTGCAGTGACAAAATGGAGTTCAGATGTAATCGTTTACATCGATTTTCCGCAAGAAAAAGGGAAGCCCTAAGAGCTTCCCTGTTTCAATCTGGAGCGGGAGAAGAGGCTCGAACTCTCGACCTCAACCTTGGCAAGGTTGCGCTCTACCAACTGAGCTACTCCCGCGTAAAACGGCACTGCACATCAACAGCTATTTCAATAAAAAAGGAAGCCGGTGACAGCTTCCCTTCTTTCAATCTGGAGCGGGAGAAGAGGCTCGAACTCTCGACCTCAACCTTGGCAAGGTTGCGCTCTACCAACTGAGCTACTCCCGCATGACAACAAGCTGCGTATTATAGATGACTGCCTTTTTTTGTCAACTGATCCACACCATATTTGCGCACTTAAGCTCAGGGTAAATGCCCGGAGTACTGCTTGATCAACGGCCACGCTTTTTTGAGGTAGTAGAACATGGACCAGACCGTGAGCACTGCGGCGACTGCCAACAGCCATTGCCCCCAGATGCGGGTATCGATCAAACCGAACAGCGTGTCGTAGTAGAGCAGCATCGGAATCGCGGTCATTTGCGCTGCCGTCTTGATTTTACCGATCGAACTCACCGCGACGGACTTGGATGCGCCCAACTGCGCCATCCATTCACGCAATGCGGAAATCGCGATTTCGCGACCAATGATAATGAAGGCAACGGCGGCATTGACGCGATCAAGCTGAACCAGCACCAGCAATGCGCCGGCCACCATCAGCTTGTCCGCCACCGGATCGAGAAAGGCGCCGAACGCCGATGTTTCATTCCAGCGCCGCGCCAGAAAACCGTCGAACCAGTCGGTCGCTGCGGCAACGACAAAAATGCAGGTTGAGGCGAGGCCGCGGTCGAACATCGGCATCACACTTTCCGGCAAATAAAACACCCCTACAACCAGAGGAATGAGCGCCACGCGTAACCACGTGAGCAAGATCGGGGTATTGAGAGGCATGAGTCAGATGTGTTGGGTACGGCAAAGACAGTGCACCAATTGCAAAGCCCTGCGTAATTTAATGCAATTGCCTATAAATGTCTTCCGCCAATTGACGCGAGATGCCATCCACCGATGCCAGATCGTCCACGCTGGCATCGACCACGCCGCGCAATCCGCCAAATCGGGCCAACAGTTTCTGGCGCCGCTTCGCGCCAATTCCTTCAATCTCTTCCAGCCGCGAGGTTTGCCTGGCCTTGGCGCGCCGGGCGCGCATGCCGGTAATGGCGAAGCGATGGGCCTCGTCGCGAATCTGCGCAATCAGCATGAGTGCGGCCGATTCCTTACCCAGTTCCTTGGGCTCACGGCCATCGACAAAGACCAGGGTTTCCAACCCGACACGACGCCCCTCCCCTTTGGCCACGCCGACAATCAGGCTGATATCGAGACCCAGTTCGGCGAACACTTGGCGCGCGACTTCAACCTGACCTTTGCCACCGTCGATCAACGCGATGTCTGGCATGACGCCATCACCGTTGGCGACTTTTTCGTAGCGCCGCGTGAGGACCTGTCGCATCGCAGCGTAATCGTCGCCCGGCGTGATGCCGGCAATGTTGTAGCGGCGGTATTCGCCATTTTGCATCGCATGATGGTGGAACACCACGCATGAAGCCTGCGTTGCCTCACCCTGGGTATGGCTGATGTCAAAACATTCGATGCGAATGCTGTCGAGATCATCGCCATCCAGCCCGAGCACCTCCACCAGCGCGCGCGTGCGCGATTGCTGCGAACCCTGCTCGGACAGCAACCGGGCCAGCGAAATTTCGGCCCCCTTGGCCGCCATTTCCAGCCATTGGCGGCGCTGCCCCTGCGGCTGAAACAGCAGATTGATCCGATGGCCGCACTGCTCCATCAACGCAAGCATCAGCTCGGGTTCGTCCAGGTCGAGACTGAGCACCAGCGTCGACGGAATGAATTTTTCAATGTAATGCTGCGCCAGGAAGGCCTTCATTACTTCGACCTCGAGCGGCTCGCCCTCGCTGGCCAGCGCATTGTCGACGTGGGTCGGGAAATAGGCACGGTCGCCCAGATGCCGGCCACCGCGCACCATCGCCAGATTCACGCAGGCCCGGCCGCCCTGCACCAGCACGGCAATGATGTCGAGATCGGCTTCGTTGCCCGACTCCATGGTTTGCTGATGCAGCACGCGCGACAGCGCATTCATCTGATTGCGCACCACGGCGGCCTGCTCGAATTCGAGTGCCTCGGCATGCGCATGCATTTTTTCCCCCAGCGTCTGCATCACCTCGGTTTGCCGGCCGCGCAAAAATTTCGCCGCATTCTCGACGTCGCGCAAATAATCCTCCTGGCTGATCGCCTTCACGCAAGGCGCGCTGCAGCGATGAATCTGATGCAGCAGGCAGGGTCGGGTCCGGTTGGCGTAGACGCTGTCTTCGCAGGTGCGCAACATGAACACCTTCTGCAGGATTTGCATCGACTCCTTGACCGCCCACGCGCTCGGGAAAGGTCCGAAGAATTGATTGCGCTTGTCGATCGCGCCGCGGTAGTACGCCATGCGCGGGAAATCCTGTCCGGTGATTTTCAGATACGGATAGGATTTGTCGTCGCGGAACAGGATGTTGAAGCGCGGCTGCAAGGACTTGATCAGATTGTTTTCCAGCAGCAGCGCTTCGGCTTCGCTGCGGGTCACCGTGGTCTCGAGCCGGGCGATGCGCTCGACCATCATGGCAATGCGTGAGCTGCTGGCGGTCTTCTGAAAATAACTCGACACCCGCTTTTTCAGATCGCGCGCCTTGCCCACATACAGCACATTGTTGTCGGCGTCGAAATAGCGATACACGCCCGGCAGGTGCGGCAGCTTGGCCACCGTCTCCAGCACGATGGCGCGCGGGTCGGGAGCCAGCGCGTCGGTCATTCGGCCAGTAATGCAGCGATGCTGCGTTTGGCCGACTGGTAGCGGTCATCGGCTTGCAGGGAAGCCCAGTCCAGCGGCGCCATGGTCGGCATCAGTGTCGCAATGCGTGCCGCGCTGCGCTCACTGGATTGATTGGCGTGCAGTCCGTCGAGCAACTGGTCTGCCTTGTCCGGCGCATTGCAGATCAGTACCATGTCGCAGCCAGCGGCCAGTGCCGCCGTGGCACCGGCAATCACGTCGCCCGCGACGCTGGCACCCTCCATGCTGAGGTCATCACTGAAGATCACGCCGTCGAATCCCATGTCGTGGCGCAGGATCGACAACCACTTCCGGGAGAACCCGGCCGGCTGCGCATCGACCTGCGGGTAAATGACATGCGCCGGCATCACACCTGCCAGTCCCAGCCCAAGCCAGTCGTACGGCGCGGCATCGTCGCCGAGAATCGCTTCCAGCGAGCGCTCGTCCACCGGCACGGCGACATGCGAATCAGCCTGCGCAAAACCATGGCCTGGAAAATGTTTGCCGCAATTGGCCATGCCCGCCAAAGCAAGGCCATGGTTGAGACTCTTGGCCAGCAGCGTCACGACGCGCGCATCGCGATGAAAGGCACGGTTGCCGATCACGCCCGATTCGCCGTGATCCAGATCCAGCACCGGCGTAAACGACAAGTCGACGCCACAGGCACGTAACTCGGCGGCCAGCACAAAACCGACATCGGTCGCTACCCTGGTGGCGGCAAGCACGTCCCGATCCCATAGTTGGCCGAGCAGCCGCATTGCCGGCAATACCGTAAATCCATCGGTCCTGAAGCGCTGCACCCGGCCGCCTTCATGGTCGACGGCAATCAGCACATCGGCGCGCAGTGCGTGGATGGCGTCGGTCAGCGCCACCAGCTGGGCGCGATCGGCGAAGTTGCGCGCAAACAGGATCACGCCACCGGTGAGCGGATGCCGAATGCGCCGGATGTCGTCGGCATTGAGTTCGGTACCGATCACGTCAAGCATCACCGGTGCGGTGCGATTGTGTTTCATGTCTGCTGCCTGATTCATGTTTTCTCCACGATGACGAAGGCGACCGCGTAGTCGGTTTCGTCGGTAATTGATACCTGTGCACTCAGTCCGTGCTGCTCCATGAACAACGTCAATGCGCCGCTGGTGACAACAATCGGTTTGCCGCTGGGCGCGTTCAGGGTTTGCATCGCCCGCCAGGTCATCGGCATGTGAATCCCAAGGCCGATGGCTTTCGAAAAGGCTTCCTTGGCGGCGAAACGGGTTGCCAGAAAACGCAGTCCGCGCGCGGCAACCTTGGCGCTGCGACGATGGTATTTCTCAAGCTCTTCAATGCCAAGGATTTTTTCGGCGAAACGCGGACCATGACGCTGTAGCGCCGCTTCAATGCGACTGATCTGAATGATGTCCGTACCGATGCCGTAAATCATGCTTTGCCCGCGTCGAGGTGGCGCGCCTGCGCGACGATGGATTTCATGTCGCTGACCGCCTTCGACCAGCCGCCAATTACTGCGCGCGCAAGTACCGCGTGGCCAACGTTGACCTGCGTGATCGTGTCAATCGCCGCGATCCGGCCGACGTTGCGATAGTCCAGAAAACCACCAGCCTGCACCTGCAGCCCAAGTCGCGCTGCCTCGATTGCGGCGTTGGCAAGTCGCTCCCATTGCACCGATGCCTGCGCTGCATCGTCCGCCATGGCATACGGTGCGGTGTTGAGCATGATTGCAGTTACACCGGTGTCGACAGCGGCCTGAATCTGCACGATGTTCGCATCGATCGTGAGCATCGCCACGACCGGACGCTCGCGCAGGTGCTGCAGCGCCAACCGGATTGCAGCGCCATGCTGTACCACGTCGATGCTGCCACCCTCGGGCTGATCGCCGACGAGGCAAAGCGCATGTGGCGTCAGTTCAGCGGCAAGTGCAAGCATCTCCGCACCCAGCGGCAGCGCGAGGTCGCATCCGCCAGGTAGTCGGGCGCGCATCGCGATGACATCAGCCTGCCACTGCGCACCTGCGTCGCTGCGCAATGACAGTGCAATCCGGTCTGCGCCGGCAGCCTCGGCCAGCATTGCGGCCTCGGCCAGTTCGGGCGCGCCGGCGCCGGGCCGCAGGTCGCGCAATCTCGCAAGGGCGGTGAGGTCGATGCACAGCGCGGGTGTGGCGGCGGGTGGATTCAGGTAGCTCATGGCAGGCTCGGACCGATCATAGTTGGGTCAGATCGATGAGGATCTGGCGCGTGTTCAACGGCACACCGCCCAGATGCCAGGCCAGCAAATACCGCATCAGGAACTTGCTCTGGGTGAGTGTGGTGCTGTCGCTGTAATCTTCGCGCTCCATGTCGAGCAAGGTCTGCCCGCTGACGCGCGGCGCCGCGTCGGACGGATTGGCCGGGCGCGGACCGCGTTCCGGATCGACCACGTAAAGCCGCTCGGCCTGCACCCGTTGTCCAGTGCCTGTACACATCGTCAGGTCGCCCGCCACGCCGGTTTCCTTCATCAGGCTGCGTTCGAACTTGCGCAACACGATGGGCGCCGGTTCGTCATGGCCGAGCTGATTGAGGGCAGCGATGTAGTGATCAAACAGGGCGGGATGGGGATCGTCGCGGGCGAGCAGCTTGACCAGCAGTTCGTTCAGATAGAAGCCGCACAGCAGGGCGGCTTTTTCGAGTGGCGGCAAACCGCCAACCCACTCGGCGCCGGTCAGCGTGCGCACTTCCGATTTGCCGCTCCAGCTGACCGACAAGGGCTGGAAAGTTTGCAGGACGCCGCGCAGTTTCGAATGCGGGCGCTTGGCGCCCTTGGCGACCAGCGCAATCCTGCCGTGATCGCGCGTGAACACATCGACGATGAGGCTGGTTTCCTTGTACGGGTAGCTGTGCAGGACGAATCCAGGCTGATTGCCGACGCGATGGTCTTTTTCCAGCACCCGCGGCCGACGCGGCCGGGCCGACGGTGTGTCAGTCGGCGCTGCCACGACGGGCATCGGCGAGTCAGCGGCTTGACCTACCACGCGCCTGGTCCGGTCCGGTTATTCGTAGCCGTAGGCACGCAGACCGGCTTCGTTGTCGGCCCAGCCCGACTTGACCTTGACCCAGACTTCGAGATACACCGGCCCGCCGAACAAACGCGCCATGTCGAGTCTGGCCTGCGTCGAAATCTCCTTCAGGCGTGCGCCCTTCTGACCGATCAGCATCGACTTGTGGGTGTCGCGCTGCACCAGAATCGCCGCAAACACGCGGCGCAGATCGCCTTCCTGTTCGAATTTTTCAATCAGGACGGTACTTGTGTAAGGCAGCTCGTCACCGACGAAGCGGAATACTTTTTCGCGGATGATTTCGGCCGCGAGGAATTTTTCGCTGCGATCCGTGATGTCGTCGGGACCAAAAATCGGCGGTCCTTCCGGCAGGAAGTTGCGCGTTTCCTTCTGCAAGCCATCGAGCTGGAATCCCAGCGTGGCCGACACGGGAACCACCGCTGCGAAGTCATGCTTGGCGGCGATTTGCTGTGCGAACGGCAGTAGCACGGCCTTGTCCTTGACCCGATCGGATTTATTGATCACGAGGATGCATGGCACCGATTCGGGAATCAGGTCCAGCACCTGCTGGTCGGCAGGTCCGAACGTTCCAGCTTCGATCAGGAACAGGATCACATCCGCCGACGTCAGCGTATTGGACACCGTCTTGTTGAGGGTCTTGTTCAGCGCATTCGCATGACGTGTTTGAAAGCCGGGCGTATCGACGTACACAAACTGGGTATCTTCCACCGTTTGAATGCCGGTGATGCGATGGCGCGTGGTCTGCGCCTTGCGTGAAGTGATACTTACTTTTGCGCCGATCAACGCATTCATCAACGTCGACTTGCCGACGTTGGGTCGTCCGACGATGGCGATGTAGCCACAGCGGAAATTCGATGGTGTTGCAGATTCAGTCATGCCGTCTTCGTTTGAGTTACTGCAATTGGTTTGGTGACATCGGTGGCATCCGGTGGCTCATTGCCAGCCCGAACGTCGGTGCCGGGTTTGCTGTCTTTCGTCGCACTCTCGCCGGCTTTTGGATTGGGATCAATTTTTGCGGACACCTTTTTTTCACGCGGTGTGCCGGCTGCTTCAACTGGCGCATCGGGCTGAATCGTTGCGATGCCGGCCAATTTGAGTTGCGAGGTGCGCGGCTTGCTCTTGCGGGCGCCCGCGGGACTTTTCAGGAACGCACTTTGCACCGCCTCCAATGCATGTTTTGCGGCAGCCTGCTCGCCTGCCCGCCTGCTGCCGCCGGTGCCGAAAACCTGAATATCCAGTTTCGGTACCAGACATTCAATCTCGAATTCCTGATTGTGGGCAGCGCCATGCGTGGCAACCACGTTGTATTGCGGAAGCGCGATTTTCTTTCCCTGCAAATACTCCTGCAGCAGTGTCTTGGCGTCTTTTCCCAGCGTCTTCGGATCGACGGTATCCAGAATGGGAATGTACAGCGCCCTGATCACATCCCGCGCCGCATTGAATTCACTGTCGAGATAAATCGCCCCGAACAGCGCTTCCAGTGTGTCGGCGAGAATCGAAGGACGCCGGAATCCGCCCGACTTCAACTCGCCCTCCCCCAGGCGCAAGAACTGCGACAACTCCAGTCGCTGTGCAATCTCGTACAGGGACTGCTGCTTGACCAGGTTGGCGCGCAGCCGGGACAGGTCGCCTTCGTCAATTTTGCTATAACGCTCGAACAACAACGAAGCGACCACACAATTGAGAATGGAATCACCCAGAAATTCGAGCCGCTCGTTATGCAAACTGCCATGGCTGCGATGTGTCAGCGCTTGCTGCAGCAAAGCGGCATCCTTGAACGTATAAGCAAGTCGGTCTTCCAGAAGCATAAAGTCCATTTCAGTCGGCGCTACACCCGATCAGACGGCAGGTTTCTTGGTAGCAGATTTGGCAGTGGTGGCTTCATATTCCATCAGCAACGAGGCGGGCCCGAACAGGGGGATTTTTTTCTGGTACGCGATACTGACTTCAATTTCGCCATCGTCCTTGGAGAAAACCAGATCCTTGCTCGTCACGGAATCGATATAGCCGGTAGTGGCCTGCTTGTCGAACGAGGTTCGGATCTCGACGGGTGTGGAACCAGAGGCTTTCGCTGCAACCAGCGCTTTCTTGACCGACATGAACTCGACCACCGTCGGGAATACTTTCAAGCCAATGACGCCAATCAGTCCCAGAATGGCGAGAACGAAAATAAGTCCAACCAAAGTAATGCCGCCCTGCTTGCCGATTGCCCTTGAACGCATGTGTTGCTCCTTGTACGCCGATTTATTTGAAACTGCCAATACGCTTGAGATTGCCCAGATTCATCCACACGTAAAATGCTTTTCCGACAATATTTTGATCGGGAACAAAGCCCCAATATCGGCTGTCGGCACTGTTGTCCCGATTATCCCCCATCATGAAGTAATGTCCAGCGGGGACCGTGCAGGCAAAACCCTCGGAGTTATAGCTGCACGCCTCGCGCATCGGGAACTGGTCGACGTTGTTGAGTTCATCGCCTGCCTGCGGATTGTTCAAGATCTTGTGCTCGACACCGGTAAGGTTTTCAAGGTACTGCTTGGAGTAGGTCAGGCGCTCCTCGTCCAGATAGTCCGGCAAGCCCGTGTACGAGACGGGTGTGCCATTGATCGACAGCCGTTTATTCCTGTAGACAATCTTATCCCCCGGCACGCCCACCACGCGCTTGATGTAGTCGAGCGACATATCCTTGGGGTATTTGAACACCATCACATCGCCACGTTGTGGATTGTTCACTTCGATGATCTTCTTGTTGAGCAATGGAAGCCGGATGCCATAAGTGAATTTATTCACCAGGATCAGATCGCCCACCTGCAAGGTCGGGACCATGGATGGCGAGGGAATCTTGAACGGCTCGTATAAAAAGGAGCGCAAGAAGAACACCAGAGCAATTACCGGAAAGAAACTACCGGAATATTCGATCCAGGTAGGCTGCCGCAACAGATCCGCTTCCAGTGCCTGCCGGCCGGAGGCTTCCAGCTTGATGCCCTCGGCCTGCAATTTGCCGTTGCGGGCATCAAATTCCGCCAGCGCCGAGTCGGCCCGGGCACGACGCTGGCGGGCCAGATAAAACACATCCAGAAACCAGATCACACCGGATAGCACAGTCAATACGAACAGAATCAACGCGAAGTTGCCAAGAATGACTTGCAGGTTCATTTATCGTCCACTTGTAAAATTGCCAGAAATGCTTCTTGCGGTATTTCGACCGAACCTACCTGCTTCATGCGCTTCTTGCCGGCCTTTTGCTTTTCGAGCAGCTTGCGCTTGCGGCTGATGTCGCCGCCATAGCACTTTGCCAGCACGTTCTTGCGCAACGCCTTGACGTTCTCGCGCGATATGATATTTGCCCCGATTGCGGCCTGAATTGCCACATCAAACATTTGCCGCGGAATCAATTCGCGCATCTTGGCAGCCACTGCGCGTCCACGATACTGGCTGTTGGCACGGTGCACGATAATGGCCAGCGCATCGACTTTTTCACTGTTGATCAGCATGTCGACTTTGACCACATCGGCGGAGCGGTATTCCTTGAACTCGTAATCCATCGACGCATAGCCGCGCGACGTCGATTTCAGCTTGTCGAAAAAATCGAGCACGATTTCCGCCATCGGCATCTCGTAGGTCAGCTTTACTTGCTTGCCGTGGTAGTTCATGTCGATTTGCATGCCGCGCTTTTGCGTACACAGCGTGATCACGGCACCCACATATTCCTGCGGCATGTACAAATTGACGGTGACGATTGGCTCCCGGACCTCTTCGATTTTGGATGGATCGGGCATTTTCGACGGGTTGTCCACCATCAGAATCGAGCCGTCACGTTGCACGACTTCATAAATAACCGTCGGTGCCGTCGTGATCAGGTCCATATCGAATTCACGCTCAAGACGCTCCTGCACGATTTCCATGTGCAACAGGCCGAGGAAGCCGCACCGGAAACCGAATCCCAGCGCCTGCGAGACTTCCGGCTCGTACTGCAGCGCGGCGTCGTTGAGCTTGAGCTTTTCAAGCGAATCGCGCAATGCGTCGTACTGGTTGGCTTCCACCGGAAACAGACCGGCGAACACCTGTGGCTGCACTTCCTTGAAACCGGGCAGCGGCTCAGTGGCCGGACGGCTTGCAAGCGTGATGGTATCGCCCACCTTGGCGGCCTTGAGCTCTTTGATGCCCGCAATAATGAAGCCGACCTGCCCGGCAGACAAGGTTTCACGGGTCACGGATTTTGGCGTGAAGACGCCAACGCTTTCGGTCAAATGCACCGAGCCGTTCGCCATCAGCAAAATTTTGTCCTTGGCCCGCAGGGTTCCATTGACGACCCGCACCAGCATGACGACGCCGACATAGTTATCGAACCATGAATCGACCAGCAGCGCCTGCAGCGGCGCATCGGGATCACCCTTTGGCGGCGGCACCTTCAGAATCAGCGATTCCAGCACATCCTGGACACCGAGCCCCGTCTTGGCGGAACAGTGCACTGCCTCGGAAGCATCAATACCAATGACCTCTTCGATTTCGGCAATGGCATTGGCGGGGTCAGCCGACGGCAAGTCGATCTTGTTCAGGACCGGGACCACCTCGACACCCAGATCCAGCGCCGTGTAGCAATTGGCGACGGTTTGCGCCTCAACGCCTTGCGAGGCATCAACGACCAGTAGCGCGCCTTCGCAGGCTGACAGAGATCGACTGACTTCGTAGCTGAAGTCGACGTGGCCAGGCGTATCAATCAAGTTGAGGTTGTACACCTTGCCGTCGCGCGACTTGTACATCAGCGCCGCTGTCTGGGCCTTGATCGTAATGCCGCGCTCGCGTTCGATGTCCATGCTGTCGAGCACCTGGGCCTCCATCTCGCGATCAGACAGCCCGCCGCAAAGTTGAATGATGCGATCGGCCAGCGTGGACTTGCCATGGTCAATATGGGCGATGATGGAGAAATTGCGGATGTTATTCATTAACTCAAAACACGATTACAAAAAAGGCGCTCCGGACGAGGATCAATTCCTCAGGCGAGCGCCTTGTTTCAGGAGGTTGTTCAGCTGCGCATTTTACCGGATTCCAGAGGGGAAAGCCCGTGAAATCAAGCAGCTAGGCGATTCGCATGCGGACCACAAAGCATTGCGCCCTGGAAAACCGTATTAAGCCGGCTGAGCAAGCAGAAAATCGCGTACGGCATCACCTGAAAGAAAATAATGGCACAGTTCGATCTCCGCGCCATTTGCATCGTGCCCGATGAGCACCGGTACCAACTCATCGTATCGCGCCACCAGCAATGCGTCGGCATCCACATCAACCACGTTGACCTGAAAACTCCGCAATGACTGAAACGCGTTCAGGGCGGCAGACATGTCGTCGCACAGGTGACAGTAACTGCGTGAATATAAGGTCAAGTTAATCACTTCAGGAGCACCACCCGTGAAAAAAGCTGCGACCCTCAAGGCAGCAGCTTCTTTTGACAATCATTCGACTATTGCGCCAGTGGCCGAATCGGCACGAATTGGGATGCGTCGCCACGGCGCACCAGGATGACCGCGACTTTTTTTGCATCAAGCTTGGCAACCAGTGCCGCGAACTGCTTCGCGTCTTTTACGTCCGTATTATTCAATCGAAGTACGACATCACCGGCGCGCAATCCGGCCCTTGCTGACGCACCTTCTGCCGCATCGACGACGACGCCGCCATCAATCTTCAATTCCTTTTTTTGCGCATCGGTAAGATCGCTCGCAACCAGCCCCAATGCGTTGGCCGTTTGCTCCGCTTTTGATTTCTTGTCGTCGCGCTTGGCCACTTTTTCCTGCTCCATTTCTGCCACGGTCACATTCAGGTCCCGATTGGCTCCCTTGCGCCACACTGTCAGGACAGCGCGCGCACCCGGCTTGGTGTTGCCCACCAGGCGGGGCAGATCGCTTGAGCGCTCGATCAGGATGCCATTGAATTTCAGGATGATATCGCCGGCCTCAACGCCAGCCTTCTCAGCAGGACCGCCGGCCTCGACACGTTGCACCAGCGCACCTTGCGCCTTGGACAGTCCAAGCGACTCCGCAACTTCCTTCGTCAGCTCGCCGATTTGCACGCCAATACGGCCGCGCGTCACTTTGCCAGCTTGCTTCAGCTGGTCGGAAACGCGCATCGCTTCATCGATGGGAACGGCAAAGGAAATCCCCATGTAGCCACCCGAACGACTGTAAATCTGTGAGTTTATACCGACCACCTCGCCCCGCATGTTGATCAACGGACCACCCGAATTACCCGGATTGACGGCAACATCGGTTTGAATCAGCGGCAGATAGTCACCGGTATCACGGGCCTTTGCGGAAATAATTCCGGCCGTGACGGTATTGTCCAGTCCGAACGGTGAGCCAATCGCAATGACCCATTCGCCGACCCGGATCTTGTCCGAATCCCCAAGCGCAAGTCTCGGCAGATTGGCGCCTTCGATCTTCACGAGCGCAACATCGGTACGTTTGTCGGCACCGATGATTTTCGCCTTGAATTCGCGCTTGTCGGTAAGCGTTACGTAGACTTCGTCGGCGCCATCGACAACATGCGCATTTGTCATGACGTAGCCATCGGCCGAAATGATGAAACCTGAACCGACGCCGCGCGGTACCTCTTCTTCAGCCGGCGGTGTTCCCGGTCGCTTTGGCCGGGACGGACGTTCCGGCTGCTGCTGACGCGGTGGGACCGGCACGCCAAAGAACCGCTTGAAAAACTCCTGCATTTCCTCATCGTCGGCACCGGCGCCGGGCGCGCCCTGGGCAAACTTGGCTTTTTCCGTGGTGCGAATATTGACCACTGCCGGCCCGGTCTTTTCGACCAGATCAGTAAAGTCAGGCAATCCGGCAACAGAGGCCGCGCTCGCCGTCGAAGGGAAACTCGTCGCGACAGGTATGGCAATGATCGCGGCAACGCTCAACATGACACTTAAAGTTTTATTCAATATGTGGGTACGTGAGTTCATGGCATCGTTACTTTGGTTTGAATTCAATGGAATTGGCAACTTGCTTGATTGCAGCTTCAGGTACTTCGCCGACAATGGTAAGCCAAAAATCTCCCTGCCGTTTGCCGGTAATATTAACCGCCCCCTGCTGCATGGAGCCCTCGGTTCGGCTGCGCGATCCCGGCTCGATGAAGACCGAGATTGCCGCAAGGCCGTCGGAAAAAACCAGCTGAATCAGCTCCCGTTGCACTGGTGCCGAGCCATTGGATTCACCCTGGGGCGCGCTATCCGAAATCAACCGTTTCATTTCCCGGATTTTCTTGAATCCGGCAGGTATGCTTTTGACCGTCCAGGATTGCACTGTGACCGGGCTCATCACGCTGTTCTCGGTGTGCCACCCGGCAGTATTGGTGAAGCTTGGCTTGACCCGGCTTCGATTGATATTGCCAATTTCCAATTGAGTGAACGCGATTTGCTCAATGACCTCCTGCTTGTCATTGAGCGTTTGCGCACGCAGCAGCAGGCCGGTTGCCTTTTCGGCCCATAGTTTATATCCGTACCGAAGATTATCTTTCGGCTCCAGCAACAAGGCCTGCGTGTCGTACCCTGCAACGCGTCCCGATTCACCGCGCTTGACAGTGTAATGGAGCGTTACGTCCGCTGGATTGGTCGCAAGAATCGCGGGAAAGACCTCTGGCGCCGGTCTTTTTTCGATAAATAACGTATGTATCTCAGGAACATAACAAACTACTTCGTCGTTATTCCGAATGTACTCGCGCGGCTTGCCATCCAGTATCTCCAGCTTCTCCATTTCGTTCTTGCCATCATGGATATGCGTAATGCGCGAAGTACGGACCTGATTCGCCTGTTGATAAACGAACGTCCCCCAGTAATTCACTTTTTGCGCGGCGACCTGAATCCGACGCAGCCAATTTTGCGCATCCCGGTTTTCGTCCTGAGAATCAACGCCCTCAGCCAACGCTGAATAAGAGATCAAACTCGATAAGACTACGACAAACTTGAGAGAGGCTAGTGTTTGCCGCATAAATGTCATTTATTGGAATCGCTTGCAAATGTGGCTGAACGGGCAAATTTTGCGGAACTGTAAACGGACGGCGAAAATTGCTGATGCGCGAGCAAATACTCATCAATGCGGGGGTCGCGCAACACAGTAACGCCGGATGGCGCCGCCGCGTCCGAATTCTGCGCAACAATGATATTCGAATTTACGCGAATGGCGCCGTTTGCATCCGCGCCCGCTTCCACAACGCGCTCGCTGCCGGCATCGCCTGTGCCCGACAGCAATTGCGGGATACCGAAATACGCTACTGCCGCAACGGCCGCCATCGCAGGAATGAATGATTTACGATGCGCAACAATACTGCGTATCGCCGCGCTCGCCGACAGGCGATGCGACGCGGCGGACGCCAACGTCTGCGGTGCGATGAAGGCGGGCTCGAGATCAAGGCGGGCGGCCATACGGGCGCCAAACCCATCACTCAGGCCAGTTGTCGCCATGTCGTTCGAGCGAAGTATGTCACCGATGTGGTTATAGACATTCCAGGCGGCCTGCGCGTCGTGTTGTCGCAAAGCTTTGGAAATCGCATCAAATCGATCCGGGGCAAGTTCTCCATCTGCAAAAGCAGAGATTTCTTGATTTGTCATTTCATTCGTATTCATACTTGCCTCACGGTGACCATCCAACTTGCTTTGCCCCAAATAAATTACAGCATTACCAGCGCTTATCGATTGCCGTCCCCAACAAGGGTCGCAACTTCTCGGCTATTGCCTCACGTGCCCTGAATATCCGACTCCGCACTGTGCCAATCGGACATGCCATGGCGTCTGCGATTTCGTCGTAACTTAATCCTTCGATTTCCCGCAACGTTATTGCCGTACGCAACTCTTCAGGCAAGGCGTTCATTGCGACGTTGACCGTTTCAGCAATCTGCTTCGTCGCCAGCATTGATTCCGGTGTATTAATATCTCTTAGGTGGTCAGCGTCATCAAAAGTTTCTGCTTCTTCAGCATCTGCATCAGTGGAGGTCGGAGCACGCCTTCCCTGCGTTACCAGGAAATTCTTCGCGGTATTGATGCCAATGCGATATAACCAAGTATAGAACGCCGAGTCGCCGCGAAACTGCGGCAATGCGCGGTATGCCTTGATAAAAGCTTCTTGTACAACATCTTCAGCCTCGGCCTGGTCGCGAACAAGCCGCGACACTAACCGCATTAACTTGCGCTGGTATTTGATCACCAATAGCTCGAACGCTTTTTTGTCACCGCGCTGGACGCGTTCGACAAGCAGCTGATCAATATCGCGTTCTGTCGTCAATCCCCATTCCCTTACTTTTTTTCAACACGCACGCGGACCAAAGTGTTGACTGGCTGTAACGTACTTAGTTCATTGGTGGAGGCGTATTCCCCCACAATTTCTCTGGTTTGGCGGGTATTTTGCGCGGCAATCCAGCGGCAAGCAACCAGCAGACATCGGAAGCCTTGCTGCGACACCGAATCTGGAAAAATCAGCAGGGTGTGAATCAGCCCCGTTTTATTTTTCAGCCTGAGGAAAAGCAGCGACGGCGTTATCAGCGACCCTGATGCAATTTCCAGGCAATTCTCAGCATCAGCTGCCAGCAAGACTTCAGAGCGCCTTCCAGTGTCCGACGAGGATAGCCTGATCTGCCCCAAACCGGAGATATCAATCCAGTATGTTGCATTTTTCTTGGCTACTTTCATTCCAAGCGCAACGCTGGCGGCCACCGAGAAGGCTGCGCCAAGCAACCGTGCCCACGTATTTTGCTGGCACAACAATCCGCTCGCAAGCAGTCCCGTCACAATTGCTGCGACCACTGCCATGACAAGGCACAGAACCCCGAGAGTTCCTGAACGCCTGACCACTACTGAAACTGCGATCGACATGTCGCTTGATGGAAGAAAGAGAGCCGGCCCTCAACGCGTCAAGGGCCGGCGTGACCCGCTCAAATCTTGCCGAAGACCAGTGAACCGTTGGTTCCGCCAAAGCCAAATGAATTTTTCAAGGCAATATCGATAACCATGTCACGGGCAACGTTGGCACAATAATCCAGATCGCAATCAGGATCGGGATTTTGCAGGTTGATGGTGGGTGGTGATTTTTGATGATGCACTGCGAGGACGGTGAAGACAGACTCCAGGCCACCCGCGCCGCCGAGGAGATGACCCGTCATCGACTTGGTTGAATTGACAACCACTTTCGATGCGTGCTCACCAAGGGCACGCTTGATCGCGACGGTTTCTGCGGCATCGCCCAGCGGCGTTGAGGTACCGTGTGCATTGACGTAGTTGACGTCGTCGACATTGACTCCGGCGTTGGTTAGCGCGGAGATCATGCAGCGACTGGCACCTGCGCCATTTTCCATTGGCGCCGTCATATGATATGCATCGGCGCTCATGCCGAAACCAAGCAGTTCGGCGTATATCTTGGCGCCTCGCGCCTTGGCATGCTCGTACTCCTCGAGCACCATGACGCCTGCACCCTCGCCGAGAACGAAACCGTCGCGGTCGCGATCCCAGGGACGGGATGCGGCGGCAGGATCGTCATTGCGTGATGATAATGCGCGCGCCGAGGCGAATCCGCCGATCCCCAACGGTGAGATCGTGGCTTCCGATCCACCCGCGATCATCACGTCAGCATCGCCGTATTCGATCATTCGTCCGGCAGCACCAATGCAATGCAATCCGGTCGTACAAGCGGTCACGATCGCCAGATTCGGTCCACGCAATCCGTACTTGATCGACAGGTGTCCGGAAATCATGTTGATGATCGATGCTGGAACAAAGAAGGGGCTGATGCGACGCGGGCCCCGCTTCGTTAGCTCCGCATGCGTCTCCTCGATCAGTGGCAAGCCACCGATTCCGGAACCGACGATCACGCCAATACGATCAGCGTTTTCCTCGGTAACCACGAGGCCGCTATCCTGCATGGCTTGGATACCCGCCGCCATGCCGTAGTGGATGAACACGTCCATGTGGCGCGCTTCCTTGGCCGGCATGTACTCTTCGACGTTGAAGCCTTTGACTTCCCCGGCGAAACGGGTGCTGAAAGGCGTTGCATCGAATCTGGTAATTGTCGCTATACCAGAACGGCCCTCAAGAACCGCATTCCATGCCTGTGAAACGGTATTTCCCACCGGCGAAATACATCCCAGACCAGTGATGACGACACGACGTTGACGGCTCAATCAGTTCTCCTAAATTCAGTCAATTCAGGCTTTGACGTTTGCCTTGGCGTAGTCAATAGCCTGCTGGACTGTCGTGATCTTTTCAGCTTGCTCGTCAGGAATTTCCATTTCGAACTCGTCTTCGAGAGCCATGACCAGCTCAACCGTATCGAGCGAATCGGCACCCAGGTCGTCAACGAATGAAGACTCGATCTTGATGTCGGCTTCAGCGACACCCAATTGCTCAGCGACGATTTTCTTAACGCGTTGTTCGATATCGGACATGTTTTAACTCCAGTGAGTGGTGACGGAAAGTGCGCGCATTTTATCAGGTTTGCGCAACGAAAATTTACTTTTAACTTTCATTCTGACGAATGATCAAAACAGGCCGGGCAGGAGATCTGCAGGGGTCTAACCCATGTACATTCCGCCGTTCACATGCAACGTAATTCCGGTAATGTACCCGGCAGCTGGCGACGCAAGGAATGCAACTGCTGCGGCAATGTCCTCCGGCTGACCAAGTCGACCGAGCGGAATCTGCTGCGCCAACTGCGCGATTTGCTGCTCCGGGAGGGCTTTGGTCATGTCGGTGTCGATGAATCCAGGCGCCACGCAGTTTACCGTGATGTTACGGCTGCCAATTTCACGCGCCAATGCGCGACTCATGCCTTCGACACCCGCCTTTGCAGCAGCATAGTTCATCTGCCCGGCATTCCCCGACGAGGCGACGACGGAGGTAACGTTGATGATGCGCCCGCCCTTGGCCTTGATCATCCCGCGCAGGACCGCTCTTGCCAAGCGGCCGACCGCTGACAGGTTGGTTGCGATGACCCGATCCCATTCGTCGTCTTTCATGCGCATGGCCAGCTGATCAGCCGTGATGCCGGCATTATTGACGAGAACCGAAAGCCCGCCAAACTCTTTTTGGATCGCCTCGACCAGCGCTGTACAGCTGGGCGCGTCATTTACGTCAAGAACGACGCCCTTGCAGTTCGACGTGCCCGCAGCGGCAAGGAAATCCGATATCGATGCAGCACCGGAAGCGGATGTTGCGGTACCTATTACGGTAGCACCGCGGCGCGCCAGTTCCAGAGCAATTGCCCGCCCTATTCCACGCGAAGCGCCAGTTACCAGGGCTATTTGATCTTTCAGGTCAGTCACGTTCACACTCCCTTGAGCAATTCCAACACACGTTGCAACGAACCCTCGTCGACAATCGCGTCGGAAATCAGCGTGCCATCGATGCGCTTTGTCAGCCCGGAAAGAACTTTTCCGGGACCACATTCAATGACGTGGGTGACGCCCGATGTCGCCATTTTTTGTATCGTCTCAACCCAGCGAACAGGACTTGCGGCCTGCCGCGCCAACGCATCGCGGAATGCCGCAGCGTCGTTCACGATCGCGACATCAACATTATTGATCAATGGAACGACACTGTTCTGAAATTCAATTGTCGCCAGATATTCACGCAGCTGATCGGAGGCCGGCTTGAGCAGGGAAGAATGAAATGGCGCCGACACGGACAATAGCAATGCCCGTTTCGCGCCCCTGGCTTTCGCCGCTTCGCACGCACGCTCCACGGCTGCCCGCGTACCTGCGATAACCACTTGCGCGGGCGCATTGAAATTGACGGCCTCGACTATTTCACCCTGCGCAGCCTCGGCGCAGACGGCGATCACATCCGGATCGGACAATCCAAGAATCGCGGCCATACCGCCCTGACCGACAGGGACGGCTTGCTGCATAGCCTGCGCACGGAACCGCACCAACGGCACCGCATCGGCAAACGACAGCACGCCGGCGGCGACCAGTGCGGAGTATTCGCCCAGACTGTGTCCTGCAACGATGGCAGGCATTGCGCCACCAGCCGCTATCCAGGCGCGATAGAAAGCGACCGCGGCGGTGAGCATCAGGGGTTGGGTATTGGTGGTCAGATCGAGCAGCTCTTTCGGCCCGTCGGCAATCATCTGGCCCAGATCAACGTCAAGTAAATCCGATGCTTCCGCAACGGTATCCTTCACAATCTGGTTGTCCAGGAAACCATTAAGCATGCCAATGGCTTGGGAGCCCTGTCCCGGGAAAACGAATGCAAATGTGGTCATGCGATCAATTCAGGTGGATTTCAGGTTTACATGCGTGCGACGATCGCACCCCAGGTGAAGCCGCCGCCGACGCCTTCCATCAGCACATGCTGGCCGGGCTGGATTCTGCCGTCGCGCATTGCAACGTCAAGGGCCAAAGGGATGGATGCGGCTGACGTATTTCCATGCTGGTCGACGGTAACGACCATCTTTTCGATCGGCAGGTGCAGCTTCCGGGCAGTGCTTTGCATGATGCGAATATTGGCCTGATGCGGGATCAGCCAATCCAGCGCCTCAGGTTGCAGGTCGGCAGCAAGCAGCGCTTCCTTGGCGACCTTTTCGAGAACCGACACGGCAAGCTTGAAGACGGCTGGGCCATCCATGTAAAGATAAGCACTGCCGGCCAGCGTGCCCGCATTGATGTTGCCCGGGACGCACAGGATACTGGCATGGCGGCCGTCAGCATGGAGTTTGGTCGATAGAATGCCGGGCGCGTCCGACGCCGCGAGAATGACTGCGCCGGCACCATCACCGAACAGCACGCAGGTCGTGCGATCCGTGAAATCGAGAATACGCGAAAACACTTCCGTGCCAATAACCAGCGCCTTCTTGTGCGACCCACCGCGGATGAAACTGTCGGCGACCGATACGGCATACACGAACCCACTGCACACCGCCTGCACATCAACCGCAGCGCAGTCATTGGTGATACCGAGTTTGCGCTGGACAACGCAGGCAGTACTCGGAAAGCCGCCGAAATGATCTGGCGTGGATGTCGCCACGATGATCAGATCGATATCATTGGCAACCAGACCGGCCATCTCCAGCGCCTGCAGCGCGGCATGCACCGCTAGATCACTCGACAATGTCGCGGGATCGGCATAGTGCCGGGCCGAGATGCCGCTGCGCGAGAAAATCCATTCATCGGATGTTTCTATGCCGTTTGCGGCCATGCTTTGCGTCAGCTGCGCATTGGTGACGCGATTAGGAGGCAGATAGCTGCCGGTGCCAATGATTTTGCTATAAATCGTCATGCGGTTTTCTGTTCCATCAATTCGGTTGCAGGACCTGAACCATCCGGCGTTGGTGGGCCATCGACTTGCGGCATCAATGACGCAATCGTGATCGAGATTCGTGAAAGCACGTCGTTTCGGGCAGCGTCAAACGCGCGTTTGATTGCCCATTCATAGCCATACTTATCTGCGCTGCCGTGACTCTTGAAGACCAATCCGCGCAAACCAAGCAAGCTGGCGCCATTGTAGCGGGACGGATTGATGCGACGGGAAATCGCCTTCAACGCTCCACGCGCAAGCAGTGCGCCGAGCATGTTCATTGGCGAACTTTTGAGTTCCGTGGCCAGTACGTTCTTAAGGAATCGCCCCAGCCCTTCGGAAGCCTTCAAGGTGACGTTGCCGACAAAGCCGTCGCAAACCACAATGTCAGTGGTGCCTTCAAAAATATTGTTGCCTTCGACATTGCCATGAAAGTTGAGTACGCCTTTTGCATGCTCCGCCCGCAACAATGCAGCGGTGCGCTTGACCACGTCGTTGCCCTTGATGTCTTCTTCGCCGACGTTCAACAGACCGATGGTCGGGCGCGCAATATTTTCCATTGCGCTCACGAGAACCGAACCCATCAGCGCGAATTGATGCAAATGTTGCGGCTCGCAATCGACATTTGCGCCAAGATCCAGCATGTAGGTGGGCGCGCCTTTCTGATTGGGAATGATGCCGCAAATTGCCGGACGGTGGACGCCCGGAATGGTCTTGAGAATATAGCGGGAAACCGCCATCAGTGCGGCTGTATTGCCTGCCGAAACGCAGGCGTGGGCAGCGCCATTCTTGACCAGATTGATCGTTACCCGCATCGACGAATCCTTCTTTCGGCGCAAGGAAATCTCGAGCGAGTCGCCCATCTCCACCACTTCGGACGCGGGTACAACAGTGATGCGTGGATGCGCAACGCACTTGAGTTTCTTGAGCTCTGCGTGAATCAGCTCTTCTTTGCCGACCAACATCAACTCGGCCTCAGATTCGCGATTGACGAAGGAGACTGCCGCCGGAACGGTCACTGATGGGCCATGATCGCCACCCATGCAGTCAATTGAAATTTTTATTGTCATTGATTTGATTCAATACCCTGTCCCAGCCGCAACAGGGGCCAGATTTGGCGTGATTCAAACTGACGCAACGTACTGTGTCAACACGTGAAAAAGCGGCACCAGGCAAAAAATACGCTGCGCCGCTTTCAATTTTGTTACTGACAAATTTACTCGTCGTTTTTCGTTTTGAGAACTTTGCGACCACGATAGTAGCCGGTTGGGCTAATGTGATGACGCATGTGTGTTTCACCGGTGGTTGGCTCGATGGCCAGTTGCGGTGCTACCAGGAAGTCGTGTGAACGATGCATGCCACGCTTGGACGGGGACTTTTTGTTTTGCTGAACAGCCATGATTACTCCTAAACCTTAAGATCTGAAATTTTAACATAGTCGACCTCGCCAATTGCGACGAGACCGAACAACACTCTGTACATAATGGCCGTGAACAGTCTTCGGCTTGCTACTAAGAACGTCTAACAAAATGCGCCTTGCTGCGTTGCCAGCCACGTTTTGTTAAACGTTCTAAAAACGATTACCGCTTTAATTCTTTCAGCACGTCGAATGCCGACGGCTTCTTTCCCGCATCGTACGACGCCGCCGAATCTGCCGGGCAAACGTCATGCTTGACCGACAAGGGGATGGACAGCAATGCCTCATCCTCAATCAGATCCGATATCAACATTGCTTTCGAACCCACGATCACATCGACTTCGTCGTCGGACAACAATTCGTCGATACGGTCCGCCTCGACCTCATCCTTGGCAACAATCAGCCGGGACGTTGACGAGATATCGACATCAAGCGGCGCCAGACAGCGCTGGCATGCCAACTGAACCGACCCGGAAATCTCCAGCAACAATTGTGCATGACCGAACTGGTCGGCGCCACCCTGCAATGACCAAACCAGCCCTGCCGACTCGCCAACAACTTCTTGCGCCAGACGGGTCAGATCTGCCACGGGCATTTGCCCATTTCGGCTTTCTTTCAACCGGCAAAACTCGAAGCTGTCAATTATCAGCGTGCTCATGTCGAAAGTCGAATCCGGAAAACCTGCGATAATAACAGCCTTTTCCCTTATTCGTCAAAGCCTTAGCACTGCTTTCTCTACGCCCCTTCAAACCATACAACCATCGATGGCCAAACTACTGCAACAACCGACGCTGGTACTTGCGTCGGGCTCGATTTATCGACAGGAACTGCTGTCGCGCCTGCGATTTCAGTTCACGGCGATCTCACCCGACATTGATGAAACAGCCCTGCCCGCCGAGGCGCCGCAGGATACCGCGCTGCGGTTGGCGCAATCCAAAGCCGAAGCAGTCAGCGACCGGCTGCCGGAGTGCATCATTATCGGATCTGACCAGGTCGCGCTGCTGGACGGCGAGCAACTTGGCAAGCCAGGAAGCCACGCCAACGCCCTTGCACAACTCCTGAAAATGCAGGGCCGCGAGGTGCATTTTCATACTGCCCTGTGCCTTCTGGACGGGCGTGCCAGCAACAAATCGACGCGAATTCAGCTTGCCAACATTGAAACGGCGGTGAAATTCCGGCGATTACCCGAAAATCAACTGGATGCCTACTTGCGTATCGAGCAACCGTACGACTGCGCGGGCAGCGCCAAGAACGAAGGTTTGGGCATTGCGCTAATCGAATCCATCGTCAGCAATGATCCCACCGCCCTGACCGGACTACCCTTGATTGCACTGACGACAATGTTGCGCAATGCCGGCTTTTCCTTTTTTTCCGCCACGCCGTAACGCGTGGTCGGCCCATCCCGTTTGCGAAGCTGATCCGTCATGCCTGGAATTCTTTACCTTATCCCCACTACCCTAAGTGCTGCAGCGAGCGCCGACGCCGATTTACTTGCGACGATCATTCCCGATCACGTGCAAAAAATCACGGCCAGCCTGAATTACTTCATCGCCGAGAATGCCAAGACAGCCCGCGCGCATTTGAAACTTATCGCGCAGCACCATCCTCTGGCGACGGCAATGCAGGAAATTCGTATCAAGGAATTGAGCGTCAACACCGCCGCAACCGAATTGCCCGCCCTCCTCGCGCCCTTGCTGGCAGGGCAGAATGCGGGGTTGATCTCCGAAGCCGGCGTACCCGCGGTCGCCGATCCCGGCGCAAACCTGGTCCGCCTGGCGCATCAACATGGCGTGATCGTCAACCCGTTGGTCGGCCCGTCGTCCTTGCTGCTGGCAGTCATGGCCAGTGGCTTCAACGGTCAGAGCTTTGCCTTCAACGGCTATTTGCCGATCGACGCGGACGCGCGCATGAAGCGCATCAAACTGCTGGAAGATCGATCGCGCCAGGAAAAGCAGACCCAGCTATTCATTGAGACGCCATACCGCAATTCCGGAATGCTGGAGGCACTGGCAGCGACCTGCTCGCCGACGACACTGATCAGCGTCGCAACGGCATTGACAACTCCGGACGAGAAAATAAAGACGCAATCGGCAGCGCAATGGAAGAAGGACCTGGCGGCGGCGAGGGCGCCGGACTTCCACAAGAAACCAACCGTGTTTCTGTTTCTCGCAGAATAGCGCCGGAAATGCGAAACGGCGGGTTAAACCGCCGTTTCAATTGCCCCCGAACGGGACACCTCATGAGAGACGGACTGTCCCTCTATCCCGCGCGTCGCGCGGGTGTCAGCCCAACTGCAGAATCACCGAGCCAATCCCGTATGCCCTGTCGCTGAAGATCACTGATACTTCATCTTAGTTAAAAAACTGACACAAGCAAGTACGAATAGTGTGAAGAGCGCCGATTAACGAAGGTGCGATCCGGTGCCGGACACCATCGACTTCATCGCGCCAGCGCCCATTGCCGCGCCGAATTTTTTCAGCACGCGTTCCGGCAAGCCCTCGTGCTGCGTGTAGTCAACAATATCCTCGGCCTTGAATTCGTCACGGGCAATGCTTTCGACCGTGCCAAACCCGTCGGCCAGCCCCAGCTCGACCGCCTTTGAGCCGGTCCAGAACAATCCCGAGAACGTGTCTTGTGTTTCCTTCAGCCGTTTGCCGCGTCCCTTGCGCACGACGTCGATGAATTGCTGATGGATTTCGTCGAGCATTTCCTGTGCATAGGCCTTTTGCTTGTCGCTTTGCGGGCTAAATGGATCCATGAATCCCTTGTTGACACCTGCGGTTTGCAGTCGCCGCTCAACGCCGACCTTTTCCATGAGTCCGGTGAATCCGAAACCATCCATCAACACGCCAATCGAGCCAACGATGCTGGCCTTGTTGACGTAAATCCGGTCAGCTGCAACGGCAATGTAGTAGCCGCCGGAGGCGCACATTTCGTCGACCACCACGTAGAACGGCTTCTTCGGATGTGCCTTGTGCAGGCGCACGATTTCATCATTGATCATGCCTGCCTGAACGGGACTGCCGCCGGGACTGTTGATGCGCAAAATGATGCCGACCGCCGCCGTATCGGCGAATGCCTTGTTCAGGGCGGGAATGACCGATTCCGCCGCACCGCTGCCGCCACCGGATTCAATGGTGCCGTCAATATCGATCAATGCCGTGTGCGCGGTCAGCATTTCCACTTCGGCCTTGTTGAAATTGAACAGGACGGCAATCGCAAGCAACGCCACGACCAATGTCGACAGCTTGAAGAAAATACCCCATCTACGGCGCGACCGTTGTTCACGCAGGGAGGCATACGCGAGCTTCTCGATCACTTCGCGCTCCCAGCCGTCCTTCATTGGCTTGCCGCTGGATGCGGGCGGGACCGGATTGAATTCGTCATTGTTCATTCGTGCTCTTTTCTGTCGGTTGGCTGCAGTATTGCAATCGGTGCGGTGACATAGTCATCGGGATGCCAGCAAATCTGGCCCGCCACCTCGGTGATGCTAATCGGACGCAATTTTCCGCCGCGGCACGGTCCGCCCTGGCAGTGTCCACTTTCGGGCGCATAGATCGCGCCGTGGGTCGAACACATCAAGTAAAACCCGCTCGATTCAAAAAATTCTCCCTTGGCCCAGTCAAGTTCAATCGGCACGTGGGCGCAGCGATTCAGATAAGCGTATGCGACGCCGTGATAACGCACGACGAAGCCGGTACCCTGCCAGTCACCGGTGGCAACCGGAAACCGGATACCCTTGCCGCCTTCCTCCACGTCCGAGGAAGCGCAAACAGGGATTGCATTCACGGTCTCCATGGTTCACGCATTGGTGGACAACCACGCATGCAACTCAGCCACGGAATTGGCTGCATACATTGGCTGCAATTCCGCCAGCTCTTGCGCTGAATGGGCGCCATAGTGCACGGCAACGCCACCTGCCCCGGCATTCAATGCCATCTGCAGGTCATGCGTGGTATCGCCAATCATCAGCGTGCGCTTCATGTCCTGGCCCAATTCCCGCGTGAGTTCCTGCAACATGGCCGGATGCGGCTTCGAAAAGGTTTCGTCGGCGCAGCGCGTGGCATCGAACATGGACAATAACCTGGCTGCGTTCAAGGCCCGATTCAAACCGACACGACTCTTTCCGGTTGCCACTGCCAGGAAATAACCATCCTGCGACAGCTCCGTGAGCATTTCACGAACACCCTCGAACAGGGTCAGATCATTATCCTTGGCCAGGTAATGGTGCCGATAGCGCTCCACCATCTTCGGGTAATACTTGGGATCGAGGTCCGGCAAGGCAGCTTCCATTGCGTCCTGCAATCCGAGCCCGATTACATACGACGCGGCCCGCTTGTCGGGAATCGGCAAGCCGAGGTCGCGTGCAGCATCCTGAATGCATTTGACGATGGTGGCCGTGCTGTCCATCAAGGTCCCATCCCAGTCGAATACGATTAAATCAAATTGTTTTCGCGCCATGATTCCCGGCAGCAATGCCGCCGACTCCGTCTGTTGACTTGTAAGGATTATGCCGTAGCAGAAGATTCTTTGAGGCTGTCCAGAAAGCGCAGGCACTCCGCTGGCAAGGGCGCGCTCAGGGTCATTGGCTTGCCAGTTTCCGGATGGACGAACGTGATCTGGTGCGCATGCAGGAACATGCGTTTCAACGCAACGCGTTGTCCATCCGCCTTTTGCAGTGCCCGGTTGAGCGCAAAGTCGCCATATTTGTCGTCACCGGCGATGGCGAAGCCGCTCGACGACAGGTGCACGCGGATTTGATGGGTGCGACCTGTCTTCAATTCTGCTTCGAGCAAGGCGAACTTGCCGTATCGCCGCAGCAGGCTGAATACCGTGTGTGAGGCCAGACCGTCGGCCTGCACGCGAACGCGGCGCTCGCCATCCGGCGCATTGTATTTATGTAACGGCAAACGGATGTGCTGACGGGCATTGACCCAGTCACCCTGAACCAGCACCAGATAGCGCTTGTCTGGCTCGCCATCGCGGATCTGCTCGTGCAGATTGGTCAGCGCCGAGCGTTTCTTGGCCAGCAGCAGAATGCCTGACGTATCGCGGTCCAGCCGATGCACCAACTCCAGAAACTTGGCATCCGGCCGCGCCGCGCGCAGTTGCTCGATCACGCCGTAGCTGATGCCTGATCCGCCGTGGACGGCAACACCAGCCGGCTTGTTAATGATCAGCAAGTGACTATCTTCGAACAGAATGTCGAATTCGGTGCCCGGCGCCGTGGATTCTTTCTTTTCAGCCACCCGTACAGGTGGCACGCGCACGATATCGCCCTCGGCCAATCGGTAGGTCTGGTCGATCCGGCCCTTGTTGACGCGCACTTCCCCGGAGCGCAAAACCCGGTAGATATGGCTTTTTGGCACGCCCTTACAAATACGTAACAGGAAGTTGTCGATCCGCTGGCCCGACTCTTCATCGGAAATGGTGATGAGCTGCGCTTGAGGAGGGACTTGCGACGACCGGGAGGGCAATGGCGTTTCCAGCTCTTTCCCAGAAAATCTCTCTAAGTCCTTCATTTTGAATATATAATTGTTTCGCAGTGGTTACAAAACTACTGCTGGTGTGAGAATAAAAAAGCACATTCTACACAGGGGCGTCTCCATCGGCCTCGCCAATTTGCAAATTCGATGGAAAAGATGTGTATGCACCCTTCCTGCGCGAGTCAAGGTCGCACCGTTGATGTCATCGGACAGCGCGCAAGAGGGCTGATAAGAGTAGTCGGAATGTACGGATATGTCGGGCCAGCTTGCCAGCTCAAAGGCAGCTTGCCCGTTGACGATGTTGAACCCTGTTTGCCGAATCTGCTGAACCCGATGGTTTGTTTAGCTCAACCAAGTTGCTTTGCTGCCGATGCCGCGCTCGATCAATTCGATGCGCGCGGTGTCAGACGGTGCGCGCTCGGCATTCCGGAAAACCTCATCTGAGTCAGACTGCGGTTGGCGCCGGTTTTCCCGGCACGCTGCAAGACAGGACAATTCCCTCCCGCCTGCTCCAATCTCGCGTACATCCCTGTACTCGTGCCGCCACTTTAGAAGCAGGCGGCACTTAAGACGGCCACTGAGTCGTCACGGAGCAAAATAAAATGAAACGCATGTTGTTTAACGCGACGCAACAAGAAGAATTGCGCGTCGCCATCGTTGACGGTCAAAAACTGATCGACATTGATATCGAAACCACCGGCCGCGAACAGCGCAAATCGAACATCTACAAAGGCGTCATCACCCGCATCGAACCCTCGCTGGAAGCCTGCTTCGTCAATTACGGCGAAGAGCGCCATGGCTTTCTGCCATTCAAGGAAGTCGCCCGCACCTACTTCAAGGACGGTGTCGATGTGCGCACTGCCTCGATCAAGGAAGCCCTGCGCGAGGGCCAGGAAATCATGGTCCAGGTCGAGAAGGAAGAACGCGGCAACAAGGGCGCGGCACTGACGTCGTTTGTTTCGCTGGCCGGACGCTACCTCGTTCTGATGCCGAACAATCCGCGTGGCGGCGGCGTGTCGCGCCGGGTCGAAGGCGAAGATCGCCAGGAACTGCGCGAAACCATGGACAAGCTGGATCTGCCCACTGGCATGTCCGTGATTGCCCGTACCGCAGGCATCGGCCGCAATGTCGACGAACTGCAATGGGACTTGAACTACCTGATGCAACTCTGGCGCGCCATCGAGGGCGCCGGCCAATCGTCGACCGGCGCTTTCCTGATCTATCAGGAATCCTCGCTGGTCATCCGCGCCATCCGCGATTATTTCCAGCCTGACATCGGCGAGATCCTGATCGATACCGATGACATCTATGAACAGGCACAACAGTTCATGAGTCACGTGATGCCGGACATGGTGCATCGGGTCAAGCGCTACCGCGACGACGTGCCGCTGTTCTCGCGCTTCCAGATCGAACATCAGATTGAAACGGCGTACTCGCGCACGGTGCCATTGCCTTCCGGCGGCGCCATCGTCATTGATCACACCGAAGCACTGGTCTCGGTCGACGTCAACTCGGCGCGCGCCACCCGTGGCAGCGATATCGAGACCACCGCATTCAACACCAACTGCGAAGCCGCTGAAGAAGTCGCCCGACAATTGCGCCTGCGCGACCTGGGTGGCTTGATCGTCATCGACTTCATCGACATGGAAAACGCGAAGAATCAGCGCGAAGTCGAAACCCGCCTGAAGGACGCCCTGCACTTCGACCGTGCTCGCGTCCAGATGGGCAAGATCTCCCGCTTCGGCCTGATGGAATTGTCACGTCAGCGTCTGCGTCCGTCGCTGTCCGAAGGCAGCCATGTGACCTGCCCGCGTTGCAATGGCACGGGCCACATTCGCGATACCGAATCGTCTGCATTGCAAGTCCTGCGCATCATCCAGGAAGAAGCGATGAAAGAGAATTCGGCCGCGATTCATATTCAGGCGCCGGTCGATGTTGCTGCGTTCCTGCTCAATGAGAAACGTGGCGAGATCCTGAAGATCGAAACCCGTCATCGTGTCTCGATCATCATGATTCCGAACAAGCATCTGGAAACGCCGCACTACAAACTGGAACGCATCAAGCATGACGATGCGCGCCTGGAAGAAGTGCAAGCCAGCTATGCGATGGCCGAAGAAGCCGAAACCGACATCAGCTACAGCAAGCGCCAGAAAGAAGAAGGCAAGCCGCGTCAGGAAGCCATGGTCAAGAGCATCACGCCAGACCAGCCGGCGCCAGTCGTCGAACGCAAAGTCGTGGAAGCCAAGCCGGTCGTGCCAGCCTTGATGGTTGCACCGGAAGAGAGTTTCGTCAGCAAACTGCTTGGTTTCTTCTTCAAGAAGCCTGCTGCGCCAATCGTGGTGGTGCCGGTGGTTGAAGACAAGCCCGCACAGAAAAACGACCGCGGCGATCGCAACAACCGCAATCCCCGTGGCCGCAGCCGAGGTGGGCGCGGTGGTCGTGAAGAGCGCGACGAGCCAGTCAAGGCAGTAGCGACGGAAGAGGCGGCACCGGCGGCGCGACCACCGCGTCCACCGCGTGAGCCACGCGAACCGCGTGAAAAGAATGCCGAGGCACGCGAACCCCGCGAAGGCAACGAAGGTCGGCGCGAGCGTCAACCACGTCCTCCGCGTGAAGACCGCAAACCGGCATCGCCAGAGTCAAAGCAGGAAGAGCTGCTGCTCAATGTCGTGGCCCCCGCAGCTGTGGTTCAGCTCGACGTTGCGCCATCGCAGGATGACGAAGAGCAAACCGGCATCACCGCAGTTGACGGTGAAACCGGCGAGCAATCGGAAGAAAAGCGTCGGCGTCGGCGTCGCGGTGGTCGTAACCGCAATCGTCGTGATCGCGAAGGCGGCGAAGCGGTCGAAGGCAGTGTCGACGGCGAAGGCGACGAAGAATCGGCAGTCGTCTTGCATGATGCCCCGTCCGGCGAACCGGTCTTCGTGCCGGTGGCGTCGAACGCCATCGCTGAAGCTGCAGCCATTGCCAAAGATGAAGCAGCACAATCCGAGAATGACGTCGTGTATGCGCCGTCTGCCTTGAGTACGGCAATGCCGGCACCGCTGATTCCCCAGGAAGTCATGAGCGAGCAGGATGTTGCGACCGCTGCCACCGTCGCGGCAATTCCGATGCAGATCGAACCGGCTGCAGTGGTTGCTGCGCCGGTCGTCGAGCGCGTTGCTGAAGTTGTTGCCGCGCCAGTGATTGAAGCCGTTACGCCGGAAATTGACGTAGTGCCGCTGGTGCCAAAGATGGTGGTTCAGCCGACTATCCTGGTTACGCCAGAGGTAGCCGCACCTGTGCCGGCTGTCGCCGAAGCACGCCCGGTGGAGCCAGTCGCTGCGCCAGCAGTCACCCTCGCTGAGGAAGCTGCCGCTCCGGTCGTCGTGGCAGCACCAGTCGCTGCTCCTGTCGCTGCTGCGGTTGCTGCTCCGATCGCTGCTGCGGTTGCTGCTCCTGTCGCTGCTGCGGTTGCTGCTCCGGTTGCTGCTCCGGTTGCTGCTGCGGTTGCTGCTCCTGTCGCTGCTGCGGTTGCTGCTCCTGTCGCTGCTGCGGTCGCTGCTCCAGTGGCCAAGGTCGAAGATCTCGCCGAGGTCCTCAAATCGGCAGGTCTGACGCTGGCAGCAACCGATCCGGCCAAGCTGCGTGCTGCCCAGGAAGCGGCCGAACAGGCGCCAGCTGCACCACGGGCGCCACGCCAACGCCGCGCCAAGCCAGCGCAGCCGGATGAGCCGTTGGTGCAAATCGAAACACAGCGCTGATGGCGTGACGCCATGCGCATCCTCATCGATGCGCATGGCAGCGAAGGTATGATTGACCAGGGAGCGCATGCTCCCTTTTTTATTGCTGACGGCATCCCGAATTGCCGCACGCGGAATCCTCATTGATGCGATGACCAATCCTGAATTGACTCCACCTTCCCCCGTCCGCCTGTCCGAGGCATTCTGGTACTGGCTCAAGTTGGGCTTCATCAGTTTCGGCGGGCCCGCCGGACAGATTGCGCTGATGCACAGTGAACTGGTCGAAAAGCGTCGCTGGATCTCCGAACAGCGCTTCTTGCACGCGCTGAATTACTGCATGGTGCTGCCCGGACCGGAAGCTACCCAACTGGCCGTCTACATCGGCTGGCTGATGCATCGCACGCGCGGTGGCGTGATGGCGGGCGTGTTGTTCGTGCTGCCGTCGTTGCTGATCCTGATTGCATTGAGCTGGATCTATCTGACCTTCGGCAACGTCTCGCTGGTGGCCGGCATCCTGTATGGCATCAAACCCGCGGTGGTCGCCATCGTGCTGGCAGCGGCGTGGCGAATTGGTTCGCGCACGCTGAAGAACAACTGGCTGCTTGGCATTGCCGTGCTGGCGTTTGCAGCCATTGCGCTGGGACAAATCCCCTTCCCGCTGATTGTTCTGGCGGCGGCATTGGCCGGCTGGCTGGGTGGACGCCTGCGGCCCGACAAATTCCAGATCGGTGGCGCCCATCATGCGCAGGCAAAGGCGTCGTACGGACCGGCGTTGATCGACGACACGACGCCGACACCCGCGCATGCCCGCTTCGCACTGTCGCGGTTGATCCTCATCGGCGCCGCCGGGGTCGGACTTGGCCTCGCCACCTGGCTGGTCATTGCGCTGGCGTTCGGCAGCGCCAGCGCCCCGGCGCAAATGGGCTGGTTCTTTACCAAGGCCGCCATGCTGACCTTCGGTGGCGCCTACGCGGTTTTGCCGTATGTGTATCAGGGCGGGGTTGACCATTACCACTGGGTGACTGCAACGCAAATGATCGATGGCCTGGCGCTGGGCGAAACCACGCCCGGACCGTTGATCATGATTGTCGCGTTTGTGGGTTTCGTCGGCGGCTGGGGCAAGGAAATTTTCGGTGCGCACAATCAGCTGGCCGCTGGCGTTCTGGGTGCCTGCGTGGCCACCTGGTTTACCTTTTTGCCGTCCTTCATTTTCATTCTGGCCGGTGGCCCGCTGGTCGAGTCGACCCGCGATAACATCCGCCTGACTGCCCCTTTGACGGCGATATCGGCAGCGGTGGTCGGTGTGGTGGTCAGCCTTGCGGTGTTCTTTGCAGAACAGGTGTTCCATCTGCAGCAGCCACCCGGCCACTGGGACTGGTACGCCATGTTGATCACCGTGGCCGCGTGCCTTGCGCTGTTCCGGTTTAAACTTGGCACCATCACGGTGATCGTCGGCTGTGCGATAGCGGGCCTCATGGTATCGTTGCTGGCCTGACGCGGGCCCTTGTTCACCTTCAAAAAAGCATCAAACCTCATGACTGACCGTGTTATCCCGATCACCGATTTGCGCGCGCAACAGCGCGTCCCGGTCATTCCCGCCGATGCCGATGCGCCCACCGGGTTGCTGGCCGACAGCATGGCGCGGCCGTTGCATGACCTGCGTATTTCCGTGACGGATCGCTGCAATTTTCGCTGCGTTTATTGCATGCCAAAAGAGGTGTTCGACAAGGATTACGTCTTCATGCCGCAGACGGCCCTGCTGTCATTCGAAGAGATCACCCGCATGGCACGCATTTTCATCGACCATGGCGTCGAAAAAATTCGCCTGACCGGTGGTGAGCCACTGTTGCGCAAGAATCTCGAGCGCCTGATCGAGATGCTCAGTCGCCTCACCACCCGCAACGGCCAGCCACTCGACCTGACCCTGACCACCAACGGCTCCCTGCTCGCAAAAAAAGCACAGTCGCTGAAAGATGCCGGCCTCAAGCGCGTTACCGTCTCGCTCGATGCGATCGACGAAGCGATTTTCCGGCAAATGAATGACGTCGATTTTCCGGTCGCGGATGTGTTGCACGGCATCGATGTGGCCGTTGCGGTCGGGCTCGCGCCGATCAAGGTCAACATGGTGGTCAAGCGTGGCATGAACGATGCCGAGATCCTGCCGATGGCGCGACATTTCAAGGGTTCAGCAGCGATTCTGCGGTTTATCGAATACATGGATGTCGGCAGCTCGAACGGCTGGAACATGGCAGAGGTGGTGCCGTCCGCCGATGTCATCGCGCGCATCCATGCGGCCATGCCGCTGCACCCCATGGCTGCCAATTACGCCGGCGAGACGGCGGGCCGCTGGCGCTATGCCGATGGGTCCGGCGAAATCGGCGTGATCTCCAGCGTCACCCAGGCCTTCTGCAGCGATTGCAGTCGCGCCCGCCTGTCGACCGAGGGCAAGCTCTACACCTGCCTGTTCGCGACCGAGGGCCATGACTTGCGCGCCTTGCTGCGCGCCGGTCACAGCGATGCCGAGCTGGCGGCGGCGATCGGTCATATCTGGCAGCGCCGCAGTGACCGCTATTCCGACCTGCGCACGGCCAATACCGATGGCCTGCCGCCCCGCGCCAACAAGGTTGAAATGTCTTATATCGGAGGTTGAACGCATGACGATTACCGGATTGATTCTGGCAGGTGGGCGCGGTTCGCGCATGGGCAATGTTGACAAGGGACTGCAGGCGTTTCGCGGTGCGCCGATGGCGATGCATGTGCTGATGCGCCTGGCGCCCCAGGTCGACCAGGTGATGATCAGTGCAAACCAGAATCTGGCTGCCTACGAAGCTATCTGCAGCTCGGTCTGGCCGGACGACATGCAAGGCTTTGCCGGCCCGCTGGCGGGCTTGCAGACCGGCTTGATGCATTGCGAGACACCGTATCTGGTCACGGCACCGTGTGATTCGCCGTTTCTTCCGTCCGATCTGGTCGAGCGCCTGCAGGCGGCCTTGCTGGCGCAGGACGCCGACCTCGCGGTGGCCGTCACCGGCGACGCTGAGCAACGCCAGGCGCATCCGGTGTTCTGCCTGATGAAATCTTCGCTGCTGTCACATCTGACCCTGTTCCTGCAAAACGGCGGGCGCAAGATCGACGCCTGGTATGCCTCGCTGGCGGTGGCCGAAGTCCACTTCGACGATGAAGACGCATTCCGCAACATCAATACGCTGGACGACCTGCGTCGGTTCGAGGCGGCATGAACCAGTCGCCACGCACCCTTGCCGAGGTGGTCAGCTGCCTGTCCGAGTATGACCCGGACGCGCTGCCGGTCGCGGCAGCGCAACGCATCATTCGCGACTTCATCAAACCGGTTCAGGCAATCGAGCAGGTTGCGCTGCGCAGCGCGCTGGGGCGTGTACTGGCCACCGATATCATTTCACCGATCTGCGTGCCGTCGCATGACAATTCGGCGATGGATGGGTATGCCTTGCGCAGCAGCGACCTCGGCGAACAGCCGCTGCGCCTCGATGTGATCGGGATCGCGTATGCCGGTCGCGCCTTCGCGGGAGATGTCGCCGCCGGCCAATGCGTGCGCGTAATGACCGGCGCCATCATGCCATCCGGCTGCGACACCGTTATTCCGCAGGAATTCACGCAGGCGGCCACCGACACCAGCGTGACGATTCCACCGGGCGCCGTGCGCAGCGGCGACAATCGCCGGCTGCGCGGCGAGGACCTGCAAACGGGCAGCGCCGCCCTCGCCAAGGGCCGCATCCTGCATCCCGCCGATCTAGGCCTGCTGGCCTCGCTCGGCATTGCCGAAGTGCCGGTGCAGCGTCGTCTGCGGGTGGCGTTTTTTTCGACCGGCGACGAGCTGCGTTCGATCGGCGAGCCGCTCGACGCCGGTTGCGTCTACGACAGCAATCGCTACACGCTGCACGGCATGCTGACGCGACTTGGCTGCGACCTGATCGACATGGGCGTCGTCAAGGACGAACCTGCCGCGCTCGAAGCGGCATTGCGCACGGCCTGCGAGAATGCCGACGCGATCATCACATCGGGCGGCGTCTCGGTCGGCGCGGCCGACTACACCAAACAGATCATGGCCGAACTGGGCGACGTGACGTTCTGGAAGATCGGCATGCGCCCCGGCCGCCCGATGGCATTCGGAAAAATCCAGTCGAACGGCCACAGCGCCTTCCTGTTCGGCCTGCCCGGCAATCCGGTGGCGGTGATGGTCACGTTTTATTTTTTTGCGCGCGAAGCGCTGCTGCACATGATGGGCGCGGATGCCACGGCGCCGCCATTGATGCGCGCCGTGTCGCGTGACGCGATCCGCAAGAAGCCCGGCCGCACCGAGTACCAGCGCGGCATCTTGTCGACCGACGCCGAAGGCCGTCGGCAAGTGCGCATCACAGGTGCGCAAGGCTCGGGCATCTTGCGTTCGATGGTCGAAGCCAACTGCATGATCGTGCTGCACGATGCCCAGGGCGCGGTGCAAGCCGGCGATCTGGTCGACGTGATGCTGTTCGACGGACTGACCTGACCCCCACCTCACAGGACAAGCAAGCCATGACTACAACCCTGAAAATTGATTTCGTCTCCGATGTCTCCTGTCCCTGGTGCATCATCGGCCTGAAGGCGCTGGAACAGGCGGTCGCGCAGCTTGACGGCGAGGTCGCCATCAACCTGCACTTCCAGCCGTTCGAGCTCAATCCTGCCATGCCGGCCGAGGGGCAGGACATTACCGAACACATTGCGCAGAAATACGGCGCCACCGCCGAGCAGACCCAGCGCAACCGCGAAGCGATCCGTGCCCGTGGCGAAGAACTCGGCTTCAGGTTCAGCATGGACAAGCGCAGCCGCATCTACAACACCTTTGATGCGCATCGGCTGTTGCATTGGGCCGAACTCGAAGGCAAGCAAATCGCTCTGAAGCACGCGTTGTTCGATGCCTACTTTACCGAGGGCAAGAACCCGTCGTCACATGCCGTGCTGGTGGACGTCGCACGCACGGTTGGGCTGGACAGCGAGCGTGCCGCGCATATACTGGAATCGGACGAATTCGCCACCGAGGTGCGCGAGCGCGAACAGTTTTATTTGCAACAAGGGATTAATTCGGTGCCGGCGGTGATCATCAATGACCGCCATCTGATTTCGGGCGGGCAACCAGTCGAGGTGTTTGCCGGCGCCTTGCGCGAGATTGCGGCACGCAACCCCGACGCGGCGTCGCGTTGAACTTGATAAAACCCGGCATCAAGAGTACGGTTCGCCCCCTCCCCCTTTTCTTCACACTTTCATCAGGACACCATCACGCATGAGCGATCAAGCAACAAAACCCGCATTCTGGGACGAATGGCAGCAAGCAGCACTGGCAGCAGGCGTCGCGGCCCCACTGGCCGAATTGGGTTGCGAAGTCATGCGCACCCACCGCAAGAATCGTTGGAGCAAGGATTTTCTGGGCGTCGAGGACGATGGTCCGCAGATGCTGGAAATGTGCCTGACCGAACCGGCCGAGGCCGAAATGCTCTTCACGGAAAACCTGTACCCGTACAACGTTGCGTTGCTTGAGGCAACCCGCAAGCGACTCAAGCTGTAAGCGTCCCGGCCCTGCGCGCCGCTCAGGTCGGCCGGCGCATCCGGAACAACTGCTCCGGTCCGACCGAGAAATAGTCGCCCGCACCGCCGGCCCGCAGCACATGCCCGGCCGTGGCCGTGTCGTAGATGCCGTCCTTCAGCGCGGTCTCGGCGATATGCACGGCGACCACTTCGCCCAGCACCAGCCAGGTCGACACCTTGATGCCATCGCTGCCCTGCAACTGGATGATCTGGGTGGTGCGGCATTCAAACGAGACCTGGGCTTCTGCGACCCGCGGCGTCGTGATGACGCGCGAGGCCACTGGCGTCAGGCCAGCCAGATCGAACTCGCTGACCTCGGGCGGCACCGGAGCGCAACTGGCGTTCATTGCCTCGGCCAGATCGCGCGTCACCAGATTCCAGCCGAATTCTCCGGTCTCTTCAATGTTGCGCAGCGTGTCCTTGTAGCCGATGCTGGCAAAGCCGATGATCGGCGGCGTGTAATTGAAGGCATTGAAAAAACTGTACGGCGCCAGATTCAATTGGCCGGCGGCGCTGCGCGACGAGATCCAGCCGATCGGACGCGGCCCGACAATCGCATTGAACGGATCATGCGGCAATCCGTGTCCATTGCGCGGTTCATAAAAATGCATTGCAGCGGGCATCACAACTCCTCGTCAGGTTCACTGGCATCCACACCGAGCAGCCGTTGCGCCGCTTCGGTCGGCAACGCCTCGACCGACTTCAGCTTGCGCGCCATCTGGCGGCTGCGCACTTCGGCATTCTCGATATTCTTGGCAGCGCGCTCGAGCGTCAGCTTGGTGGCCGACAGCACATCGCCAAACTTGCCGAACTCGGTCTTGACCGCACCCAGCACCTGCCACACTTCCGACGAGCGCTGCTCCAGCGCCAGCGTGCGAAAGCCCATCTGCAAACTGTTGAGCAAGGCCGATAACGTCGATGGTCCCGAGATGCTGACCCGATACACGCGCTGCAACTCGTCGGCCAGGCCGGGACGACGCATGACTTCGGCGTACAGCCCTTCGGTCGGCAGGAACATCAGTGCGAAGTCGGTGGTCAGCGGCGGCGACAGGTATTTTTCCGAGATGGTCTTGGCTTCCGCGCGAATCGCCCGCTCCAGTTCGCGCCCGGCCACGGCAACACCGTCGGCATCGGCACGCTCGGCCGCGTCGCACAAGCGCTCGTACTGCTCCTTCGGAAATTTCGCGTCGATCGGCAGCCACACCGGCGTCGCGCCATTGTCCTGGCCGGGCAGCTTGACCGCAAATTCCACGCGCTCGCCGGTGCCGGGAACGGTCTCGACATTCTTGGCGTACTGATCCACCGTCAGCACCTGTTCCAGCAGCATTTCCAGCTGCACCTCGCCCCAGGTGCCACGCGTCTTGACGTTGGTGAGCACCCGTTTCAGGTCACCCACGCCAATGGCCAGTTGCTGCATCTCGCCCAGTCCCTGATGCACCTTTTCAAGCCGGTCCGAGACCAGCTTGAACGATTCACCCAGCCGCTGTTCCAGCGTGGCGTGCAGCTTTTCGTCGACGGTCTTGCGCATTTCTTCCAGCCGCGCGCCGTTATCCGTTTGCAGGTCCTTGATCTTCGCTTCCAGCGTGGCGCGAATTTCGAGCATGCGCTGGGCGTTCGATTCGGTCATGGTCATCAAGGCCTGGTTGAGCGTATCGCCGAACCGTTTCAACGCAATGGCCTGCTCCTCGCGACCATGCTGGGCCTGCATCGTGATGGCTTGCCGCATCGCTTCAAGTTGCTGCGCATTGGCTTCGTTGAGCTTGGCCAGTTGCTGTGAGAACGCATCGATCTGGCCATTCTGCAGCGTGGCAGTAGCCGTCAGCTGCGCCGTGAGGATTTGCTGAAACTGGCCGAAGTTCCCGCTCAGCTCCTGGCGTGTACCCTGCGCAGTGGTCTGCACCTGGGTGCGCAATTCACGTTCGTTGCGTTCGCTGGTGTACTCCTGATGACGCTGCAGTTCGGCCTGCATCTGCACCAGGCTCGGGCCGATATCAGCGGCGCGGCCGCGCAGCAGCAGGATGATTTGCAACACCAGCAAAAGCGCCACCAGGGCAATCAGAATCAGTTCGACAGAAGTCATGTGGTTTCCAAATTATTCCGGCTGCAGCTCAACCCTCGCGGTTGCGCATCCAGTCGGCGGTTTGGTAGAAGGATTCGAGCAGGCGTTCGCTCAGTGCATCATCCAGCGCGCAATCCTGCATGGCACTGGCCATGCAGGCCAGCCATTGATCGCGTACCGACAGCCCGATCGGGTACGGCAAATGGCGTGCGCGCAGGCGCGGGTGGCCAAACCGTTCGATATACAGGTCCGGCCCGCCGCTCCAGCCGGTCAGGAACCAGTACAGCTTGTCGCGCGAGCCGTCCAGCGTGGTCGGATGCAAGGCGCGCAATTCGGCGAATGTCGGTTCGAGTTCCATCAAATCATAGAACCGGTCCACCAGTGCACGCAGCGGTGCTGCGCCGCCGATCAAATTGAACAGCGTTGTCGGTTCTTGTGTCATGGCGCGAATGATAGCGTATCGATGTCAGGCTTCGCGCAAGGTTTGCAATGGCGGCTGATTCAGCACGGTGCGCAGGCCCAGCCAGCCGCCACCCACCGCACACAAGGCCCCGGCCGACAGCCCGGCCAGCCAGACCAGCGGACTGAATTGCCATTCAAAATTGAATACGTAAGTCGCCAGCGACCAGCCCACTGCCGCCGCGCCGCTGGCTGCCAGCAAGCCCGACAGGCCGCCGACCAGCACGAACTCGATCCACTGCGCCTGCGACAACTGCTTGCGGGTGGCGCCGAGCGCGCGCAGCAAGCCTGCCTCGCGCGTGCGTTCATCCTGCGATCCGGCCAGCGCCGCGTACAGCACCAGCACGCCGGAGGCCAGCGTGAACAGGAACAGGAATTCGACGGCCGTGACGACCTGATCGATGACCGCTTGAATCTGCTTGAGCACGCTGCCGACATCGACGATGGTCAGGTTTGGAAATTCACGGGTCAGTTGATCGACCAGTCCGGCATGTTCCGGCGGCAGATGAAACGCGGTGATCCAGCTTTGCGGGGTATCGGCCATCAGCTTGGGATTCAGAATCACGAAGAAGTTGACCCGCATCGAACCCCAGTCGAGCTTGCGCAAACTGGTCACCGGCGCCTCCACAATCTGGCCGGCGATATCGAACTTGAGCCTGTCGCCAAGCTTGAGATTGAGCGTCTTGGCCAGGCCCTGCTCGACCGAGGCTTCCGGCTTGCTGTCATCGAACCAGCGTCCGGCACTGACCTGGTTCTGCGGCGGCGGCGCGGCCATCGTCGACAGATTGAATTCGCGCTCGACCAGGCGCTTGGCGCGCTCGTCGACGAAGGTGTCGCCACCCATGACTTGTTCGTTGACCTGAATCAGCCGGCCCCGAATCATCGGAAACAGCTGCGCATTGCGCACGCCGCCGCTGCGCAGGCGCGCGGCGAAGGCGTCGCGCTGCTCGGGCTGGATGTTGAGGACAAACTGATTCGGCGCATCCGGCGGCGTGGCCTGCTGCCAGGCGCTGATCAGATCACCCCGTATCACCGTCAGCAGCAGCAGCGCCATCAGGCCCAGCGCCAGCGCGACAATCTGCACCACGGTGGCGCCCGGCCGGCGTTGCAGGCCCGTCAGCGCAAAGCGCCAGCTCGGATGGTTGATCAATCCGCGCAAACCGCGCAAGGCTTTCAGGCTGAGCCAGCCGATCACGGCAAAGCCGGCCAGTCCGCCCAGGAACCCTGCTGCGGTCAACAAGCCGAGCTGCAGATTGCCGGCTTGCCACAACAGCAGTCCGATGAATGTCGCCAGTCCGAGTCCGTACGTGAGCACCGCAATCGGCTGCGGCGCATCCTGTTCGCGCCGAATGACACGGTTGTGCGGGACATTGCGCAGCTGCAGGATGGGCGGCAGCGCGAAGCCGATCAACAGCAGCAATCCGGTCGCGATGCCCTGGATGCCGGGCAGGATGCTGGCCGCCGGCAAGTCGCTCGAGACCAGTTTGCCAAGCCACTCCAGCAGGACGAAATGGGCGGCAAATCCGGCCAGCGCACCGGCCGCGCTGCCCAGCAAGCCGATCATGATGAACTCGGCAAAGTACATCACCGTCACTTGATTCTGCGTCAGTCCCAGGCAGCGTAGCATCGCGCAGGCATCCATGTGACGCAGCATGAAGCGCCGTGCCGCCATGGCAATGGCGACTGCCGCCAGCATCGCCGACAACAGGCCGACCAGCGACAGGAATTGTTCGGCGCGATCCAGCGTGGCGCGCATCTCCGGCCGGCCGGTTTCCAGCGATTCGAGCCGTACGCCCTTGACCGCATTGGTCTCGATGCTGGTCTCGACCCATTTCTGGAAGGCGGCGGCGCTGTCGTTCGGCCCTGCAACCATCAATCGATAAGTCACACGTGAGCCGTACTGGATCAGATTGGTTGCCGCCAGATCGCTGGCGGCCAGCATCACACGCGGTGAGAAATTCATGAAGGCCGCGCCGCGGTCCGGCTCGGCCGCGATGACACTGGCAATGGTGAACAGCTTGTCGCCCAGCTGCAGTTTGCCGCCGACCTGCACGCCCAGTGCGGTCAGCAAATTCGGATCGACCCAGACCGTGCCCGGTTGCGGAATCGCATGGGTGACGGCGCCGGCGTCATGGCCATTTGCGGCAATCTTCAGGCTGCCGCGCAGCGGATAGCCGGCAGTAACGGCCTTCACCGACGTCAGCTTCGAATGCGACTGCTCGTCCGTGCCGGTTTGCGCCATGCTAGGAAAGGCCACCGTGTCGGCCACGGTCAGGCCACGCCGCAGGGCTTCGGCACGCCAGGCCGGATTAATCGGCGCATCGCCGCTAATGACCAGATCGGCGCCGAGCAACTGATGCGCATCGCGATTGAGGCCGGTGCGCATCCGATCGACGAAAAATCCGACCGAGGAGAGCGCGGCGACCGCAACGACAAGAGCGATCAGCAGGAAGCGCAGTTCACCGGCACGCCAGTCGCGCAATGTCATGCGCAGGGCCTGTTTCAACATGGGGTGCCCGATGCTTGCGCGGCAAAGAAGGCGTCGACTTGCGCGAGCCAGGATTGCCGCAGTGGTTCGTCCAGAAATGCCGCCGCGAAGCTGTTGCGCGCAAGGCGATGTGCGTCACCCAGCGTCAATGGCAAGGCCTCGAACGCGGCGAGGAAATTGTCGTTCAGGTAACCGCCGAAATAGGCCGGGTCATCGGAGTTGAGGGTGACCATCAGGCCGGCTTCCAGCAAGGCCGGAAGATTGTGATCGGCCATCCGTTGCACCACGCGCAGCTTGACATTCGAGAGCGGACACACTGTCAGCGGCACCTGCTCGCGCGCCAGGCGCGCGGTCAGGGCCGGGTCTTCAAGGCAACGCACGCCATGATCCATACGCTCGACCTGCAGCACATCCAGCGCCGTCGCAATGTAGGCGGGCGGCCCCTCCTCGCCGGCATGGGCGACCAGATGCAATCCCAGCTTGCGGCATTGGGCAAACACCCGGGCGAATTTTTCCGGTGGGTGGTCGCGCTCGGAGGAATCCAGCCCGACACCGATGAATTTGTCGCGATGGGGCAGCGCCTGTTCCAGCGTCGCGAAGGCGTCGGCTTCGGACAGGTGCCGCAGGAAACACAGGATCAGGCCACCGCTGATGCCATACGCGCGGCGTGCGTCCTGCAGCGCGCGGTCGATGCCATGGATCACGACCTCGAAGGGCACGCCACGCGCGGTATGCGTTTGCGGATCGAAGAAGATTTCAACGTGGCGCACGTGGTCGGCCTGCGCGCGCAACAGATACGCCTGCGTCATGTCATAGAAGTCCTGCTCGGTGCACAGGACGCTCGCGCCGGCGTAATACACATCGAGAAACGACTGCAGGTCGCTGAAGGCATAGGCGTCGCGCAAGGCATCGACCGACTCGTAAGCGAGCGCAATCTGATTGCGTTGAGCCAGCGCAAAAATCAGTTCGGGCTCCAGCGAACCCTCGATGTGGATATGCAGTTCTGCCTTGGGCATCTGTTGCACGATATGGCGCAGGGCATCGTTCATGCGGATTCCTTTGGTCGGGTCGATCATCATAATGGAATTCGCAAAATCCGACGCTACCGCTACCGCCGCGGTGCACGCGATGCCGGCGCGACGCCGCTGGTGTCCCTGGTGGCCGTCGATATCGGCGCATCAAGGCCTGTTGCGAAGCGCAGACTTCAACTACACTCGAACGACGAAGAAGTACCTCGAAAGGCACCCCATGCCGGAAGTGACTCTCCATCTGAGCAGGCCGGAGTACACCCTGCTGCAGAACCGCTTTGCGCAGGATGCAACGACAGCACCGCTGCCGACCTTTGAACAATGGTTGATCCGTACCGCCATTGAGCAAGCGGCCGGCGCCGGTCAACAGGACGATATCCGGCATTTCAAAATCATCGAAGGCCTCATCACCGGTCTGCAGCAGTGCGGATATCAACTGGTGCAAACCGGGCCGGATCGCTCCGCCGAGCGCGCGACCCTGGACCTGTCGGTCAAGCTTGCCAGCGAATTCGATGGTCCGGAATTTTATGTCAGGCGTATTCATGAGTTGCTCGACTATTATCAGAAACTCTCCCATGACGTTACGGCAAGCGCTCGGGACGCGGCTGCCGGCGCGATTGGCGCGACCTTGCACGACGCCTGGCTTACCTTATTGCAACGCACCGGGCGCAATTCGCTGAGCGGCGAGCGCGCCATAGGCCGCGTCGAAGGCGCCGCCGCCATGCTGGTCAGCGCTGGCGTGCTGGATCGCCGCGCTGCCCAGGAACACACCGATGCGTACAAGGCGGCAATTCGCACCAATAAAAAATCCTCGTGGGTCGGCAAGGTATTTGGCGGCGCCGACGACCAACATTGAAAAAGTTGCCGTTGCGAAACTCTTGGCTTTATGTGAAGCTCCACACATACACCAGCACCAACGTTGTACCGACGACCGTTCTGTAACTCGAACGCAACCAGACAGGATACCCAACGATGTTGAAAGTCGTAATCATCGACAGCAATGCGATATCACGCAATCTGCTGGGCAGTGTCCTGACAGGCGGAGGCCACGAGGTGGTTGGGGATGCCAGCAGCAGTAACGCCGGCCTGGCACATGCCGTCAAGCTGCGTCCTCAAGTCATTTGCGTCGACATTGGAACAGCGAAAGACAACCTCGATATCCTGGATCTGCTGCGCGAAGCGCTTCCCAAGACATTGCTGTTTCTCGTCTCCGCATCGTTTGATCCGGACACGGTGCAGGCCGCCATGCAACGCGGGGTGCTCGGCTTCATTGTCAAACCGTTCAATTCGGTCACCGTCCTGAAGGTTATTCGGACAGGGATCCTGAAGGTTGCGCAGCAGGCGGGAAGAGTCAATCAGGCCTGAAGAAAGTCTCCAGCGGTTTCAGACAAGCTTGCCTGGCATTTTCCGCACCCGCATTGTGACCAAAAGGCGACGCAAAAAAAGAATTTTTTCACCAGTAGTTACCGGCAATGACTACCGGCAGTACAATGAAACTGTTTCATCTGCAATACCTCTCCAAATGGGTTTGAGCCCGCTTCACAGCGGGCTCTTTTTTTTGCAGAATGACACTTATCGACCGGTGCATGATGCCGGGAGTACGGTGAGCAAAACCACGCCCGTCCCTTCCCGATCCTGGCTCCTGCGCGCACCAGCTCGACATTTGCGGCCGCCGACCGGCATCCGTCGCACCCGGAAATTTGATTGCGTTGCAGAGTTTTCCACCAACGATGATTGTTCCGATCGCAACGCTCTGTTGCTTCGTGCAGATTAAACAACATTCATGTGAAAAAAACCAGAAAGGCCCAATTTTTATCCCTATTCGAAGTTGCTTGACCTATTATTTTGTAAGTCCTTGTCAACAATTTTGCGACAAGGCACCGTAACTGGCCAGTGCGGCTGTCGACTGGTGCAAGCAGGCTGTCCCGTGGCATGACCAAAACCGATGGCGCATTCACCATTCTTTGCAATTTAGCCAACTAAGAGCGCCAGCGAACATTGATGAATGAATCTGTAAATTACACTGCGTCAGCAACAGAAACGATTGCATTCTCGAAACTATGTGGACGGAGCCAGCGATTGCTTGAAACAAGGTTCAACCTCCGTTCCGACCTGAGCAGCGACGCAATCAGTGTTTTATTGGAAACACTGTCAACAAGGAGAAATCAATGAGCGATATTAGCAACCTCGACAATGTCGATTACGATCCGAACCGTTTGCTGGATTTTTTGATCGACAAAATGCGTACCAAGAATGATGCGGGCCTGTCACGTGAACTCGGGGTAGCGCCACCGGTGATCAGCAAGATCCGGCACCGGCGCTTGCCGGTTGGTGCGTCAATGCTTATCCGCATGCATGAGATCAGCGATCTGAGCATTCGAGAGTTGCGCAACCTGATGGGCGACCGGCGCGAAAAGCATCGCATCAGTCCGGAACAGTTCAAACCGAAAACGCAGTGATTTGACTTACCGGTCGGGTCAGCTGACTCGACCGGAAAGCGGCGAGGCGGCGGCAGGATTTTGCTGGCGAATTTGCCCGCTGATCCCCGGTGTGCGCGATCGGCCAGTTTTTTGGCCAAGCGAAAGGGTGGGGAGTGTTTGGTCGAATCGGCGCATGCGTCGACCAGGATGCAGGCCCATTGTCATCGCATCGGCAGAATCAATTGCCGACGAATTCAATGGCTCTGAAAAGCAAAAATGGAAGCCGCACTGCGCTTCCATCATGGACCATCACTTGCAAATTTGCCCCAAATTTATTCTGCTTGTCCGACCAATACAGTCAGACCGAACAAACAGAACCAGAAATTTGGTAGGCACGATTGGACTCGAACCAACGACCCCTACCATGTCAAGGTAGTGCTCTAACCAGCTGAGCTACGCGCCTAAAGAAGCGAGATTATAGCCAACTATCTTTGGTTTTGCCAGCTCTGCAATGCAATTATTTAGAACGTTCTGAAAAATGGATGTGACACCGCCTCGCAACCCGACCAGGAGCATCTCTGCACCGCTCATCAGTTGCGCCTGACCTCGGTTACGCCGTCGACTTCGCGAATCACCGAAAGCGCCTTCTGCAACTGCGCCGTCGATCCGATTTCGGCGGTGAACGCCATGCGCGCCTGCCCCTTTGCACTTTGCGTGCTGACACCGACCACATTGATTTTCTCGCGCAAGAACACTTCCGAGATATCGCGCAACAATCCCTGTCTGTCGCCGGCCAGGACAAAAATATCCACCGGGTAGACCGTTTCGAGTTCCGGCCTGCCCCAATTGGTCTGGATCACCCGCTCCGGCGTTTGGGCTTGCATCTCGACGAAGTTCTTGCAACTGGCGCGATGAATCGACACACCTTTGCCGCGCGTGATGAAGCCGACAATCGGGTCCGGCGGCGCCGGCTTGCAGCACTTGGCCAGCTGCGTCATCAGCCCATCCGTACCGACTACCAGAACGCCTGACTTGGCGCCCTTGACCACGCTCGACGCACTATTCTTTTTGGGCACCACCGCATGTTCAGCATGACTCTGCTTTTGCGCGGTCTTGACTGGCTCGCCGGCGTGCAGGGCCTGTTCGACCTGGCGCAAACTGAACTGATCCTTACCGACCGCCAGGTAGAGATCGTCCGGTTTCTGGAACCCGAGTTTGTGCGACAACTCTTCCAGATTGACAGCGGTCTTGCCTTCGCGCTGAAGGGTTTTTTCAATCATGCCCCGGCCGGTGGCCAGCGTTTCTTCCTGATCGATGGCATTGAACCAGGCACGTACCTTGGCACGCGTGCGTGCGCTGACCGCATAGCCCGGGCTGAGCCAGTCGCGTGACGGACCGGCCGCGCCCAGCACCACGCTCGATCCGCGTGCGGTGATGATCTCGACCGTCTGGCCGTTCTTCAGCGCGGTATTCAACGGCACCATCGCGCCATCGACCCGGGCGCCGCGGCAACGATGGCCGACGTCGCTGTGCAGATGGTAGGCAAAATCAATTGGCGTGGCGCCGCTGGGCAGTTCGATCACGCGCGCTTGCGGTGTCAGTACATAAATCCGGTCGTCCAGCGTGGCCGACTTGAGCTTGTCGACCCACTCGCGGCGTTCGTCATCGTCGTGCCCAACGACGCTGTCGGCGACATCGCTTTTCCATGCCAGCAGTTGCCGCAACCACGCAATCTTCTCGTCGTATTTTTGCGCCGCGAAGTTCGAGCCGCCGCTTTCCTTGTAGCGCCAATGCGCGGCCACGCCGTACTCGGCAAAGTGATGCATGGCATGGGTGCGTATCTGGATTTCGAGCGGACGGTCATCTTCGGCCATCACCACGGTATGCAGAGACTGGTAGCCATTGCCTTTCGGACGCGCGATGTAATCGTCGAATTCCTGCGGAATCGGGGTCCAGTGGTCATGTACGATGCCAAGCACCGCATAGCAGGTTTTGACGTCATCGACGATGACGCGGAATGCGCGCACATCGTACAGCTCGGAAAAGTCGATCGACTTGCCGCGCATCTTGTTCCAGATGCTGTAGATATGTTTTGGCCGGCCGAACACTTCAGCCTTGATCCCGGCCGCTGCCAGTTCGGACTGCAGTCGCGCGATCGCGCTTTCGACGAAGCCCTGGCGTTCAATGCGCTTTTCTTCCAGCATCCTGGCGATGCGCTTGTACGCGGCGGGTTCAAGAAAACGAAACGCCAGGTCCTCCAGCTCCCATTTCAATTGCCACACGCCGAGCCGATTGGCCAGCGGCGCGTACAGATCCATGGTTTCGCGCGCATACCGTTCGGTGCGCGCGTCTTCCACACGCTGCTCGGCAAAATACCGCAGGGTGTTGGCACGGGAAGCGAGTCGGACCAGCACCACGCGCATGTCCGAGGCCATCGCCAGCAGCATCTTGCGCAGTGTTTCGAGTTGCGCCGCAGCCTGTTGCGCCGCATTCTTGCCACGCGCGACCTCCTGCTGTCCGAAGGTCAGTTCGTGCAAGCGCATCAACTGGCGCACATCGCCGACAAAGTCGGAAATTTCCTTGCCGAAGTGGGACTCGATCTGCTCGGCGATTTTTGGTTCGACGATCGGCAATTCGAACAGCAGCGCCACGATGCGGGTATCGGCATCGGTGTTGAGCAACGCCAGCGTACCGGCCACGCCGAGCGAAAACGCCAGCGCATCCTGACCGGTCGGGACCACCCGACCGGTGTAGACCGGCGTCACGAAGGCCACGGCATCGGTGACCCGGGCCACATCCTCGTCGCTCAATCCTGCGGTGAGCTGGTCCAGTGTTGCCAGCGGCGCTGCTATCGAAGAAACCATCGAACTTGACTGCCCTATTTTCGTGCTGCGGTGACGACCATTTCAATTAACCAGTCCGGATTGGCCAGTGCTGCCTGCACCGTCGCGCGCGGCGGCGTTTGTCCGGGTGTTACCCACGCATTCCACACCTGGTTCATGGCCGGAAAGTCGGCCAGGTCGGCCAAAAAAATCTGACACATCAGGATGCGGCCGCGATCGCTGCCGGCATCGTTCAAGAGGCGGTCGACATGCGCCAGCACCTGGGCGGTCTGGCCGCCGATGTCCTGCGACGCATCATCGGCAACCTGTCCGGCCAGCCAGACCGTGCCCTGGTAAATCGCCACCTCGGATAAGGTCGGGCCGACATGCAAGCGTTCAATGTTCATGATGGCTACCCTGTGCCAAGCAGGAAGTCGCGCGCCAGCGCAATCTGGTCGGGCTGGACGAAGGTCGGTGCATGGCCGATGCCGGGCAATTCGACCAGTCGCGCCTTCGGTCCACGTTGCGTCATCTGGCGCGCCGTGTCCGGCGTCAGCAGATCGGATTGCGCGCCGCGCACCAGCAGCGTATCGCAACGAATCGCATCCCATGCCTGCCACAGCAACGCTTCGCCCTGCAGTGTCGATTCCTCGGTGGCACTCTTGAATGGCAGCGCCAGCGCGAGATCGTAATGCCGCACCCACTGGCCGTCGGCGTTCTGCCGCAGCACGTCGCGTGCGATCTTTAGCCACTGGGCATCGGTATGCGGCCCGAAACCCAGCGAGATCGCCTTGATGTAGGCCAGCGCCTCGTCGAAGGTGGCAAAGCGCAAGTCCTCGCCGATGTAACCGCCGATGCGTTCCAGCGCAGTCCAGTTCAGTGCCGGACCAATGTCATTGACGATCATCTTGCGCACCGGATTGTCCGGCAACGACGCCAGGCCAATCCCGATCAGCGCACCCATCGAGGTGCCGAACCAGTCGACTGATTCGGCGTCGACGCGCGCCAGCAGCGTGACCATGTCGGCCACGTACTGTGGCAAGGCGTAATTCTGCGGATTCAACAGCCGTCCCGAGCGGCCCCGGCCGACCACGTCCGGGCACACCACACGATAGACATCACTCAGGGCCGCAGCCAGATCGTCAAAATCGTCGGACACGCGCGTGACGCCATGTACGCAAACCAGCACGCGGCGGTTGGCCGGATCGCCCCACTCCTTGTAGGCCATCCGGTGCAGGCCGGTGGGTGACAGGCATTGAACGGACTTGTTTGCAACTGCGGACATGGGCGGCTCACCAGTAGTTAGGTGCCCTATTTTACCGGGCAGCGGGGGCCAGCGCCGCCAAAACGCAAATTACATTACCGCGCCGCAAGCGACGGAAATTGCTGCAGGCGTTCGCCGTCCATGGCTGGCATCGCGCTGCACATGACGCCGGAGACAAGGCGCATGCGGCGCTAAAGACGACGCGCCGAGACATAAAAAAACCCGCTTGCGCGGGCTTTTTTTGCCGGGCTGGTTACGCTACTGCCCGCACATCGAGCGGCGCGCCAGTGCGTTCGACGACCTCGGCCACCGTCACACCCGGCGCCAGTTCGATGAGCTTCAAGCCATCCACCGTGACATCAATGACGCACAGATCGGTAATGATGCGGTCGACCACGCCAACACCGGTCAGCGGCAGATCGCACTTCTTCAGGATCTTTTGCGTGGTGCTGCCATCCTTGGCCCTGGCGACGTGTTCCATCAACAGCACCACGCGCTTGACGCCGGCGACCAGATCCATTGCACCGCCCATGCCCTTGACCATTTTCCCGGGAATCATCCAGTTGGCCAGATCGCCGGTTTCGGAAACCTGCATCGCCCCCAGGATCGCCAGATTGATCTTGCCGCCGCGGATCATGCCGAATGAATCGGCCGAACTGAAATACGACGCCCCCGGCAGCGCCGTGACGGTCTGCTTGCCAGCATTGATCAGATCCGCATCGACCTCGGCTTCAGTCGGAAACGGGCCAATGCCGAGCAAGCCGTTCTCGGATTGCAGAAACACTTCAATCTCTTTCGGCACGTAGTTCGCCACCATCGTCGGCAAGCCAATGCCGAGGTTAACGTAAAAGCCGTCCTGCAATTCCTGCGCAGCGCGCGCCGCCATTTCTTCACGAGTCCATGCCATGTTCGTTCTCCGCTTACTGTGCACGTACCGTGCGTTGTTCGATCCGTTTTTCGGGCTTGGCGTTGACCACGATGCGATGCACAAAGATGCTTGGCGTGTGGACCTGGTCGGGATCGATCTCACCGATTTCAACCAGCTCTTCGACCTCGACGACGGTGATCTTTCCGGCCATCGCCACGTTCGGATTGAAGTTGCGCGCGGTCTTGCGATACACCAGATTGCCGGCGCGATCGGCCTTCCATGCCTTCACCAGCGCCACATCGGCCACCAGTGATCGCTCCATCACATACTGCTCGCCATCGAACTCGCGCACTTCCTTGCCATCGGCGACGATGGTGCCAACGCCGGTCTTGGTAAAGAAGGCCGGAATGCCGGCACCGCCGGCCCGCAGCTTTTCAGCCAGCGTGCCCTGCGGCGTGAATTCCAGCTGCAGTTCACCGGCCAGGTATTGACGTTCGAATTCCTTGTTCTCGCCCACATATGATGCGATCATCTTCTTGATTTGACGCGTGGCAAGTAATTGACCGAGGCCGAAACCATCGACGCCGGCGTTGTTGGAAATGGCGGTCAGGTTGCCGACGCCGGAATCACGCAGCGCCGCGATCAGCATTTCAGGGATGCCGCACAATCCGAAACCGCCAACGGCGATGGTTTGTCCGTCCTTAACGATGTCGGCGAGCGCGCTAGCGGCGTCGGGATACAGTTTTTTCATACCAGGCCTTTTCAGTTATCGGGGCGAACCACTGCAGCAAATCTTGCAGGTTGACCAGCATATTGCGCAGGCACGCCACGCACAATACCGTAGAAATACTTTAACGTTTTAGCAAAATACCACGAGACGATGAGCGAGATACAGACGATCGATTACGAGCTTCTCTTTCAGCATGCACCCGTTGGCATGTGCATTTCCGAGCGACGCATCATTCGTTCTGCCAACCGGGCCCTGGCTGCCATGTTCGGCTGCACCACCGAACAATTGGCCGGCCAATCCTTTTTAATGCTCTATCCCAGCTCCGATGAATTCGAGCGCACCGGCGCCCGCATTGTTCCAATCATGAACGTCAATGGCTGCTATTCCGACGAACGCATCATGAAGCGCGCCAATGGCGAACTGTTCTGGTGCCACGTGAGCGGCTCCGGGCTGGTCGGCGACGACCCGCACGCGGCCGGCATCTGGACCTTCGACGACCTGAGCGCGAAACGCCCGGTGACCGCACAACTGACCCCGCGCGAGCGCGAAATTGCCGCATTGCTGGTGGAAGGAAAAACGAGCAAACTGATTGCACGGCAAATCGGCATGAGCCCGCGGACGGTGGAAATGCATCGCGCCAAGCTGATGAAGAAATTTTCGGCGGCCACCTCCAGCGAACTGGTGCATCGGCTGCTTGGCGTGCAGCAACAGTAGTTCTTTGCACCGCTACAAAACGGCGCGGCGTGCAAGAGACCAAATTTGCCTGCGTGCTGAACCATTGTTAAATCCGGAAATCTGATTGCGGTTGCAACGAGCATCACCGACCCAGACTTGGCCTTTCGCGATCCCATTTCCTTCTCCAGGTGCCCAATGACAATTTCTCACTGGATCCGTTTTCCCGGCAACCCGCGCACTCCGCATGGCGCCGCGCTGGCACTGTGTTCGGCGTTGCTGGTTGCGGGCTGCGGCGGCGGCAGTGTCGGTGTCACGATCGATACCGGCCTGCCCCAGACCAACGTGGCGGCAACGGCCAACACGACGCCGGTGGTGCTTTACACGGACATTGTCTCCGGCCCGACATCGGGTGGCGAGAACAACAATGGCGCCTACCTGTCGATCTTCGGGCGGCATCTCGGCAGCGGCGGACTGGGATCGACCACCAAGGTCTTTGTCGGCGCCAGCGAGGTCGCCAGCTATCGTCCGGCGCAGACCAGCAAAGTTGCCAGCGACGTCGGTGTCGAGCAGATCACGGTGCAGGTCGGCGCACTGGGCGGTGCCACTCAGGGTGTCGCGTTGCCGATCAAGATCGTCGTCAATGGCACCACCTCCAACACCGATGTGACGTTCACGCCAAATCCCGGACGCCTGCTGTATGTCGACAATGTCGCAGGCAACGACGCCACGGCAGTCCCCGGCGACATCAACAAGCCCTATCGCTTCGTGCAAACTCCCGCCCTGTACACCGGCGGTGCATGGTCCGCAGTGCGCCCCGGCGACATCATCGTCATGCGCGGTCACGGCAATGCCAAACCCTGGACGGACGTTGGCTTCGAGAATTACTTCATGCGTTTTCGCGACAAGTCCGGCACCGCGCCCACCGGCGCAGTCGGGACTGGCGCGATCGCGCTAATGGGGTATCCCGGTGAAGATGCATTTATCCGCGGCACGCTTGCCAACGGCATGACCGGCGGCTGCATCTCCGCCATCAACGGCCAGTCGTTTCCGGGCCTCGGCCAGGGCGCCGTGATCAGCAATCTGCGCATTGACTGCGAGGGCTACGACGGCCCGATCAGCCAGGAGATCTTCGGCCACAACTGGCGCGTCATCAACAACGATCTGAGCGCGTCGACAGCACCGACCAGCGGCAACAGTGTGCCACGCATGGCCGGCATCACCGGCAACGGCAACAACGCGGTCTGGTACGGCAACCACATTCACGACATCCAGGGCAGCAGCGGCGAATGCCATGGCATCTATATCGACGGCGATGGCTCCTACGAGATTGCCTGGAACAGCATCCACAACATTCGCTCCGGAAACGGGTTCCAGGTCTACGTCGATGGCAGCAATGGCACCACGGTCGCCAACAACGTCAACCTGCACCACAACCTGATTCATGATGTGTCCAAGCATGGCATCAACATTGCCGATGGCAGCAGGAACAACATCAAGTTGTGGAACAACATTGTCTATAACGTTCAGTTCGCCGCGCTGCGCTTCAACAGCACCATTCTTGGCAGCACGCAGGTCTTCAACAACACCTTCTTCAACACCAACCAGAACGGCAATACCGGCTATGGCGCGCTCACCAATGACAGCAATTTGCCGGCCGGATCGGTGGATATCGAAAACAATATTTTCTATGTCGCCGGCGGCACGCCGTACAACTCCGGCTCAACCGGTCTGCCCGGCAGCGCCGGCACGATCACACGCAACCTCTGGTTCAATGGCGCCGGCAGCACCGCCTTCGACAGCAGTCCGGTCGTCGGCGATCCGCGCTTCGTCAGCAACGGCGTCGACTTCCATCTAAGCGCCAACAGCCCGGCGATTGGCTCGGGCTCCCTGACGGCGGCGGTGAAGGCGCTGGTGACGACGGATTTTGTCGCGTGGTTGCGTGGCTTGACGATCGACCTTGGCGCCTTGCAGCACCAGTAACGGCAGCGCTAGGCCTTACGCCTGGTGGTTGCCAACGCCATCTGGTGGCCGCAGGATGCGCAGCCGAATGGCGTCCGGGATGACGATCGACTTCTCCAGCCGGTAGTCGGTCCAGACAATCTTCGCACCACCCTCGGCGACCAGCACCTCCGGCATGTCGACGCGCCGGATTTCATGGTAGGTCTCAAAGCTGGAACGCCCCAGCGGAGCGACAAAGGTCGTGACTTCGATGTCGCCGGGGAATTTCAGCTGGCGCAAAAACGTGCAGTGCGCGTTGATGATCACCGCGCCGGTTCCGGCCGCCGGACTCGGCACGCAATCAATGGCAGCAAACCATTCAATGCGCGCCTGCTCGAAGAAGCGGAAATAGACCGTATTGTTCACATGGCCCATGGCATCCATGTCACCCCAGCGAATCGGCATGCGGGTGGTGTGGACCAGCGTGCGTTCCATTACATCGCACTCATGCCATCGTCGGCCGTCATGATCGCGCCGTTGATGAAGTGCGATTCTTCCGACGCCAGCAACAGCAGCAGGCCATCGAGGTCCTGCGGCTTGCCGACGCGCTTGCGCGGCAGCGTGTTGAGCAATTGCTGGCCGTGTTCGCCGCGAAAATGCTCTTCATTGATTTCGGTGCTGATATAACCCGGGCAGATTGCATTGACGTTGATGCCGTAGCGGCCCCACTCGATCGCCATCGATTTGGTCATGTGCACGACTGCCGCCTTGCTCATGCAATACAGACCAATCTGCGGCAACACGCGCAGGCCGGCGACCGAGGCAATGTTGATGATGCGGTGCTGCAGTTTCGGATCACCCTTGGCGCGCGCGATCATCCGTTTCGCCGCTTCCTGCGCGACAAAGAAGGCGCCGCGCTGGTTGGTGTCCATCACGTAGGCGTAGTCTTCCGGTGTCGCGTCAATGAGCCGCTGGGTGGTCGAGACGCCCGAATTATTGACCAGGATATCGATCGGCCCGGCTTCGGTTTCGGCATGTGCGATGGCCGATTTGATGCTGGCGTAGTCGGTCACGTCGAGCGCGACGACGTGTGCCGCACCGCCTTCTGCTTCGATTTCGGCACGCAATTCCTTGAGACGATCAATGCGGCGCGAGGCCAGCACTACCTGCGCGCCGGCTTGCGCCAGGACTTTGGCAAAACGCGCGCCGAGCCCGCTGGAGGCGCCGGTGATCAGCGCGATCTTTCCTTCAAAATTGACTTCAATGCCCACGGAATTCTCCCTTTGTGCGATGTCTGGTAAACGAGCGGACATGATTACATGAATGCTGACCGATTAGAGTACCGCCCCTAGCATTCTCGGGCAAAATGCCAGACAATTCGCACGTTCGTTCGATAATTATTACAAGGTGAGACCATGCCGCATACCCAGAACCAAGCCCTGCTCGAGCAATACGGCCCCCGTGAAGCGATGGAATACGACGTCGTCATTGTTGGTGGTGGCCCGGCCGGTTTGTCGGCAGCGATCCGCCTCAAGCAGCTGGCTGTGGCAAAAGGCAGCGAGGTCTCGGTCTGCGTGCTGGAAAAAGGCGCCGAACTCGGTGCGCACATCCTGTCCGGCGCGGTGATGGACCCGATCGCCATGAACGAATTGTTCCCGAACTGGAAGGAACTCGGCGCGCCGCTGAACACCCCCGTGTCCGAGGACCGGTTCCTGTTTCTGGGCGAGACCAAGGCCCTGCGCACGCCGGGCTGGATGCTGCCATCGTGCTTCAACAATCACGGCAATTATGTGGTCTCGCTGGCCAACGTGGTGCGCTGGCTCGGACAGCAGGCCGAAGCCGCCGGAGTCGATATTTTCCCCGGCTTTGCAGCCGCTGAAATCCTGTTCAACGATGACGGTTCGGTCAAGGGCATCGCCACCGGCAACATGGGCGTCAACCGTCATGGCGAACCGACCGCGGCGTTTGCACTGGGCATGGAACTGCATGCGAAATACACCTTCTTTGCCGAAGGCGCGCGTGGCCATCTGGGCAAGCAGCTGATGGAAAAATTCATGCTCAACAAGGGCAAGGATCCACAGACCTACGCGATCGGCATCAAGGAATTGTGGGAAATCGATCCGAAAATGCACAAGCCTGGCCTGGTAGTCCACACCGCCGGCTGGCCGCTCGATCGCAGCACCTATGGCGGCTCGTTCTTGTACCATCTCGAAAACAATCAGGTCGCAGTCGGTTACGTGGTCGGCCTCGGCTACGCCAATCCCTACCTGTCGCCGTACGAAGAATTCCAGCGTTACAAAACCCATCCTGAAATCCGCAAGTTCCTGGAAGGCGGCAAGCGCATTTCGTACGGTGCGCGCGCCATTACCGCCGGCGGCTTGCAATCGCTGCCGAAGCTGACCTTTCCGGGCGGCGTGCTCATTGGCTGCGACGCCGGCTTCCTGAACGCACCGCGCATCAAGGGCAGCCACGCCGCGATGAAGACCGGCATGCTGGCCGCCGAAGCCGCCTTTGAAGCCCTCGGCAATGGCCGTCAGGCCGATGAGCTGGTGGCGTTCCCGGCCGCCTTCGAAGCCTCATGGCTGCATGCCGAATTGCATGTCGCACGCAATTTCAAGCCATGGCTGAGCAAGGGACTGCTGACCGGGACGCTGATGTTCGGCATCGATCAAATCGTCTTCCGCGGCAAGGCGCCATGGACCTTGCGCCATACCCACGCCGATCACGAATGCCTGCAGCCGGCCGCCGACTACAGCCCGATCAGCTACCCGAAACCGGATGGCAAACTGACCTTCGATCGCCTCTCGTCGGTCTTCATTTCGAACACCAACCACGCCGAAGATCAGCCGATCCATCTGACGCTGAAAGACCCGACCATCCCGGTCCATGTCAATCTGGCCAAGTATGCCGGTCCGGAAGCGCGCTACTGCCCGGCCGGCGTGTATGAATATGTCAAGACCGACACCGGCGCGGATCGCCTGCAGATCAATGCCCAGAACTGCGTGCATTGCAAAACCTGTGACATCAAGGACCCGACCCAGAACATCGTCTGGGTGACACCGGAGGGCGGCGGCGGGCCTGGTTATCCGAACATGTAGTTGATCGGTGCAGACCCTGCCGCAAGCAACCGCCACCTGAAGCCGCCGTTGGCCATCCAGCCCGATCCGCAATCGCTGGCCGCGCGTCGGCCGTTCCTGACGGCGTTCGCGTTGTCATTGGGTGCGGCGATTTCACTCGGACTGTCGCGCTTCTCCTACGCCCTGCTGTTGCCGCCAATGCGTGCCGATCTGGGCTGGAGTTACCTGCTGTCCGGCTCGATGAACACGGGAAACGCACTCGGTTACTTTATCGGCGCGCTGGTCACGCCGCTCCTCATGCGGCGGTATCGCGCGCAGACCGCGCTGGTCGGCGGTGCGCTGCTGGCCGGCGTGATCATGATGCTGTCCGGTCTGGTGGTGGATGCCAATCTGCTGATTGTGCAGCGCGTGCTGGCCGGCATTGCGAGTTCCTTCATCTTCATTTCGGGCGGTGTGCTGGCGGCGCGCCTGAGCATGCTGCATCCGCAGCGCGCCGGCCTGCTGATCGGGATCTACTACGGCGGCACCGGTTTCGGCATCGCACTGTCGGCGTTGCTGGTACCGCTCGCCTTGAGCATCGCCAGTGCCCATGGTGCCGCGCATGCGTGGCAGTGGGCCTGGGTTGCGCTTGGCGCCGTTTGCCTGTTGGCGACGCTGGTGATGGCGCTGCCATCGGCCCGCATCGACGGCACCCCGTCAGCGCCCGGTGCGCACGGCAATTTCCGGCTCAGGCCATTCGCGTTCGGGTTGGCAGGCTATCTGATGTTCGGTGTCGGCTATATCGGCTACATGACCTTCGTGATTGCGCTGCTCAAGGAGCAAGGCATGAGCGCCAGCAGCATCACCTGCTTCTATCTGGTGCTGGGATTGGCCGTGATGGCCTCCTCGCGCGTCTGGGCGCGCATGCTCGACCACTTCAAGGGCGGCCAGTCGATGGCCATTCTGAACGGCCTGCTGGGGCTGGCAACGATCTTGCCGGCGTTGACCGCGGCGCCACCGCTGATGTTCGCGTCAGGCGTGCTGTTCGGGGGGATTTTTCTGTCGCTGGTGGCCTCCACCACTGCGCTGGTGCGCCACAACCTGCCGGCGCACGCGTGGTCGTCCGGCATCAGCGCGTTCACGACGGTATTCGCGCTCGGGCAAATCATCGGCCCTTCCGTCATCGGCTGGATCGCCGACGGGCCCGGCGGATTGCAACGCGGGCTGGTCTTTTCAGCGCTCGCGCTGTTCACCGGCGCGCTGCTGGCATCGCGCCAACGGGCCTTGTAGCGCATCATGAAACCGAGCCGTCAGACCGACACCGGAATCAACCGACTTCGACCAGCAACTTGCCACGATGCTCGCCCGTAAACAAGGCGTTGAGCGTCGCCGGCAGTTCGGCAAAACCGTACACGATGGTCTCGGCAAACACGATCTCGCCGCGCTGCACCCACGGTCCGACCACCCGCAGCATCTCATCCATGCGGTGCGCATAGTCGCGCGCCAGCATGCCCTGGATGGTCGCGCGCTGGTACAGCATATGCTGCAGAAAACGCGGTCCCAGTTCGGCCTCGTCCAGCCCGCCGGAATACTGGCTGATGGTGCCGCAGATCACGATGCGCGCACGCCGGTGGATAATCGGGAAAATGGCATCGGTGATCCAGCCGCCGACATTATCGAAGTACACGTCGACGCCCCCGGTACAGGCCTTGATCGCATCGCTCAGACCTTGCGCATCACGGAAGCTCTTGTAATCCAGCGCCCAATCCAGGCCGAGCGACTCGGTCAGCCAGCGGCACTTCTCGGCGCCACCGGCGATGCCGAGCACGCGGCAGCCATGTTTTTTGGCGAACTGCGCCACCAGTGAGCCAACCGCACCGGCGGCGCCCGACACCACCACCACCTCGCCGGCGTGCGGACGGCCTGACTCGGTCAAGCCGAACCACGCGGTGCGCCCGGGCATGCCCAGCACACCCAGTGCCGTGCTGACCGGCGCGAAATCCGGATCCAGCCGGCGCAGCGCGCTGTGATGCATGCGCGCATGGGTCTGCCAGCCGAGCATGCCCTCGACCCAGTCACCGACAGCCAGGCCGGGTGATTGCGACGCAAGGACTTGCCCGACGCCACCGGCTGACTGCACCACATTCAGCGGGTGCGGCTCGGCGTTGTAGGTTGGCTTGCGCGACTGGTTGATGCGCATGTAGGGATCGACGCTGATGAAACGCGACGCCACCAGCACTTCGCCTTCGGACAGCGCCATCGACAGCGGCTGGGTCGTCAGCTCATAGTGTTCCGGTCCGACCACACCGACCGGTTGATGACGATAAATCCATTGTTGATGCGCGGTGGTGGTGGCGGTCATGGTCAGCAATCAGAAAGGGGGAAAGGCCCGGCTAGCGGAAAACGGCCGGGTCCGGCAGCGTAACAATACAGGACTGCGTCGCACGCGATGGCACGACGCTTGATCGTACTAGCCTGGACCGACGTTGTCCTGCAGCTGCCAGTCGCCGGCCAGAATCTTCTGCAGCCAGAAGGTGCCGATGACCGTCTTGACGTCGGTGACCTTGCCTTGCCGCACCCAGTCGAGCAATTCGTCGACGCTGGCGGTAAAGGTTTCCAGGAATTCGCCATCATCAAGGGCGCTCGGCCCCGCGACCAGGCCGCGCGCCAGATAGATTTCCAGGTGCTCGTCGGAGTAGGCGATGGCGTTGTGGATGGTGCAGACGAACTGCCAGTCGGTTGCGGTGTAGCCGGTTTCTTCCTGCAATTCGCGCTTGGCGCAGGCCAGCGGATCTTCGCCCGGATCGATCTTCCCGGCCGGATACTCGATCATCACGCGATCGACCGGATAGCGGTATTGGCGCTCCAGCAGCACGCTGCCATCCTCCAGCAGCGGCAGGATCACGACTGCGCCGGAATGCCGGATGAACTCCCGGGTGCCGGTCTTGCCGTCGGGCAGCCGGATCGTGTCCTTGTGGATCTTGAGGAACTTGCCATCGTAGGCCAGGCCACCATCGATACGTGTTTCCTTCAGATGCTGGTCCATGCCCGGTTCCGATCGATAGCGTTTAAAACAGACTGCGCACGAAGGCCCGCAGGGACAGCCCCACCGCCGACTCGCAGGCCGCCATCAGCGCGCCCGGCATCAGTCCCAGCGCCAGCACGGCGGCGCCATTGATGCTCAGGATGATGCGCATGTCGGTATTGGCGACGATCTTTTCATTGCTGGTCGGAGCGTCGAAATACATCACCTTGATCACGCGCAGATAGTAGTAGGCGCCGATCAGCGAGAACAGCACCGCCGTCACGGCAAGCCAGACATGGCCGGTGCCCAGCACCGCCTGCAGCACCGACAGCTTGGCGTAGAAACCCATGGTTGGCGGGATGCCAGCCAGCGAAAACATGAACAGCATCATCACCAGCGCAAACCACGGGCTGCGTTGATTCAAGCCCTTCAGGTCGTCGATGCTTTCGGCTTCAAAGCCCTTGCGCGACAGCAGCATGATGATGCCGAACGTACCCAGCGTTGTCAGCACGTAGGTGATGGTGTAGAACATGGCCGAGCTGTAAGCATTGACGGCGGAAAAACCATTGCCATCGGTGATACCCGACAGCAGCCCGAGCAGCACGAAGCCCATCTGCGAAATGGTGGAATAGGCCAGCATGCGCTTGAGATTGGTCTGCACGATGGCGGTGATATTCCCGATCGCCAGCGACAGCACGGCCAGGATCAGCAGCATCTGTTGCCAATCGCCCGCCAGCGGCAGCAAGCCTTCGACCAGCAGGCGCACGATGATGGCAAAGGTGGCCAGTTTCGGGCCGCTACCCAGCAGCAGCGTGACCGCCGTAGGCGCGCCCTGATACACGTCGGGCACCCACATGTGGAATGGCACAGCGCCCAGCTTGAACGCCAGTCCCGCCACCACGAATACGATGCCGAACACCAGCACGGTCTTGTTGGCGGTGCCCGACATGCTGACCTTGACGATATCGCTCAGGTCCATCGAGCCGGTCGCACCGTACAGCATCGACATCCCGTACAGCAGGAAGCCGGAGGCCAGCGCGCCAAGGATGAAGTACTTCATGGCCGCTTCGGTCGACTGGGTATGGTCGCGCCGCAACGCCACCAGCGCGTACAGCGACAGTGACATCAGTTCGAGGCCGAGGTAGATGATCAGCAGATTGCTGCCCGAGATCATCACCATCTGGCCGAGCAGGGAAAACAGCGCCAGCACATAAAATTCGCCGCCCAGCTTGTCATTGACGATGCCGCGCGCCTCGACGTAACTGCGCGAATACACCAGCGTGACACCGACGGCCAGGTAGGACGCCAGCTTGAGCAGATTGGCCATCGGGTCAACCACCACCATGTTGCTGAACAGGTAGGTGCTCTCGCCTGTTTTCAGATACACGAAACTGAGCGCAGCACAGATAAACAGGGTTACCAGCGATAGCGCATACGTGAGGCTGCGCTGTTTATCCGACAGGAACATATCGATGAGCAGAATCACCGAGGTGGCAATCAGCAGAAAGATTTCCGGGTACAGCGGGATCAGATTGAGGTTATTCATTTTTGTGCCGCAACCGGCTGTCCACGATAGATGTTGACGATGGCATTCATCAGTTGGCTTTGGAAATGGAAACGTGCTGCAACAGATCGGCGACCGAGGTTTGCATCACATCGGTGAACGGGGCCGGATACAGTCCCATCACCAGCACCGCAATCGCCAGCACGCCGAGCATGAAGAATTCGCGCTTGTTCAGGTCTTTCAGTTCGGCGACGTGATGATTCGCCACGGCGCCAAAAATCACCCGCTTGACCAGCCACAGCGAATACGCAGCACCGAAAATCAGCGCGGTCGCAGCCAGCAGGCCGATCCAGAAATTGAACTTGATGGCGCCCAGGATCACCATGAACTCGCCGACGAAGCCGGAGGTCGCTGGCAAGCCGCAATTGGCCAGCGAGAACAGTACGAAGAACGCGGCAAACTTCGGCATGGTGTTGACCACGCCGCCGTAGTCGGCGATGGCGCGCGAATGCATGCGGTCGTACAGCACGCCGATGCACAGGAACATCGCGGCCGAGACGAAGCCATGAGAAATCATTTGCACGATGCCGCCCTGCACTGCCATCTCATTGAAGGCAAAGAAGCCCAGCGTGACAAAACCCATGTGCGCAATCGACGAGTAGGCGACCAGCTTCTTCATGTCAGCCTGCACCAGCGCCACCAGACCGATGTAGATCACCGCGATCAGCGACAGGGTGATGACGAACGGCGCCAGATAGTGACTCGCGTCCGGAGTGATCGGCAACGAGAAGCGCAGGAAACCGTAGGCGCCCAGCTTGAGCATGATGGCAGCCAGCACGACCGAGCCGCCGGTTGGCGCTTCGACGTGCGCGTCTGGCAACCACGTATGTACCGGCCACATTGGCACCTTGACCGCGAACGCCATCATGAAGGCCAGGAACAGCCCGATCTGCACATGCATCGGCAGCGGCAGCTCGTGCCAGTAAGTGATGTCGAACGATCCGCCTGATGCGAAGTACAGGTAGATCAGTGCAACCAGCATCAGCAGCGAGCCGAAAAACGTGTAGAGGAAGAACTTGATCGCCGCATAGACGCGGTTGGCGCCGCCCCAGATGCCGATGATGATGAACATCGGGATCAACGTCGCCTCGAAGAAGACATAGAACAGCAAGCCATCCAGCGCGCAGAACACGCCGATCATGATGCCCGACAGGATCAGGAAGGCGCCCATGTACTGCGCGACCTTCTTCTCGATGACTTCCCATGCCGAGATGACGACGATGATCGTGATGAATGCCGTCAGCACCACGAACCACAGCGAGATGCCGTCGATGCCAAGGAAGTACTGGATATTGAAGCGCTCGATCCACGGCATTTTTTCGACGAACTGCATGCCGTGGGCGGCATTGTCGAAGCGATCGAGCAGCGGCAGCGTGACCAGAAAACTGACCACCGAGCCAATCAGCGCGGCGATCCGCACCAGCGTCGGATTGTCGTCGCGGCCAAACGCCAGGATAAGGATCCCGAAGGCAATCGGGCACCAGATGGCCAGACTGAGGATGGAAAACGCGTTAGAAATATTGGACTGAATCATGATTATTATGGGTTGGCGTGGCCAGCTTATTGGCTGAAAGGAAAGCGCGGAAATGGCAGGAACACCACCAGGAAACCGAGCACGCCAAGAATCATCACGAACGCGTAATGATAGATGTAGCCGGATTGCAGTTTGCGCACGACGGTCGAGAACCAGCCCACCAGCTTGGCACTGCCATTGACGAACAGCCCGTCGATCAGCATGCGGTCACCCAGCAGCGAGAAGCCGGAACCGATCAGGCGTGCGCCTTTGGCAAAGACGATCTCGTTGAACGCATCGAGGTAATACTTGTTGTCCAGCAGGCGGTAGATCGGGCCGCAGCGCGCCTTCATCGCAGCCGGCACTTTCGGATTGACCATGTAGAAGTAGTACGCGCTGGCGACACCGGCAGCCGCCAGCAGGAACACCGGCGACAGCAGGCCATGCAGCGCCATCTGCAACGGGCCGTGGAATTCGGTACGCAATTCTTCCATCGCCATGTGCGCTTCATTGACTGCGATCACACCCTTGAAGAAATCGCCGAACAGCATTGGCTCGATGGTCAGGAAGCCGATCACGGCCGACGGGATCGCCAGCAAGATCAGCGGCAGCGTGATCACCCACGGTGACTCGTGCGGTTTCTGTCCAGGCGCCAGGCCGTGGTGCTCGTCGTGGCCATGCGCTTCTTCCTCGGCGCCATGATGTGCAGCGTGCGCGGTATCGTGATGCGCGGCATGTGCCTTGCCGAAGCGCTCTTCGCCATGGAACACGATGAAGTACATCCGGAATGAGTAGAACGCCGTCACAAAGACACCCGCCATCACGGCGAAGTAGGCAAAGCCCGAGCCGGCCAGATGCGTGGCCTTGACGGCCTCGATGATGCTGTCCTTCGAATAGAAACCGGAGAAGAACGGCGTGCCGATCAGCGCCAGCGAACCGACCAGCGAGGTGATCCAGGTGATCGGCATGTACTTGCGCAGGCCGCCCATGTTGCGGATGTCCTGGTCGTGATGCATGCCGACGATGACCGAACCGGCGCCGAGGAACAGCAGCGCCTTGAAGAAGGCATGGGTCATCAGATGGAACACGGCGACCGAGTAGGCCGAGCAGCCCAGCGCCACCGTCATGTAGCCGAGCTGCGACAGCGTCGAGTACGCCACGACACGCTTGATGTCGGTCTGGATGATGCCGAGGAAACCCATGAACAGCGCGGTGATCGAGCCGATCACGAGGATGAACGACAGCGCCGTATCGGACAGCTCGAACAGCGGCGACATGCGCGCCACCATGAAAATGCCGGCCGTGACCATCGTCGCGGCATGGATCAGCGCGGAAATCGGGGTCGGGCCTTCCATCGAATCCGGCAGCCACACGTGCAGTGGGAACTGCGCCGACTTGCCCATCGCACCGATGAACAGGCAGATACAGGCGACGGTCAGCAGCATCCAGTCGGTGCCGGGCAACATCAGCGTCGCCAGCTCGTCCTTTTTGGCGAACACATCGAGGTAGTTCATGGAGCCGGCATAGGCCAGCAGCAAGCCAATACCGAGGATGAAGCCGAAGTCACCGACCCGGTTGACCAGGAAGGCCTTCATGTTGGCCGCAATGGCGGTCGGCCGGGTGTAATAGAAACCGATCAGCAGGTATGACACCAGGCCCACTGCTTCCCAGCCGAAGAACAGCTGCAGGAAGTTGTTGCTCATGACCAGCATCAGCATCGAGAACGTGAACAGCGCGATGTACGAGAAGAAGCGGTTGTAGCCTTCGTCTTCCTGCATGTAGCCGATCGTGTAGATGTGCACCATCAGCGACACGAAGGTCACCACGCACATCATCATCGCGGTCAGGCTGTCGATCATGAAACCGACTTCCATCTTCAGCGAACCGACCGTCATCCAGGTGTACAGGGTGCCGTTGTAGCTGGCGCCGTCCAGCACCTGCAGCAGGGTCTGGATCGAAATCAGCAGCGCGACAAACACGCCGAGGATGGTCACCGAATGCGACACCTTGCGGCCGACGACGTTGCCAAGAAACTTGGTACCGAGCAGGCCTGCAATGGCCGAGCCGACCAGCGGCGCGAGCGGGACGGCAAGCAAGAGTTGGGGATTGAGTTGGCCTGCCATGTTAGACCTTAGCGTTATTTTTGCGATGCATGTGGTGGACTATCCCTTGAGGCTGTCGAGGTCTTCGACGTTGATGGTGTCCAGATTGCGGAACAGCACCACCAGAATCGCCAGGCCGATCGCCGACTCGGCGGCGGCCACGGTGAGGATGAAGAAAACGAAAATCTGCCCGGCCGCGTCGCCGAGGTAATGCGAGAACGCGACGAAATTCATGTTCACCGCCAGCAGCATCAGTTCGATGGCCATCAGCAGGATGATGATGTTTTTGCGGTTGAGGAAAATACCGATGATCGAGATGGCGAACAGGATCGCGCCCAGGATTAGATAATGTGCAAGCGTGACGGTCATGGCGGCCCCTTATGGCTGGTCTGCTGCAGGCGCAGCGGGGGTGGCATCGACATTGCGGGTCGACTCGGACGGCATCTTGACGATGCGCACGCGATCTTTCGCCTTGACCTTGACGGCCTGGGCCGGATCAAAATACTTGCTGTCCTTGCGTTTGCGCAGGGTCAGCGCAACCGCCGCCACGATCGCAACCAACAAGATGGCGCCGGCGATTTCAAACGCGTAGATGTATTCGGTGTAGATCAGCTTGCCCAGCTCCTTGGTGTTGCCGATCGACGCTGCCGCGGCAGGAATCTGCGGATCAGGCGACCAGAATGCCTGCAGCAACACGCCGGACATTTCGAGCACGATCAGGGCGCCGATGACTGCGGCAAACGGCAGGTATCCCCAGAATCCCTCTCGCATCTTGTCGAGATTAATGTCGAGCATCATCACCACGAACAGGAACAGCACCATGACTGCGCCGACGTACACCAGCACCAGAACGATGGCGAGGAATTCTGCCTTGAGCAACATCCACAGCGCCGCCGCCGAAAAGAACGACAGCACCAGAAACAGCGCCGAGTGCACGGGATTGCGGTCGGTGATGACCTTCAGCGCGGCGATCACGAGCAGTGTCGAGAACGCGTAGAACAGAGCGGTTTTAAATTCCATGATGAACCAGAAAAATCGGCCGGCGGCGCGCCTGATTGGGTTGAATGACGGAGAGTGGCATCAGCGCTTGCATTAACGATACGCAGCATCGGCGGCGCGGGCCGCAGCGATGTCTTTTTCGTAGTGGTCGCCAACGGCCAGCAGCATTTCCTTGGTGTAGTACAGGTCACCGCGTTTTTCGCCGTGGTATTCCAGAATGCTGGTCTCGACGATCGAATCGACCGGGCAGGATTCTTCGCAGAAGCCGCAGAAGATGCACTTGGTCAGGTCAATGTCATAGCGCGTGGTGCGGCGCGAACCATCGTCACGCTCTTCCGACTCGATCGTGATGGCCATGGCCGGGCAGACCGCCTCGCACAATTTGCAGGCAATGCAGCGCTCTTCGCCGTTCGGATAGCGGCGCAATGCATGCAGGCCGCGGAAACGCGGCGACTGCGGCGTCTTTTCTTCCGGGAACTGCACGGTGATCTTGCGCGCGAACATGTAGCGGCCGGTCAGGGCCAGGCCCTTGATCAGCTCACGCAGCATCAGACTGTTAAAAAAATCCTTGATGGCTTCCATTTTTCCGAGCCTCTTTCTTTACTTCCAGATATTCCATGAGGTCTGCATCCAGGCAGCGACGATGACCAGATAACCAAGCGTGAGCGGAATGAAGACTTTCCAGCCCAGACGCATGATCTGGTCATAGCGATAGCGCGGGAACGAAGCCCGTACCCAGATGAAGATCGAAACGACCAAAAAGGTTTTGATGCCGAGCCAGATCCAGCCCGGCAGATAGGCCATCAAGCCCAGCAGCGGCACCTGTTCGCCAATCGGTGAATTCCAGCCACCGAGGAACATCAGCGACGCCAGCGCCGAGATCAGGATCATGTTGGCGTATTCGGCCAGGAAGAACATCGCAAACGACATGCCGGAATACTCGACCATGTGGCCGGCAACGATCTCCGACTCGCCTTCGACCACGTCGAACGGATGGCGGTTGGTCTCGGCAATGCCAGAAATGATGTAGACCACGAACATTGGCAGCAGCGGCAGCCAGTTCCACGACAGGAAGTTCAGCCCGAGATCGGCCATGCGGCCATGTGTCTGCCCCATCACGATATCGGTGAAGTTCAGGCTGCCCGATACCATCAGCACGATCACCAGCACGAAGCCCATCGAAATTTCGTAGGACACCATCTGCGCCGAGGCGCGCATGGCGCCGATGAAGGCGTATTTCGAGTTCGAGGCCCAGCCGGCGATGATCACGCCATACACTTCCATTGACGTGATCGCCATGGCGAACAGCAAGCCGGCATTGATATTGGCCAGCGCCTGCTCGGGTCCGAACGGCACCACCACCCAGGCGGCCAGCGCCGGCATGATGGTCATGATCGGTGCGATCACGAACAGCGCCTTGTTGGCTTTCGCCGGAATGATGATTTCCTTGAGCAGCAGCTTGAGCGCATCGGCAATCGGTTGCAGCAAGCCGGCGGGTCCGACCCGGTTCGGGCCGATCCGCACATGCATCCAGCCGATCATCTTGCGTTCCCACAGGGTCAGGTACGCCACACAGCCCATGATTGGCAACACCAGGCAAATGATCTTGACCAGGTTCCAGACCAGCGGCCAGAAATAGCCGAACCAGCTGTTGCCGGTGGCGTGGATCGTGACGAGGAAATGATCCATCAAAGGCTCTCCACGCTGATTGGGCCGAACATTGCACCGAGCATCGCCGTACTGGCGTGACCGGCGGCCACGCGCACCGCGTTGGCCGGCAGTTTGGCGTCAACGGCGGCAACCAGAATTGCCTGGCCGTTGCCCTGGCTGACCTTCAGGCTTGCGCCGTCGGCGACGTTGAGTTTTGCTGCCAGTGCCGTCGAGATCCAGACCTTCGGTGCATGCGCATCGGTGGTTTGCTGGAGCGACTCGGCGCGCCGGACAATCGCGTCGGTAAAATAAATCGGCACATCGGCGACGCGCTCCAGCCCGCCGGGCGCGGCGGCCGCAACGTGCGGGATCAGCGTCGAGCGGTTGTTCAAGTGCGCCGTCAGGTCGCTGCGAGCGGCCAGCACTTCGTCACGCACCGCTTCCGATGTTTCGTAGTCGAACCCGGTCAGCGTCAGCAGATTGCCCAGCACGCGCAGCACTTTCCAGGCCGGGCGGGTGTCGCCGAGTGGCTTGACGGTGCCGTTGAAACTTTGCGCACGGCCTTCGCAACTGACGAAGGTGCCGGAGGTTTCGGTGAACGGTGCGATCGGCAACAGCACGTCGGCATAATCGGCGCCGTGCTGGAAGGCTGACATCACGACAACCATCTCGGCCTGGCCGAGTGCGGCGCGCGCGGCTTGCGGATTGAAGGTGTCGAGTTCGGCTTCGACATTGAGCAGAAGATACGCCTTGCGCGGCTGGGCGAAGGCGTCGATCGCATTGGCGCCCTTGCCCGGGATCGCATTGGCCAGATAGCCGCCCACGGTGTTCGCGGCTTCCGTCAGGAAACCGAGCGTGGTGCCGGTGGCGTCGGCGATCCATTGTGCGGCCGCGTGCAGTTGGGCTGCCTGCGGATGCTGCGCAGCGGCATTGCCGAGCAGGATCGCGCCGGGCTCGCCCGAGAGCAAACTGGCGGCGATCTGCTTGGCTTCCGGCGAGGCTTCCACCGCCTCGAAACCGGCCGGAGCAGCAATCGATTTTGCTTGCGCCACGGCGGCAATGACTTGATGCAGCGCGGCGAGCCAGTCCGACGGCGCGGCGATGATCTTGTTGGCAATCGGCATCAGCAAGTCGTCATCGGTGGCATGCAGCAGGCTGATCTTTGCGCCATTCTTGACGGCTTGACGCAGGCGCGCGGCCAGCAACGGATGATCCTTGCGCAGGAACGAACCAATCACGAAGGCACGCTGCAGCAGGCCGAAATCGGCGACTGACATGCCCAGCCACGGCGTGACCGCAGCATCGAGCGAAAAATCGGATTGACGCAAGCGGAAATCGATATTGTCCGAACCCAGCCCGCGCACGACCTTCTGCAGCAGCGCCATTTCTTCCAGCGTCGAATTCGGCGTCGCCAGTGCGGCGATCGCATCGGCGCCGTGTTCGTGCTTGATGTTGCGCAGTCCGTGCGCGACATATTCGAGCGCGGTTTGCCAGCTGACTTCCTGCCACTTGCCATCCTGCTTCAACATCGGCGCGGTCAGTCGCTCGGCGCTGTTGAGGCCTTCGTAGGCAAAGCGATCCTTGTCGGAGATCCAGCATTCATTGATCGCATCGTTTTCGAGTGGCAGCACACGCATGACGCGCGCACCCTTGACCTGCACCACCAGGTTGGTGCCGAGGCCGTCATGGGCGCTGATCGACTTGCGGCGCGACAATTCCCAGGTGCGGGCGCTGTAGCGGAACGGCTTCGAAGTCAGGGCGCCGACCGGGCACAGGTCAATCATGTTGCCGGACAATTCGGAATCGACGGTCTTGCCGACGAAGGCGGTGATCTCTGCGTGCTCGCCACGGCCCAGCATGCCGAACTCCATCACACCGGCGATTTCCTGGCCAAAACGTACGCAGCGGGTGCAATGGATGCAGCGCGTCATCTCTTTCATCGAGATCAGCGGACCGGCATCTTTCGGCGTCACGACACGTTTTTCTTCTTCGTAGCGCGACGAGGACTTGCCGTAACCGACTGCCAGATCCTGCAACTGACATTCGCCTCCCTGGTCGCAGATCGGGCAATCGAGCGGATGGTTGATCAGCAAGAACTCCATCACACCCTTCTGGGCCTCGACCGCCTTGGCGCTGTTGGAGCGCACGATCATTCCGGCAGAAACCGGCGTGGCGCAGGCCGGTAACGGTTTTGGCGCCTTCTCGACTTCGACCAGACACATGCGGCAGTTCGCCGCAATCGTCAATTTCTTGTGATAGCAAAAATGCGGGATGTAGGTGCCGAGCTTGTTGGCGGCGTCCATCACCATGCTGCCTGCTGGCACTTCAACTTTTTTGCCGTCTATTTCGATTTCAACCATGGCCATCTTTGTTGCCCAAGTGGTGGCGGAGTGCGTTGTGCGCGCCGCGCTGCTTAATTGTTTGTCCGGGAGTGACCCGGCTGTGCTGGATCAAATGTAGGTCGGGACCAGACAGTGCTTGTGCTCGATGTGGTACTCGAATTCTTCGCGGAAGTTCTTGATCATGGCGCGCACCGGCATGGCCGCTGCATCGCCCAGTGCACAAATCGTGCGACCCTGGATGTTGTCGGCGATCGAATTGAGCAAATCCAGATCATCCGCCCTGCCCTGGCCATGTTCGATCCGGTGCACCATCCGGTACAACCAGCCGGTGCCTTCGCGACATGGCGTGCACTGGCCGCAGGATTCCTCGTAATAGAAATACGACAGCCGCAGCAAGGACTTGACCATGCAGCGCGTTTCATCCATCACGATGACCGCTCCCGAGCCGAGCATCGAACCGGCTTTGGCAATCGAGTCGTAATCCATGTCGGTGGCCATCATCACATCGCCGGTCAATACTGGCATGGATGAGCCGCCCGGGATCACGGCCTTGATCTTCTTGCCGTCGCGCATGCCGCCGGCCAGTTCGAGCAGGGTCGCAAACGGCGTGCCCATCGGCACTTCGTAATTACCCGGCTTGGCGACGTCGCCGGACATCGAGAAAATCTTGGTGCCGCCGTTGTTCGGCTTGCCCAGGCCGGCATAGGCTTCGCCGCCCATGGCGAACACGAAGGGCACGGCCGCGAAGGTCTCGGTGTTGTTGATGGTGGTCGGTTTGCCGTACAGGCCGAAGCTGGCAGGAAACGGCGGCTTGAAGCGCGGCTGCCCTTTCTTGCCTTCGAGCGATTCAAGCAGCGCGGTCTCTTCGCCGCAGATGTAGGCGCCGTAACCGTGAAATGCATGCAACTGGAAATTGAAATCACTGCCGGCGATTTTGTCGCCCAGCATGTTGCCAGCACGCGCTTCTTCGATCGCTTCTTCGAAGCGTTCGTAATCGGCCCAGATCTCGCCGTGAATGTAGTTGTAGCCGACGGTAATGCCCATCGCGTACGCACCGATGGCCATGCCTTCGATCAGCGCATGCGGGTTGTAGCGCATGATGTCGCGATCCTTGAAGGTACCCGGTTCGCCTTCGTCGGAATTGCAGACCAGGTATTTTTGGCCGGGGAACTGGCGCGGCATGAAGCTCCACTTCAGGCCGGTCGGAAAACCGGCGCCGCCGCGACCGCGCAACGAGGATGCCTTCAGTTCGGCAATTACCTGCTCCGGCGTGATCTTGTCGTTCAGGATGCGCTTGAGCTGCGCGTAACCGCCGCGCGCAACGTAGTCCTCCAGATGCCAGTTCTTGCCATCGAGGCCGGCCAGGATCAGTGGCTTGATATGACGACTATGCAGGCTGGTCATTTTTTCAGCTCCTCTACCAATCCGTCGATCTTTTCGTTGGACATCCAGCTGCACATGCGCTTGTTATTTACCAGCATCACTGGCGCATCGCCGCAGGCGCCCATGCACTCGCCTTCCATCAGCGTGAACTGGCCGTCGGCCGTGGTTTCGCGATAGTCGATGCCGAGCTTCTGTTTCAGATACTGCGCGGCCTTCTCGCCACCCGACAACGCGCAAGGCAGATTGGTGCAGACGGTAATCTTGAATTTTCCAACCGGCGCGGTGTTGTACATGACGTAGAACGTCGCGACTTCCTGCACCGCAATGGCCGGCATGTCGAGATAACCGGCAATGTCAGCGATCAGCTCGGGCGACAGCCAGCCGGCTTCGTCCTGGGCAATCGCGAGCGCCGCCATCACTGCCGATTGCTTCTGCTCGACAGGAAACTTCGCGACTTCGCGATCGATCTTTTTATACGCTTGTTCTGATAACAGCATGCTTGTGCCTCAATTGGCGATCGCTTTTCAGCAATCAGACTCAGCGATCAATTTCGCCAAAAACGATGTCTTGCGTACCGATGATGGTGACGGCATCGGCGATCATGTGGCCCTTGGCCATTTCGTTCAATCCCTGCAGATGCGCGAAACCAGGCGCGCGGATCTTCAGGCGATATGGCTTGTTGGCGCCGTCGGAAATCAGGTACACGCCGAACTCGCCCTTCGGATGCTCGACGGCCGCGTAGGCTTCGCCCGGCGGCACATGGAACCCTTCGGTGAACAGCTTGAAGTGATGGATCAGCTCTTCCATGTTCGACTTCATGTTCACGCGCGATGGCGGTGCCACCTTGTGGTTGTCGGTCATCACCGGGCCGGGATTGTTGCGCAGCCATTCGACGCATTGCTTGATGATCTTGTTCGACTGCCGCATTTCTTCGACGCGCACCAGATAGCGGTCGTAGCAATCGCCGTTGACGCCGACCGGGATATCGAAATCCAGCAGGTCATAGACTTCATACGGCTGCTTCTTGCGCAAATCCCATTCGACGCCGGAACCGCGCAGCATCGGACCGGTGAAGCCCATCGCCTTGGCACGCTCGGGCGAGACCACGCCGATGCCAACCAGGCGCTGTTTCCAGATGCGGTTGTCGGTCAGCAGCGTTTCATACTCATCGACATAGCGCGGGAAGCGCGCGGTGAAATCCTCGATGAAGTCCAGCAGGGAACCCTGCCGGTTTTCGTTCATCTGGCGAATCGCCTTGTCGTTCTTGAGCAGCGAGGCGCCGTACTTCGGCATCGTGTCCGGCAGGTCGCGATAGACGCCACCCGGCCGGTAATAGGCCGCATGCAAACGCGCGCCGGACACGGCTTCGTAGCAGTCCATCAAATCTTCGCGTTCGCGGAAGGCGTACAGAAACACGCCCATGGCGCCAACGTCGAGGGCATGCGCGCCCAGCCACAGCAGATGATTGAGCAGGCGCGTGATCTCGTCGAACATCACGCGGATGTACTGGGCGCGCAACGGCACATCGATGCCGAGCAGCTTTTCGATCGACATCACATAGCCGTGTTCGTTGCACATCATCGACACGTAATCGAGACGGTCCATGTACGGCACGGATTGCAGATAGGTTTTTTGTTCGGCCAGCTTTTCGGTGGCACGATGCAACAGGCCGATGTGCGGGTCGGCGCGTTGAATGACTTCGCCGTCCAGTTCCAGCACCAGTCGCAAGACGCCATGCGCGGCCGGATGTTGCGGGCCGAAGTTGAGCGTGTAGTTTTTAATTTCAGCCATTATTTGAGCCCGTACTGTTCTTCGCGGATCACGCGCGGCACCACTTCGCGCGGCTCGATCGTGACTGGTTGGTAAATCACGCGCTTTTGCTCGGGATCGTAACGCATCTCGACATAGCCCGACACCGGGAAGTCCTTGCGGAACGGATGACCGATGAAGCCGTAATCGGTGAGGATGCGGCGCAGGTCGTTATGGCCGTCAAACAGGATGCCGAAGAAATCGAATGCTTCGCGCTCGTACCAGTTGGCCGCGTTCCAGATGTCATTGAGCGAGGCCACCATCGGCACTTCATCGTCTTCGGCGAAGACGCGCACACGCAAACGCCAGTTGTGCGCCATCGACAGCAGATGCGTGACCACGGCAAAGCGCTTGCCCGCCCAAACCTGGTCGGTATAGGTCGAATAATCGACGCCGGCCAGATCGATCAGCTCCTCGAACCGGCAATCGGCATGATCGCGCAGCACGCGCATGGCGGACAGGTAATCGGTGTCCTTGACGACGATGGTGATTTCACCCAACGCATTGGTCAGGCTCTGGATTTGCGCACCGATCGCATTGTGCAAAGCGGCTTCGAGGTTGGCGAGTTTGGTTGTCATCGTGGCCTAGCGAGCGATCGTGTTGGTGCGTTTGATCTTGTTTTGCAACTGCATGATGCCGTACAGCAGGGCTTCAGCGGTCGGCGGGCAACCGGGCACATAAATATCGACTGGCACGATACGGTCGCAGCCGCGCACCACCGAGTACGAATAGTGATAGTAGCCACCGCCGTTGGCGCAGGAGCCCATCGAAATGACCCAGCGCGGCTCGGCCATCTGGTCATACACCTTGCGCAATGCGGGCGCCATCTTGTTGCACAGCGTACCGGCCACGATCATCACGTCGGATTGGCGCGGCGACGGACGGAACACCACACCGAAACGGTCCATGTCGTAGCGTGAGGCGCCAGCATGCATCATCTCGACAGCGCAGCAGGCCAGGCCAAACGTCATCGGCCACATTGAACCGGTGCGGGTCCAGTTGATCAGCTTGTCGGCTGTGGTGGTAACAAAACCTTCGTTCAGTACGCCTTCAATAGACATGATTTATTCCCAGTCAAGGGCGCCTTTCTTCCAGATGTACCAAAAGCCGACGGCAAAAATGACGATAAACGACAGCATCACGACAAAGCCGTTCCAGCCAAGTTCGCGCATCGCTACGCCCCATGGGAAGAAAAATGCCGTTTCAAGATCAAACAGGATGAACAGAATCGCAATCAGGTAATAACGCACATCGAATTTCATGCGCGCATCTTCGAATGCTTCAAAGCCGCATTCGTAAGGGGAATTTTTTTGTGAGTCAGGCTTGAATGGCGCAAGAACACGGCCAAGTAATTGTGGCACGACACCGACGCCGATGCCGACCAGGATAAAAAGCAGAACGGGGAAATAATTTTCTAGATTCACGGTACGCGCATTCAGGTTGAAAAATTAAACTGAAAGGAAACCCAATCAAACTTCCTCGATAAAAAGCCAGCCCGGATTATATCCGGCTGGCCTTTTTCTTGTATGGTGCCGACGGCGAGACTCGAACTCGCACAGCTTTCGCCACTACCCCCTCAAGATAGCGTGTCTACCAATTTCACCACGTCGGCGTGAGGCGCGTATTCTAACTCGATTTACCCTTTTTGTTCAATGCACAAATGCAAGAAGGAAGCCTGAATCGCGAATGAATTGCGCCGTTATTGCACTTATTTTGGAATCTGATTTGATTGACCCGCTGGCGTGCCGCTGGCAGGGGTCGGCGCAGCGGCTTTTTCCGGTGTCGCAGCGGCAGGCGGGGTCACGCCGCCGGCAGCCGGTGCGACTGGTTTGGCCGGGGCTACCGTCATCGTATCGGTAATGCTGCCACTCGATGCGCTGCGGTTCGTGCCAAAAAACGCCAGTGCCAGCGTCGCGCCGAAAAAGACCGCTGCCGCCACGCCGGTCGACTTCGACAGGAAATTCGATGACCCGGTTGCACCAAACAGACTGCCTGAGGCGCCCGAGCCAAATGCCGCGCCCATGTCGGCGCCCTTGCCATGCTGGACCAGCACCAGACCGATGATGGTCAATGCCGACAGGACCTGGATGACGACGATGATAGTGAGAAGTGAGTTCATTACTGGGTTTCCGATTCTGGTTTGGTTCTGTTGCTATGTGAATGTGAAATAACGCCTGGGCATTGCTGCGGCATGGTCCGCGCCGTTACGCGGCGTGAATGATTGCCAGGAAATCTGCGGCCTTCAACGCGGCGCCACCAATCAGGCCGCCATCGATATCGGCCATCGCCATCAATTGGCGTGCGTTGTCGGGCTTCATGCTGCCGCCATACAGGATCACGGTCTGCGCAGCCGTCTCCGGATTGCGCCGTGCCAGCCGTTGACGCAGGGTCGCATGCACTTCCTGCGCCATTTCCGGGGTGGCGGTCTTGCCTGTCCCAATGGCCCATACCGGTTCGTAAGCCAGCACGATGTTGCTCAGATCAGCGTCATCGAGCACCGCAAGGACTGCGTCGAGTTGTCCGCCAACAATCGCGCCGGTTTGTTGCGCCTCCCGTTGCGCCAGCGTTTCGCCGACACACACGACGGGCACCACACCGGCCCGCACCGCGCGCAAGGCTTTCTGCGCCACCAAGGCATCGGTTTCGCCATGATAGGCACGCCGTTCCGAATGACCAACCAGCACGTAGCGACAGCCGACATCGCGCAGCATCGCGCCGGAGACCTCGCCGGTAAAAGCGCCGGCCTCGTGCACCGAGACATCCTGCCCTCCCCACGCTACCGCAGTTCCATCAAGCAGTTGCTGACACTGCGCAAGGTAAGGCGCGGGAGCGCAGACAGCGACGTCGCACGCCGGGAGCGTACCAAGGCCATGCAGGATTTCTTTCAGCAGCGCGGCATTGGTGGCGAGAGTGCCGTTCATCTTCCAATTGCCGGCGACGAGCTTTCGACGCATAGGACTCTTCCGGATTTCAATAACCCGCCATTCTATCCTCTCGTGCCAGCGTGGGTCAAACCGGAGCCGCCGCGATTAGCGCACGATGGCGCTGGCCGCCTCGTCAATGACCAGCATGATCTTGCCAACGTGGGCGCTTGACTCCATCAGCACATGCGCAGCACTAGCCTGGGCCAGCGGAAACGTCTTGAAGATCACCGGCTTGATTTTTCCCGATGCCAAAAGTGGCCACACCCGTGTGCGCAGATTGCGCGCGATGTCAGTCTTGAATCCCACCGAGCGCGGACGCAGTGTCGAGCCGGTGATGGTCAGGCGGCGGCGCAATACCTGCCCCAGGTCGATCTCCGCCTTGGCGCCGCCCAGCAGAGCGATCAACGCAATGCGGCCATCGTCGGCCAGGCAATTGATCTCGCGCGGCACATAGTCGCCACCGACCATGTCCAGCACGACGTCGACACCCTTGCCGGCCGTGAGCTCCTTGATGACCGCGACAAAATCCTCGGTACGGTAGTTGATGGCCCGCTCCGCGCCCAGCGCTTCGCTGGCACGGCACTTGTCGTCGGAGCCGGCGGTGGCGAAAACACGATGCCCCAGCGCCGTGGCAAGCTGGATCGCGGTCACGCCAATCCCCGAGGTGCCGCCCTGCACCAGCAAGGTTTCTGCGCCCGACAATCGTACCCGGTCAAACACATTGCTCCATACCGTAAAGAAGGTCTCCGGCAGCGAGGCTGCCTGCAGGGTCGTCAAACCGGCCGGCACCGGCAGGCATTGACCGATCGGCGCCACGCAGTATTCGGCGTACCCGCCGCCTTGCACCAGCGCACAGACGGCGTCGCCCAGCGCCAGATCACTGCCCGACAGGTCGCCACCGACAAGCTCGCCAGCGACCTCCAGCCCGGGCAGATCGGAGGCGCCGGCGGGCACCGGATAATTTTCGGTGCGCTGAAATACATCGGGCCGATTGATCCCGGCGGCATGCACCCGGATCAGCACCTCGCCCGCCTTCGGAACGGGCATCGGCCGTTCGCAGGGTTGCAGAACTTCGGGTCCGCCGAATTGCCGGATTTCGATTGCATGCATGGTGTGTTCTCCGCAAAAAAAGTCATTGTACGGGCAATGCGAGCGGTGCGATGGCCATGGCCCGGACGAAAAAAAACCGGCCGTGGCAAACGCCACGACCGGCTTGTTCATCGCGCCGAAATGCCGGCTTATTGTGCTTCTGGCGCCGCGACTGGTGCCGTGCCTTCATCGCTGGCAGCGGCTTTCATCGACAGTTTCAAGCGGCCGCGGTCATCGGTTTCGAGGACCTTGACGCGCACTTGCTGGCCTTCTTTCAGATAGTCAGCGACCGCATTGACGCGCTCGTTGGCGATCTGGCTGATGTGCAGCAAGCCGTCCTTGCCCGGCATGACCTGAACGATCGCGCCGAAGTCGAGCAGCTTCAGGACGGTGCCTTCATAGACCTTGCCGATTTCGACCGATGCAGTCAGCTCTTCGATGCGGCGTTTGGCTTCCTGGCCGGCAGCAGCGTCGACGGAGGCGATGGTGACCACGCCTTCATCGCTGATGTCGATCTGGGTGCCGGTTTCTTCGGTCAGCGCACGGATGACCGCGCCGCCCTTGCCGATCACATCGCGGATTTTTTCCGGATTGATCTTGATGGTGATCAGGCGCGGTGCGAAGTCGGACAGTTCAGTGCGACCGACTGGCACGGCTTGCTGCATCTTTTCGAGGATATGCAGACGGCCTTCCTTGGCCTGGGCCAATGCGACCTGCATGATTTCCTTGGTGATGCCCTGGATTTTGATGTCCATCTGCAGTGCGGTGATGCCGTTGGCAGTTCCCGCGACCTTGAAGTCCATGTCGCCCAGATGATCTTCGTCACCGAGGATGTCGGTCAGGACAGCAAATTTGCCGCCATCCTTGATCAGGCCCATCGCGATACCGGCGACATGCGCCTGCATCGGCACACCCGCGTCCATCAGCGCCAGGCAGCCGCCGCACACCGATGCCATCGAGGACGAACCGTTCGATTCGGTGATTTCAGACACCAGACGCACCGAGTAGCTGAACTCTTCGGCCGGTGGCAACGCTGCCAGCAGTGCACGCTTGGCCAGACGGCCATGACCGATTTCGCGACGCTTCGGCGTACCAACGCGACCGGTTTCGCCGGTGGCGAACGGAGGCATGTTGTAATGCAGCATGAAGCGATCGCTGTACTCGCCCATCAGGGCATCGATCTTCTGTTCGTCACGCGCGGTACCCAGCGTGGCGATCACCAGCGCCTGGGTTTCGCCACGGGTGAACAGGGCCGAACCATGAGTGCGCGGCAACACGCCGGTACGAATCGAGATTGGACGCACGGTGCGGGTATCGCGACCGTCGATGCGCGGCTCGCCATCGAGAATTTGCGAACGGACGATCTTGGCTTCGATGTCGAACAGCATGTTGTTGACGTCGGCACTGTCGGGCATGACGCCGCCGATGGAGGTCGCTTCGGCCTTGAGCGCATCCATGACTTCCGCTGTTGCGGTCTTCAGTTTCGCGGTACGGGCTTGCTTGTCCTTGGTTTGATACGCTTCGCGCAGCTTGGCTTCGCCGAAATGGGCGACGCGCGAAATCAATGCTTCGTTCTTTGGCGCTGGCGCCCATTCGACTTCCGGCTTGCCGCCGTCGCGCACCAGCTCATCGATTGCGTCGATGACGGCTTTCATCTGTTCGTGACCAAACACGACCGCGCCGAGCATGACCTCTTCCGACAACTGCTTGGCTTCCGACTCGACCATCAACACGGCCAGCTCGGTACCCGCCACAACCAGATCCAGCGCAGACGTTTTCAACTGGGTGGTGGTTGGATTCAACACATACTGGCCGTTGATATAGCCCACGCGGGCGGCGCCAACCGGACCGTTGAACGGCACGCCGGACACCGACAAGGCCGCCGATGCACCGATCATTGCAGCAATGTCAGGATCGATCTCGGGATTGACCGACAGCACATGGATGATGATTTGCACTTCATTCAGATAACCTTCCGGGAACAGCGGACGGATCGGACGATCGATCAGGCGCGAGGTCAAGGTTTCTTTTTCCGAAGGGCGACCTTCGCGTTTGAAGAATCCGCCCGGGATGCGCCCGGCTGCGTAGGTCTTTTCAACGTAATCGACGGTCAGCGGGAAGAAATCCTGGCCTGGCTTGGCGTCTTTACGGGCAACGACGGTCGCCAGCACCACGGTGTCTTCGATCGACACCAGCACGGCGCCTGAAGCCTGACGTGCGATTTCGCCGGTTTCCAGCGTCACTTGATGCTGGCCGTACTGGAAAGTCTTGGTTACTTTATTGAACACGGTGATTCCTTTCTATTTTGCCGACAGATTTTCAGGAGCTGTCGTTCACCTCACCACGATCGACTGTCGCACTGCACAATCGACTTCCTGCAATACCGTTAAAGACAAAATGCCCGCATCAGCAAAGCCAATGCGGGCATTTCAGCGAAATAAGATCAAGGGGTTGATGCAGCGACCGCTGATTATTTACGCAGACCGAGTTTTTCGATCAGTGAACGATAGCGTGTCGCGTCTTTGCCCTTGAGGTAAGACAACAAGCTTTTACGACGATTGACCATCATGATCAATCCGCGGCGGGAATGGTGATCCTTGGCGTGGGCCTTGAAGTGACCATTCAGTTCATTGATACGGGCTGTCAGCAGTGCAACTTGCACTTCCGGCGAACCAGTATCGTTTTGACCGCGTGCATTGTCCGCAATGATTGCGGCTTTGCTGGCTTTTTCCATCGACATGATTATTACCTTTCACATGCGGTGAGCGGAGTAGCTACCCCAGACACCGTGAACTACGATTAACGAACCTGACCAAAACGGCCAGAGGAGCAGTGTACAGCAAAGTTGACAGCTGTTCAAACAACGGCGGATTTCTCCTGCCGCCGAGTCCTATAGCTGCGGATTGACCCGTTCGACTTTCGAATGCAGCTTGTTCAGGGCCGACAAATACGCCTTGGCCGAGGCCACCACGATGTCCAGGTCGGCGCCGACGCCGTTGACGATGCGCCCTGCCTTCGACAGCCGCATCGTCACTTCGCCCTGCGACTGGGTCCCGGTGGTGATGGCATTGACCGAAAACAGCAGCAGTTCGGCGCCGCTGGCCGCTTGCGATTCAATCGCATTGACAATTGCATCGACCGGCCCGTTGCCTTCGGCCTGGCAGCGCACTTCCTTGCCATCAATCGAAAACACCACGTTGGCGCCGGGCTTCACGCCGGTGCCGGACTGCTGCGACAGCGAGACGAACTGGTAATACTCGTTATCGTGCGAATGGGCCTCGTCGGAGACAAGGGCCATGATGTCTTCGTCGAAAATCTCGGATTTGCGATCGGCCAGCTCCTTGAAGCGCACGAAGGCAGCGTTGACGTCGGCTTCCGCGTCGAGCGTGATGCCCAGCTCGTCGAGTCGCTGCTTGAAGGCGTTACGACCGGACAGCTTGCCCAGCACGATTTTATTGGCGGCCCAGCCAACGTCTTCGGCCCGCATGATTTCGTAGGTGTCGCGCGCCTTGAGCACGCCATCCTGATGAATCCCGGAGGCATGGGCGAAGGCATTGGCGCCGACCACCGCCTTGTTCGGCTGAACCGCGAAGCCGGTGATCTGCGACACCAGTTTCGAAGTCGGCACCAATTGGGTGGCATCGATGGCCAGTTCCAGATTGAAATGATCGCGCCGGGTGCGCACCGCCATCACGATTTCTTCCAGGGCGGTGTTACCTGCCCGCTCACCGAGGCCGTTGATGGTGCACTCGATTTGCCGCGCGCCACCAATCATCACGCCAGCCAGCGAATTGGCGACTGCCATGCCGAGGTCGTTATGGCAATGCACCGACCAGACCGCCTTGTCCGAATTCGGAATGCGTTCGCGCAGCGTGCGCAGCATCTGTCCATACAGCTCCGGCACCGCATAGCCGACCGTATCGGCGAAGTTGATCGTGGTGGCGCCTTCGGCAATGACGGCCTCGATGACGCGGCACAGGAAATCGACATCCGAGCGGCTGCCGTCTTCCGGGCTGAACTCGACGTCATCGGTGAAGTTGCGGGCGTAGCGCACAGCCAGCTTGGCTTGCTCGAACACCTGATCCGGCGTCATCCGCAATTTCTTTTCCATGTGCAACGGCGAGGTCGCGATGAAGGTGTGGATGCGTTTGCGTTCCGCCGGCGCCAGTGCCTCGGCGGCGCGGGCAATATCGCGGTCATTGGCGCGCGACAGCGAGCACACCGTGGCGTCCTTGATGATGCCGGCAATCGCGTGGATCGATTCGAAATCGCCCTGCGACGCGGCGGCGAAACCGGCTTCGATGATGTCAACCTTCAGACGTTCCAGTTGACGCGCGATGCGGATTTTTTCATCCTTGGTCATGGAGGCGCCGGGCGATTGCTCGCCATCGCGCAAGGTGGTGTCAAAAATGATGAGCTTGCCGGATGTGGACATGAAATGCTTTCGCTGAATAGTCGATCAAACTGCCGTCGCAACGATGACTCGCCGCGACAACAAAAATGGGAGATGAATGGGTTGTGCCGGGTCTGCCGCCACGCCGGGGATGGAGGCGCAGCATAACTCACTGGAAGTCGGGTCTGGATACGCAGTGACTGTCCCGGCATCGTCTGCGAAAACTATAAGGCCGATCCAGCCAAAGCGCAACAACGCAGCGTGTCTCGGGCGCGCGCGCTCAGGCAGGAATGCGCAGCACCTGGCCGGGATAGATCCGCTCCGGATCGGCCAGCATCGGGCGATTCGCATCAAGTACGCGGCGATACAGGCGCGCGTCGCCATACCATTGCGTCGCGATCTGCGCCAGGCTGTCGCCGCGCTGGACCGTGACCATGCGCGACGCGGGCGCAGGGGCTGCCACGGTGATGCGCTCCGTGACATGGGCGACGCCCCGGACATTGCCGCAGCTAAGCATGATCTTTTCGCGGCTGGCCTGATCCGGTGCGCTGCCGGTCACGGTGACCGTTGCGCTGGCGGCGTCGAAGGCCACCACAATCGTCTCGGCAGGCAGCTGTTGCGCCTTGATGTAGTCGACGATGGCCTGTTCCAGCGCGCGTTCGTTGCCGGCCAGATCGCGGTTGGCGTCGAGGTCCAGCAACTTCTCGCCGGCGCCCTTGACGAACGACAGCATGCCCATGGATGACTCCGTGTGACTGCAGGAGTCTTCCAGACTAGTCAGGCCGGTTCATGCCATTCTGATCCATCACAAGAGCGATGCGTGTTTACTGGTCCGCTTCGGCCTGGGCCGGCTTGTCGATCAGCTTGACCGGCTTGCCCTTGATCAGGCGCCAGACATAAATCACATAACCCGACAGGCCGTACGAGACGAACAGTCCGAACAGCCATTTGGGCGGATCGGTCGGCACCGCGACAAAGATCAGCACGATCAGCAGGGCCGCCGTGAACGGCACCGGTTTCTTGAAATTCAGGTCCTTGAAGCTGTAAAACGGCACATTGCTGACCATCGTCAGGCCGCCATACAACGTGATTGCCCAGGCATACCAGCTCAGGTCGCGCCCGGCGAAGCCCAGATCGTCCATCAGCCAGACAAAGCCGGCCACCATCGCCGCCGCCGCCGGGCTGGGCAATCCCTGGAAGTAGCGTTTGTCGACCACCGCAATGTTGGTGTTGAAGCGCGCCAGCCGCAGCGCCCCGCCGGCGCAGTATACAAACGCCGCCAGCCAGCCCAGTTTCCCCATGCCGCGCAGCGACCACTCGTACACGACCAGCGCCGGCGCAGCGCCGAACGACACCATGTCGGACAGGCTGTCGTACTGCGCGCCAAATTCGCTCTGGGTATTGGTCATGCGCGCGACCCGGCCATCGATGCTGTCGAGGATCATCGCCGCAAAGATGGCAATCGAGGCATTCTCGAAGTTCAGGTTCATCGCCATGACGATCGCGTAGAACCCGCAGAACAGGGCTGCCGTGGTGAACGCATTGGGCAACAGGTAGACGCCGCGACGACGCAGCATGGCACGCTTGCGCGCCTGCTCACCCTCTTGCTGGGCATTGTCCGAGTGGCGCTTGAAGCGCAGCATCGTTGCCAGCGCTGAGCCACCACGCTTCGGTTTGCGACGATTGAAAGATGCCATGCAGAGTCCGTTTCAGAGTAAGGCGACAAAAGGTGATTGCGTCCCAGCGTCGACATTCTAGTCGAGCCGCGCGCCTGCGCCGACGGTTATTGGCCCTCGTCGACCGATTTCATGCGTTGTTGCGTCTGTTGTTGCAATTGGCCTTCGACCCCGCGGGCCTTTTCCAGTGCGGCGCGCTGGGTCGCCAGCGGATCAGCCGGCGGCGTCGCCGGTCGGCAGCCGAGCAGACTGCCTGCCAATCCGAGCGCTATCAGGTGCCTCATCATCACGTTACCGGAAACGGATTTTTCCGACGATCTGCATGTGCAGCGTCGTTTCGCCCGGCTCGAAGCTGGGCTCTTCGACCGCCGCATTCTCGGCCGCCATGCCGCGCATCGACTTCATGGCCATCGGCGCGCCCGCTGGCATGACACCGACACTGGCGCCATCGAATTCCATCACTTCGATCACGGCATCGGCCGGCTTGCGGCCCATGGCGCGCGCTACCGACGCGATACGTGCCGTCAGATTGCGGTAGCTGGCTTGAATGCGCTCGTCATCGAGCTGGTGCGCGGCGTTGTCGCTGAGTGAAAAAGACAGGCCGTTGAGCGCCAGGACACGCTGCGCCGCGGCGACCGTTTTTGGCAACCCGGCCAGATTGGTCGTGACGACATCGAGGTACTGCCCGACCCGCCACGCCACCGGCACCCGCGCCTTGCCCGGTGTCTTTGACGGCTCGTCGGGATACACCGCAAAGGTGTAGTAGCCGCGCGTGGTCAAGGTCGCCTGCGGATCTTCGCGCTTGATGATCTCGGTGCCCTGCTTCATCTTTTGGTTCACGCGCGAGGCTGCTGCGGCCTTGTCTTTGTCCTGCTCCTCGACCAGCAGCGTGGCGTGAGCCTCGTCGTTGGCGTGCTTGACCTCGCCGTCGGCAGAAATGGCGACCAGCGTGCCGGTCGCCGGCGTAACGGCTTGCGCCTGTGCGCCAACAGCCGCGGCGAATGCGGCGATACAGAAAAATCCTCGTAGCAGTTGCGTCATCCTTGACCTCCAAAAAAACAATGCCAAAGTGTACGCCAGACTGGCACGAAAATTAGTCTTCCAGCAGGCTGCGCAACATCCATGCATTTTTTTCGTGCACCTGCATGCGCTGCGTCAGCAGGTCGCAGGTCGGCTGATCATTGGCCTTTTCAGCGATCGGGAATAGTGCGCGCGCAGTGCGGGCCACCGTTTCCTGGCCGTCGACCAGTTCGCGAATCATGTCCAGCGCTTTCGGCAACCCTTTGCTCGGCTTGATCGCCGTGAGTGCCGCAAACTGCTCGTAGGTGCCCGGCGCCGGCTGGCCCAGCGAGCGAATCCGTTCGGCCAGCAAATCGACAGCCAGCCACTGTTCGTTGTACAAGCCCATGAACATCAAATGCAGGGTCTGGAACATCGGTCCCGTGACGTTCCAGTGAAAGTTATGGGTTTTCAGATACAGAGTGTAGGTATCGGCCAGCAAGTGGGACAGGCCATCGACGATTTTCAGGCGGTCCTTTTCGTTGATGCCGAAATCGATGGCGGTGGTTTTCTTTGTGCTCATGGGAATGCCTTTATAAGAAAGTGGATGGAATGTTGTTCATCTTACTCCGGCCTGAATTCGCCCGTTGTGCGCTCGACGCAGCGTCTGCACGAAAAAAAACCGCGCACGTGGCGCGGTTTCCTGTTTGACCAGCTGGCTCAGTTTTTCGACTGGTCCACCAGTTTGTTCTTGGCGATCCACGGCATCATCGCGCGCAGCTTGGCGCCGACTTCTTCGATCTGATGTTCTGACGTCAGGCGACGACGCGAGATCAGGGTCGGCGCACCGGCCTTGTTTTCGAGGATGAAGCTTTTCGCGTATTCACCAGTCTGGATGTCCTTGAGGCACTGGCGCATGGCGTTCTTGGTGTCTTCGGTAACGATCTTCGGACCGGTCACGTATTCGCCATATTCGGCATTGTTCGAGATCGAATAATTCATGTTGGCGATACCGCCTTCATAGATCAGGTCAACGATCAGCTTGAGCTCATGCAGACATTCGAAGTAAGCCATTTCGGGTGCATAGCCGGCTTCGGTCAAGGTCTCGAAACCTGCCTTGATCAGTTCGACTGCACCACCGCACAACACGGCCTGCTCGCCAAACAGATCGGTCTCGGTCTCTTCGCGGAAGTTGGTTTCGATGATCCCGGCCCGACCGCCGCCATTGGCCATCGCGTACGACAGCGCGATATCGCGCGCCACGCCGGATTTGTCCTGATAGATGGCGATCAGATGCGGCACGCCGCCACCCTGCGCATAGGTCGAACGCACGGTGTGACCCGGAGCTTTCGGCGCGATCATGATCACGTCCAGATCGGCGCGTGGCACCACCTGGCCGTAATGCACGTTGAAACCATGGGCGAATGCCAGTACGGCGCCCTGCTTGGCATGCGGCGCCACGTTTTCGTTGTAGACCTGGGCGATGTTTTCATCCGGCAGCAGGATCATGATGACGTCGGCGGCTTTCACCGCATCGTTGACTTCAGCCACGTTCAGGCCGGCATTCTTGACCTTGTCCCACGATGCGCCACCCTTGCGCAGGCCGACGGTGACCTTGCAGCCGGAGTCGTTCAGATTTTGTGCATGGGCATGTCCCTGCGAGCCGTAGCCGATGATGGCGACATTCTTGCCTTTGATGAGGGAGAGGTCGCAATCTTTGTCGTAAAAAACGTTCATGGTAGTTCCTTGATGGTTTTGTTGGTTTTGAAAAAATCAGACTTTGAGGATGCGCTCGCCACGGCCAATGCCGGAGCCGCCGGTGCGCACCGTTTCGAGAATCGAGGCGCGATCAATCGAATCGATGAAGGCGTCCAGCTTGGTCTTGTTGCCGGTCAGCTCGATCGTGTAGGTCTTCTCGGTGACGTCGATGATGCGACCGCGGAAGATATCCGCGGTGCGCTTCATTTCTTCGCGCTCCTTGCCGACAGCCCGGACCTTGATGAGCATCAGTTCGCGTTCGATGTGCGCGCCTTCGGTCAGGTCGACCACCTTGACGACTTCGATCAGGCGGTTCAGATGCTTGGTGATCTGTTCGATCACGTCATCCGAGCCGCTGGTGACGATGGTCATGCGTGACAGCGTGGCATCCTCGGTCGGCGCGACCGTCAGCGTTTCGATGTTGTAGCCGCGTGCCGAAAACAACCCGACCACGCGCGACAGCGCCCCGGCTTCATTCTCCAGAAGTACAGAAACAATATGGCGCATGATTACAAATCCTCCGAGCCGAGCAGCATTTCCGTCAGACCCTTGCCGGCTTTCACCATCGGCCAGACGTTCTCGGTTTGATCCGTAATGAAATTCATGAAGACCAGGCGGTCTTTCATGGCGAAGGCTTCCTTGAGTGCGCCGTCGATATCCTTGGGGTCCTCGATCTTCATGCCGACGTGGCCGAATGATTCGGCCAGCATCGTGAAATCCGGCAGCGAATCCATGTAGGACTCGGAATAGCGCGAGCCGTAATCGATCTGCTGCCACTGGCGCACCATGCCGAGGAAGCGATTGTTGAGCAGAATGATTTTCGGCGTGAGGTGATATTGCTTGCAGGTGGCCAGCTCCTGGATGCACATCTGGATCGACGCCTCGCCGGTGATGCACGCCACGGTCGCGCCCGGGTTGGCCATTTGCACCCCCATCGCGTACGGCAGTCCGACACCCATCGTCCCCAGTCCACCGGAATTGATCCAGCGGCGCGGCTTGTCGAAGCCGTAATATTGCGCGGCCCACATTTGATGCTGGCCGACGTCGGAGGTGATGAAGGCATCGCCCTGCGTGATATCCCACACCTTTTGCACCACCGCCTGCGGCTTGATGACGATGTCGGAGGTTGGATACTTCAGGCATTCCTTGCCGCGCCATTCATTGATCTGCTTCCACCAGCTTGCCAGCGCAACCGGATTCGGCTTTTGCGACGCCGCCTCGGCCGTGTCAAGCTGCGCCAGCATTTCGATGAGCACGTCGCGCACATTGCCGACAATCGGGATATCGACCTTGACCCGCTTGGAAATGGAGGACGGATCGATGTCGATGTGGATGATCTTGCGCGGCGTCGATGAGAAATGCTTCGGGTTGCCGATCACGCGATCATCGAAGCGGGCGCCGATGGCAATGAGCACGTCCGAATTTTGCATCGCCATGTTGGCTTCGTAGGTGCCATGCATGCCGGGCATGCCGACGAAGTTCTCGCTCGACGAGCGGTAGGCGCCAAGTCCCATCAAGGTGTTGGTGCACGGGAAGCCCAGCTTGTCGACCAGCTTGTTCAGCTCGGCCGACGCATTGGCCAGAATGACGCCGCCGCCGGTATAGATCATCGGCCGCTCCGCAGCAAGCAGCAGTTGCACCGCCTTGCGGATTTGCCCGGCATGGCCCTTGTCGACCGGCCGGTAGGAGCGCATTTCGATTTCCTTCGGATAGTCATACACATGTTTGTGCATGCTGATGTCCTTCGGGATGTCGACCAGCACCGGACCGGGACGGCCGGTGGTGGCGATGAAGAACGCTTTCTTGATCGTCAGGGCCAGGTCCTTGACATCCTTGACCAGAAAGTTGTGCTTGACGCATGGTCGGGTAATGCCGACCGTATCGCACTCCTGAAACGCATCCTGGCCAATCGCGTGGGACGGCACCTGTCCGGAAATGATCACCATCGGGATCGAATCCATGTATGCGGTCGCCAGGCCAGTGACGGCATTGGTCACACCAGGGCCGGACGTAACCAGCGCCACGCCGACTTTCAGGGAACTGCGGGAATAGGCATCGGCAGCATGAATCGCAGCCTGCTCGTGTCGTACCAGGATGTGCTGAAACTTGTCCTGGTTATAGATTGCATCGTAAATATAGAGAACTGCACCGCCCGGATAGCCGAACACGTGTTCGACCCCTTCTTCGGCAAGACAGCGCACCAGTATCTCGGCGCCAGTGATTTCTGAACTCATGCAACATTCCTTTCAAGGTCCATTGGAAATTGATCGGATGCTTCTTCCTTGCGAACGAAAACGTTGTGGCGGGTCTCGGGCATTCCTTTTTTGTGCGGTTCCGGAGATTGTCGACAGGATCATTCGAACCTGCCTCAATATCGGTGCGCGCGACTCGTGCAGCCTGAGGGTCGACACATCTGTTTCGCGTTCTCGCGCTTGTGGCGCGGGTCAAAGCAAACAGCCTTAGATGTAAAGCGCGTCCTGGCGCTACGCGGCGTTGTGTGCCGAACGCGTCAGGACCATAATTCTCTGCGATGCGAGAGGGACACCTACGGTAATGCGTCGCACCATTTTGGTCAAGTCAAAAAGGATGAAATCCTTTTGAAATCAAGCGTTTTCCGCAAATATCGCGCACAGATGCAGGCTTTTTTGCTAGCATGCGCACAGTTTCTGACGCAGTTACAATTGCCGCTTCATTGAATCATCCCCACCGAAATTTTCTGGCAGCGCCGACAACGGCGTGCCGCTTTGCATGGCAACTGATAAAGAACTCTCCGATTTTCTCGAAAACGTCGAACGACGCGCGTTCAAGCAGGCCGTGTACGCGGTCCGCAAGGACGAAGCCGCCTTCGATATCGTGCAGGATGCGATGATCAAGTTGTCGCAAAGCTACGGCGACAAGCCACCGGCAGAATTGCCGCTGCTGTTTCAACGCATCCTGCAGAACACCATCCACGACTATTTTCGCAGGGAGAAGGTACGTAACACCTGGGTGACACTTTTTTCCAGCCTGTCCGGCAACAGCGAAGGCGGCGACGATTTTGACCTGCTGGAGCACTACACTGCGGAGGACGCATCGCAAGCCTCGGAGTCCAGCGCCGACAAGATTCAGCGCGAACAAACGCTCAATGCCATCGACCGCGAAGTACAAAAGCTCCCGAACCGTCAACGCGAAGCATTTCTGATGCGTTACTGGCAGGATCTTGACGTAGCCGAAACGGCTGCAGCAATGGGATGCTCGGAGGGTAGCGTGAAAACACATTGCTCTCGCGCGACGCACACTCTGGCTCAAGCGCTGAAAGCCAAAGGAATTACATTATGAATACCAAAGAACTGAACTTCGCCTACAAGGTGCGGCACGCTCTCAACGAGAATCTGGATAACTTGCCGGCATCGACGACGCAACGTCTGGCGGCGGCTCGCCGCAAGGCACTGGCAGTCAAGCGCGATCATGCGCCATTGCATGCACTGGTCAGCGAAACCGTCTTCGCCGGAGGCATCGGCGGCTACTTTCAACAGCCCAATCGTTGGTTTGCCCGCCTTGGAACCATCCTTCCACTGATCGCACTGATCATTGGCCTGACCGGCATGTTCCAGTTCGAAAAGCAGAAACGGATCAATGAGACTGCAGATATCGACGCCGCAGTGCTGGCCGATGAATTGCCTCTGTCTGCGTACCTCGATCATGGCTTTAGTGTCTACCTGGCCAGACAAACGGACTGATGATGCATGGTCGTTTCATCCTGCCAGGCGCCGTGACGGCAATGTTGTTGTGCGCAGCGCTGATCACGTTCGCCGCGCCACAAGCAACGACGCCGGCGGTCGATCCGAAATCTGCACCGGCTCAATTGGTTTCGCGCCCCTGGTGGTCCGAACTGACTGACGCACAGCGCGTCGCCCTGTCGCCGCTCGCCGCAGAGTGGAACAATATGGAGCTGTTCCGCAAGAAAAAATGGCTTGAGATCGGAAATCGTTTCACGACAATGAAACCGGAAGAGCAGCAGCGCATGCAGGAGCGCATGCGCGAATGGGCCAAACTGACCCCTGATCAACGTCGCGTGGCGCGTGAAATTTATTCCCGGACAAATAAGCTCGATCCCGACCAGAAATCCGCGCAGTGGCTGGATTATCAGCAACTTCCCGAGGAAGAAAAGAAAAAGCTTGCTGCCGATACCGCAGCAAAAAAGCGCGTCGCCAATCTCCCGTCCATCAATACCAAGCCGGTCGACAAGACCGCTGCCGATAAACATCCGGCAGGTACGCTGGCCGCGCCAGTTTCCGCGGCAACCCCTGCGCCGCTGGCGGTTCCTGCGGCGCCGGCGTCCGCCCCACCTGTCCCCGTCAAATAAAAGCGATGCCCACCATGCCCGGTCCATCTGGCGCCCCATCGGTGCAGCGCCGCCTTGCCGTGATCGTCTATGAAGCAATGCTTCTGTTCGGCGTTTTGTTCATTGCGGGCTGGATCTTCGGCACCTTGCTGCAACAGCGCCATGCGCTTTACCTGCGCGAAGCCCTGCAATACTGGCTGTTCTTTGTCATCGGTATTTATTTCGTCTGGTTCTGGAGTCACGGCGGCCAGACGCTGGCAATGAAAACCTGGCATGTGCGACTGGTCACGGCGGACGGTGGTCCGGTGCCTGTCCTGCGCGCCGCGGCACGCTATGCGCTTAGCTGGATGTGGATCTTGCCAGGTTTGTTGATCGCTGCGCTGATGCATGCCAAAGGGTGGATGCTGGTCCTGATTCCGGCAGCGAACATCGCCATCTGGGGCGGACTGTCACTGCTTGATCCGGCGCGACAATTTTTGCATGACCGGCTGGCGGGGACACGGATTGTCGGCGTTCCGGTTCTGAAGAAATAATCACCGTGTAGAGTCGCACCTCTGTTCCTGTTCACCATGCGAAGCTGTTTCGTGCAGTACACTGCAAAAAAAACATGAGACAGCGCACCCATGACTCTGCACAAATCCCGCCGTACCTTTCTCAAAGCCGGTCTCGTTGGCGCCATCGTACTTTCGGCGGCTGGCGCGCTTTATCGCCTGAACATACCGAAACCGCCTCCCGGTAAATTCGCGCTCGACAGCGCCACGGCAGCAGCGCTGTCAGCAATTGTTCTGGTGATCCTCGACGGCGCCATTCCCCCAACACCAGCAGCCGCGACGCAAGCCAGTGCGCGAGTGTGCGACGCAATTGCCGGGCTGCCGCTTTCGACCCAAAAGGAAATCCAGGATTTGTTCGGCCTGCTGACGCTCGGCGTTACACGGCGCTTGCTCGCCGGCGTTCCCGACCAATGGCAAGACGCCAAGCCAGCCGACGTGGCCGCCTTTCTGCAAAGCTGGCGCACCCATCGCATCGGCATGCTGCAAAGCGCCTATGCCGCGCTGCATGATCTGATCCTCGGCTCCTGGTACACCAACGAAGCAAGCTGGAGCGCAATTGGCTATCCCGGACCACGCAAGGAATTGAGCTGACAATGGCGCTTCCGACCACGCACGCCAACCCGATCCACGATCCCATCGCCGCAGGGCTGGCCGCCGGCTGGCACGTCACCGACGCGTCGACGCTCACCAGCGACCGCATTCTCGAAGCCGATGTAGTGATCGTCGGCAGCGGGGCCGGTGGTGGAGTCACCGCCGAGATCCTGACACTGGCAGGATTGAAGGTGCTATTGATTGAAGAAGGCGCCCTGAAATCGTCGCGGGACTTCAAGATGCGCGAAGCCGATGCGTATCCCGCGCTGTATCAGGAATCGGCCGCGCGAAAGACCCGGGACAAGGCCATCAATATTCTTCAGGGCCGTACCGTTGGCGGTTCAACGACGGTCAACTGGACATCAAGTTTTCGCACGCCGGACGGCACGCTAACGCACTGGCAGCAGCAGTACGGCCTCAAGGGATTTACCACGTCCGCATTGGCGCCATGGTTTTCAATGATGGAACAGCGCCTCACTATTGGCGACTGGCAGACCCCTCCCAACGAAAACAACGATCTGTTGCGGCGCGGCGCCAGCCGGCTCGGCATTCCGACGGAGGCAATCCGGCGCAACGTCAAGGGTTGCTGGAACCTGGGGTATTGCGGCATGGGCTGTCCGACCAACGCCAAACAATCGATGCTGGTGACCACCATTCCGTCGGCGCTGTCGAAAGGTGCCAGCCTGCTGACGCGGGCGCGGGCCACCAAACTCGTCTTCAAGGGCGACCGGGTCGACAGTTTGCTATGCGATGCGCTGGACGGCTCGGGCTTGTCGGCCAGCGGCATTCGCATCGTGATTCGCGCCAGACATTATGTGATCGCCGGTGGCGCCATCAATTCACCAGCACTGCTGATGCGATCGCAGGCACCAGACCCGCACAATTTGCTCGGCAAGCGCACCTTCCTGCACCCTACCGTGATTTCGTCCGGCCTGTTTGAGCAGGAAGTGAACGGCTTTGACGGCGCACCGCAAACCGTCTACTCGGACCATTTCATGCACGCCGATCCGATCACCGGCCCGATCGGCTACAAACTCGAGGCGCCCCCGCTGCATCCCCTATTGTTTGCGACGACGATGCAGGGTTTTGGCGCGCAGCATGCGGCGATGATGAAGCAATTTGCGCACACCCATGCCATGCTGGCCCTGCTGCGCGACGGGTTCCATGCCGAATCGATTGGCGGCAGCGTGCAATTGGCTGGCGACGGCGCGCCGGTACTTGACTACCCGACCACCGATTTCTTGTGGAATGGCGTGCGCCGCGCGTTACTGTCAATGGCCGAGATCCAGTTTGCCAGCGGCGCCAAATCGGTCTACCCGGTACACGAGATGGCGCAAGGCTACAGCACCTGGGCGGCGGCCAAAAAGGCCATTGCCGAGCTGCCGCTCAAGCCGCTCCTGACCCGGGTCGTGTCGGCGCATGTGATGGGCGGTTGCGCAATGTCCGACGACCCGTCGCTGGGCGTCGTGTCATCTGCCGGCCGATATCATGGAATGACCAATCTGTCGGTGCACGACGGGTCACTGTTCCCAACATCCATCGGCGCCAATCCGCAGCTATCGATCTATGGCATCACCGCCATGCTCGCCAGCGGCCTGGCACAAACGCTGACCGGAAAACCAGCGCCCCGGCTGGTAGCGACTTGAAGGATCCTGATTGACATGGTTGCCCGCATTACCCGGCTCTTGATCGTTGTGCAGTGCTTGATCGGTATTGCCCTGTTCTTCCTCTGCCTCAAGGTGCTGCACCTGCACAGCGTGTGGATGGCACTGGCCATCAGCGTGCTGTTCGTCGCGGTGGCGCGGCTGTCGATTACCGCCAACAGCTTCCTGCTTGCATGGATCTATCGCAGCGAGACCCCGAGCGAATTTCGCATCACCTGGCAACAGGCGACGCGACTGTTCCGCAGCGAGTTCAACGCCAGCATGATTTCATCGAGCTGGAGCATGGCATTCCGCACCTTCGACAAGCGCCCGGCCGCGCATCCGGTCGGCCTGCCGGTGTTGTTGATTCATGGCTATGGCTGCAACAGCGGCTATTGGAACGGGATGAGCAAACAACTCAGCGATGCCAACATCACCCATCACGCGGTCAATCTGGAGCCGGTACTGGCCGATATCGACAGCTACGTGCCGGCAATCCACCAGGCCATCCGTACGTTGCTCACCGACAGCGGCAGTGCGCAAGTGATCCTGGTGGCGCACAGCATGGGTGGCCTGGCCTGCCGCGCGTATCTGCGCGAACATGGCAGCGCGCACATCGCCAAAGTGATCACGCTTGGCACGCCGCACCGTGGCACCGGACTGGCCAATTTCGGGGTCGGTGAAAATTCGAAACAGATGCGCTGGAATGGCGATGTCGCCGGCGGCGGCGCCAGCGATTGGCTCCGCCGACTGGAAGCGGCTGAAAGTCCGGCGACGTACGCCTTGTTCGTCTCCATTTACTCGCATCACGACAACATCGTGTCGCCGCAATTGTCATCCCACCTTGAAGGCGCGACGAATATGGCGTTTCACGGCATTGGGCACGTTGCGCTCGGCATGGACACGTCGATTCAGGCTTGCGTCATTGCGCAGGTGCTGGCCATCTCAACAACGCGATAACACGCACCCGTCAACCTGTCAGGACACACAATGCCCCGTATTTTGCTTTCTGCCGCATTCTTCGCGCTCACCGGACTTGCCGATGCCGCGTCGGCAAAGCCAGCCCCCCTCCTCACACCGACGGCAACCACGTCACAATTGCCGCGCAACGTGCGCCCCTCGCACTATGCGGTCTCCACCACACCCGACAAGGCCGCATCCAGCTTCACGGCGCAGGTCGTTATCAGCATCGACGTGCTCGCACCGACCTCGACCATCACCCTGAATGCCGCCGAACTGACTTTCAACAGCGCCAGCCTGCTCGCAGCGAATGCCAACACGTCACCCGACCCGGCCCGGATTTCACTCGATGCCGACAACGAAACCGCGACCTTCACGTTCGCGCATCCGATCAGTCGCGGGAAATATCGTCTCGCGCTCAACTACACCGGCTTGATCGGCACGCAGGCGGCCGGCCTGTTTTCACTCGACTATGAGGTTGCCGGCGTCAGGCAGCGGGCGCTGTATACGCAGTTCGAAAATTCCGACGCCCGCCGCGTGATCGCCTCATGGGACGAGCCTGCCTACAAGGCCACGTTTGCACTTGAGGTCAACCTGCCCGGCGATGAGGTCGCGGTCAGCAATATGCCGATCGAACAGTCGACGCCCCAACCCGGTGGCCGCAAGCTTGTCAGGTTCGCGCAGTCGCCGACGATGTCGACCTATCTGCTGTTCTATGGCCAGGGCAACTTCGAACGCGCATCCGTCCGGGTCGGCGCCACGGAGCTTGGTCTCATCACCAAACCGGGCGTACTGCCCCAAGGCCAGTTCTCGCTGGAGGCCTCGGCGGCGGTGCTGCGTGAATACAATGACTATTTCGGACTGCCCTTTCCACTCCCGAAGCTCGACAACATTGCCGCTCCCGGTCGCAGCCAGTTTTTTGGCGCGATGGAAAACTGGGGCGCCATCTTTACGTTCGAGTACGGGTTATTGCTCGACCCGGCCATCTCGACGCAGCTCGACAAGCAGCGCGTGTTCACCTTCGCCGCGCACGAAATCGCACATCAGTGGTTCGGCGATCTGGTGACCATGCAATGGTGGGACGATCTCTGGCTCAATGAAGGCTTCGCGTCATGGATGGAAGGCCGTACGACGGCGCTGCTGCATCCGGAATGGCATACCGCGTTGGCATCATCGATACGCGCGAGCGCGCCATGAGTCTGGATGCGCTCGACAGCACGCATGCCGTGGTTCAGCACGTGGCGACTGCCGCGCAGGCCAGCCAGGCGTTCGATGCGATCACCTACAGCAAGGGCGAGGCCGTTATTCGCATGCTTGAAAATCATGTTGGCGCCGAGGCCTGGCGTGCTGGCGTGCGCGCCTACATGAAACGCCATGCGTATGGCAATACCGTCTCCGACGACTTGTGGCGGGCGCTGGAGCAGACCACTGGAAAACCGATCATGGCGATCGCGCATGACTTCACGCTACAGCCGGGGGTTCCGATGATTCGCGTCGCCGATGTCAGCTGCAAGGCCGGCAATTCAATCATCACCCTGACCCAGGCCGAATTCAGCCGCAGCCAGCCAGACAAGAAGGCGTTGGGATGGCGCGTGCCGGTGACGCTGCAGGTCGGTGCATCCGGACCGCCGGTACAGGCGTTGGTCCGGAATCAGAAGGCCGTGGTGCGTGCGCCGGGTTGCGGCGCCGTGCTGGTCAATGCGGGTCAGACCGGGTATTACCGCACCCTGTACGAACCGACCAACTTCGCTGCGCTGGTGGCAAATTTCGGTGCCTTGGCGCCGGTCGACCAATTGGGCCTGCTGGCCGACACCGCCCAGCTCGGGCTGGCGGGGCTGCAACCGTTGTCGGATTTCCTCGCGCTGGTTGACGCCACGCCGCTGTCGGCGGAGCCCAAGGTCTGGAGTGAAATTGCCGAAGTCTTCGCCGCCATGGATCGCTACTACGCCGGCGACACGACCCGTCAAGGCCGCTTCCGACACTTCGCCCTGGCACGTCTGACACCGATCATGGCGCAACTTGGCTGGATCGCCAAGGCAGGCGAACCTGATGCGATTGCACCGATCCGGGAACAGCTGGTGCTGGCCATGAGTGCGCTTGATGATCAACCCACCATTGCCGAAGCACGCCGGCGTTATGCCAGTAACGACATCGGCAGCGCCGCGTTGCGCAAGATGACCCTGTCCGTGCTGGCCGAACATGCCGACAGCGCGACCTGGGAGAAATTGCGGCGCGCGGCGCAGACCGAGACCTCCACCGTCGTCAAGGTGCAACTGTACGATTTGCTGGCAGCCAGCAAGGACGACACGCTTGCGCGGCAGGCATTGGAGCTGGCCTTGACCGATGAACCGGGCCTGACCACCAGCGCAGGCATGATTCGTCGCGTCGCCGATTACCACCCGGATCTGGCATTTGATTTTGCCATCGCACACCGTGCCAGCGTCGATCTGCTGGTCGATATCACGTCGCGCAGCCGGTACTTCCCCGCACTGGCTGTGAATTCAGCCGATCCGGCCATGCGCAAAAAACTGGTCGCCTATGCGGATGCCTATCTCACGCAGGATGCGCGTCGGGAACTTGATATTTCGGTTGCGAAAATTACTGACAGGATTCGGGTACAGGACGCCCCGCTGCGCTCAATCGATCGCTGGCTCGAGCGCAATCCGGGTTGAAGTCGCCACCCCGGGCTACCGACAGCCCGGGTCAGATTGGTCGGTCTCAGCAGACCCCATCGAAACAGGTGGCCAGCATGAAATCGACAATCGCTGCGTCGGAGTGCACGCCCATCATCTTCAGATAATCGACGCTCGGATCGCACGAGCGCGCGTAGATCGTCAGCAGGATCACTTCGATCGGCAGATCCTTGCGCATCGCGCCCGCGTTGCGTGCGGCGTCAATCAGCGCGCCCAGCAATTCATTGAGATCGACCACCTTGCTGACGTACTGCGCATTGTTGAGCAGCGAATCGCGCAGAAATCTGTTGTCAGATGGCAACGTTGGCAGCCCGCCCTGCAGGCGTACTTCCATCGCCCACCGCAGGATGCCGCGCAATTTGTCGATCGCCGGCATGTCTTCCGGCAAGTCGCGCACGTGCGCAATGGTGTTTTCGATCAAGCCGATCATCGCCACTGCAGCCAGCGCCTCCTTCGACGGAAAGTGCTTGTAGAGACTGGCCTTGGCAATGCCGACTTCTGCTGCGACCTCGTCCATGGTCATCAGCTCATAGCCTTTTCGTGCCAGGAGCCCATGTACCGCCTCGATAATGGCAGCCTCACGAACGATGAGTTGTTGCTGTTTGAACGAACGTTTCGGAGCTTGGGTCATTGAGAAGATTTCTGCCGTACGGAATCAGGTTGAACTTTTTTGATTATATGACAACTGACCTACGGTGATTCCGACTACCCCGCTCGGATCAATTGTTCCCACATTGTGCATCATTCAGGAGAATCCGCATGCCATTCCGTTCATTGCCCCCCGCGCTGGTGGCGCTGCTGTTTGCCGTGTCGGCATCCACTGCCGGCGCCGCCAACCTCGTTGACACTGCCAATTCGGCAGGTACTTTTCGTACCTTTCTGGCCTCGGCCAAGGCGGCAGGCCTGACCGATTCACTGCAGAACCAGGGCCCCTTCACGATCTTTGCACCGAGCGATGCCGCTTTCGCAAAATTGCCGCCCGGAACAGTTAATGCGCTATTGAAGGACAAGGTCCGCCTCGCGCAGCTCATCACCCATCACATCATTCCGGGCAAAATCCTTGTGTCCGAAGTCAAGCCGGGTCCGGTCAAAACCATTCAGGGCGACCTCGTCACGCTCACCTCGGACAATGGCAAAATTACTGTCGATGGCGCCAATGTGACGCAGAGCGATCTGACGGCTGACAATGGTGTCATTCAGGTCATCGACACGGTGATCATGCCGAAATAATCGGCATCGCGCCGGGCGATTCTTCGGTGTTATCCTAATGCAAAATTCAGGACCACGCCTTCATGACCACGCCTCTCAAAGTACCGCGTCGCACGCGCGAACGCATTCTGGAATTATCGTTGCGGCTGTTCAACGAATTTGGCGAGCCCAATATCAGCACCACGGTCATCGCAGACGAACTGCATATTTCTCCCGGCAACCTGTACTACCATTTCCGCAACAAGGACGACATTGTCAACTCGATCTTCGCCCAGTTTGAAGGCGAGCTTTCGCACATGCTTGCCGTGCCGGTCGGACGCCGTCCCAACATCGAGGACGTTTGGCAGTATCTGCACTGGATGTTCGAACTGGTCTGGCGCTACCGCTTCTTTTACCGCGACCTGAGCGATCTGCTGTCGCGCAATCGCACGCTGGAACTGCAATTCAAACGCATCATGGCGCACAAGATCAAGATCGCCGGTGCGCTGTGTCAGGGCATGCGCAGTGACTCGGCGCTGGCGGCTGACGACCTCGAAATTGATGCACTCGCGACCAATATGGTGGTGGTGGCGACATACTGGTTATCGTACGAATACGTCTGCAATCCACGCAATTATTCGGAGCCACAGGCGATGGCCGATGCACTGGCGCGGGGTTGCTATCAGGTGCTGTCGCTGATCAAGCCGTACCTGCGCGGCGAAGCCCAATTGTTGTTCGAAAGACTGGCCGAGGCCCATCGGGAAAAGCTCAAATGATCCAGTCCGTTTGTGTGTATTGCGGGGCCTCGGCAGGCAACCTGCCAGCCTATGCCGAAGCGGCCCGTGCGCTGGGACGCAACCTTGCCGAGCAGCACATTGCGCTCGTCTATGGGGGTGGCAATGTCGGTTTGATGGGCACCATCGCCGATGAAGTCATGCAGCACGGCGGCGAAGTGACCGGCGTCATTCCCACCGCCCTGCTCAACAAGGAGATCGGCCACGCCGGATTGACGCGCCTGCATATCGTCAAGGACATGCACGAACGCAAGGCCCTGATGGCAGAGCTGTCGGATGGATTCATCGCGATGCCGGGCGGAATGGGCACCATGGAGGAGCTGTTTGAAGTGATGACCTGGTCGCAACTGGGATTTCACGACAAGCCGATTGGCTTGCTGAATGTCGAAGGCTTCTACGACGGCTTGATCAGCTTCGTCGATCACACGGTGCGACAAGGATTCCTGCGTGCGAACCACCGCGAATTGATGATGGACGACACCGATGGCGCGCGCCTGATTGCCCGCTTCAAGGAGTGGGTGCCTGGCCGGATCGAAAAACTGTTACCGGCCAGGGCAGCCAGCACACTGCTGCCCTGAGCGGCTCTGGCGTGACCGCCGGTGACACGCCAAACTGGCGCTACCGCGTCACCGGCAATTTCCTGCGTTGCGTATTCCCGTCACAAGACGTCCGTCAGGGAAGGAAGTTCAGACCTTCCGGCAGCGGCAGACTGGACGGCACTTCAAAGAACGGCCCGGCGCCGTCAGGATCAATCACCACCGTACCGCCCGACTGGAAGAACACGCCGATCTGCGTTTGCGCGCCGACTGCGTATGCCGCCGTGGCAGCACTGCCGATATTGGTCAGAAACGTATGCGGATTTTTTGGCACGGCAGGATTGGCGGAAAATGCCAGGTCGTTGCGATACTGCACCGCCACATCAGCCAGATCGCCAGCACGGATGATCGCCGTGGTGGTCGGGTTCGGCACCGTTTCGTCGCCGCGCGCAAACTGGAACAGCACCGGCTTGGCAGCATTGCCTGGCAGGGGTTGCTTGCGGATAAACGACGCGTACGAGACCGGATTGCCGGCTTGCTGGGCCCACTCGAAACGGTCCAGCGTCAGCTGGATCGGCAGCGCACCCGCGACAGTGTTGACCAGCGGCGGCAGGTTGCGCAGCGGGATGTTTTCGTTGAACGCGATGCCACTGGGATCAGCGACATTGATCAGCGACGGAACACGCGTTGCCAGCGAAATCCCGGTCAGGGGACGGAAGGCGCCAAGCCGGGCGACTTCGGTGATCGACCCACCCGCGACGTTGGGCACGCCAGCGCGAATATTCGGTTCGACGCCGAGGAAGATCGTGCCGTAAATGCCACCGAAGGACTGGCCGCTGTAATAGATCCGCGCCGCATTCAGGTCAACGGTGCCGTCGCCATCAATGTCCATGCCGACCTCCACTTCGCGCACCAGTTGCATCAGGTCGACCACCGTTTGACGCAAGCCATCGCGATTGCCGACCAGCGTGTATGGTGCGGCCGCATTGACGCCTTCGGTCGAGTCGATGGCGCCATTGCCATCCTGATCGAAGCCGCGCCCTCCGGCTGGTACCACGACGGTGGCCTGTCCGGCGCGTTGCACGTCAAGCGTGCCAAGCGCACCGCCACCGTGGCCGACCACATTCACCGACAAGGTGGCGATTCCGCGCGACGCCAGCACCGACGCGACTGTCCATGGCGCGCCATACATGCTGTCAGTAAAACCGTGACCGAAGATGGCGACCGGCCATCCACCGGCCGGTTTTGGTCCTGCCGGTACGAACACCTGGAAGATCAAGCCGTTGGTACCGTATTGACGCGGCAGCTCATGCATGGTGCCCACTGCCGGAATGATTTGCGCGGGACTTTCAAAATTCGGTGAGCTGAATTTTCCGTAGGCGATTTGTGCAATCGCGCCGGGAATCACACCCAGTGCGGCCATCGGCAAATCTGACGGGGCGTACGACGGAGCGGTTCCGACCTGCCGATTGAAACGGATGCTGGTGCCGCTAACCGGAAACACTGCCCTGGTGGTGCCGCCGTTGCCAACCATGAAACTGGCCGGCGCCGGTGACGAGTGCTTGATTTTTTTCATGATCTTGAACAGGTCGGCGGAAATGCTCTGCGTGGTGAACAGGCTCGCCGCGACCACTTTGCCTCCGCCCGGAATCCGAATGCGCATGGCGTCGCGCAGTTCGTTGCGGTAGTCGCGCCCATCACGCTCATCGCGGTCATCGCGATCGTGTCGGCCATTGCCGCGATGATCGTCGTCGTCCAGATCCAGGGCCTTGAGCTTTTTACCCTGCGCGTCGCGTACACCATCGGTGACGACCAGTGCGTAGCGCGAATGCTCCTGCAGCAGTTGATCGGATTCGAAGGCCAGCGTTTTGGTGCTCGGGTCCCATACGATTTGATTGATGCCGACACGCTGGCCCGCGCCTGCCCAGCTCAGCGTGTCGCCCAGGTTGACCAGAAAAATCGTGTTGCTGTTGACGGTACCGGGATCAATATTGCCAGTGAAGGGAATGGTTATCCGTGGCTGGGTTGAAAAACCGTCGAGTGTGTTGAGGACGCGGATATCGGCGCAATCGCTCGGTCTGGTGGTGCAGTTGGGCAGTGGCAGTGCGACCCGGCGAAAGGTATTTTGCGACCAGTCCGGGACGGTATATCGATTACTTGGGAATGGATTACCTGCAGGATCGGAAAAGTCGTATCTGACGCTGACGCCGTCGGCGAGTGCCGTTAGCGGGACCGCGAGGAAAGCCAACACCGCCAGCCGGCGGATAGGTAGTCTGAACATGAAAGTCTCCAGTTAAGATTTTTTTATACCCCGGCTCCTGCCGCCATGCAGGCTTGTCAGGCAAGGCCGTGGCCGGATCAGCCTACCTGAACCGTAGCAATTTTGTCAACTATTGGAGGATTTATTGCGAAAGCGCAGCGACCGTGGCGACACGATGCACAGCGACAGCGTTGGACGTCAGTCGGCCGAACCGGCAACGCGGGGGGCGCCCGGGCGGTTCTGGCTGAAACAATTGAACTGACGTTATCGGGGCGCGAGCGCCTGTCGGAAATCCTCGACCAGATCGGCCGTATCCTCGATACCGATCGAGACGCGAATCAGGGATTCGGCGATGCCCATGGAGGCCCGCCGCTGTGCGCCCATTTCGTAAAAGATGGTGTGGGCGACCGGAATGACAAGCGTGCGGGTATCGCCCAGATTGCTGGCAGGGATCGCCAGTTTGAGCCGATTCAGATAATCGAAGCAGTCGACATCGGCGCGCAATTCGAAGCTGAACAGACTGCCGTAGGCGCGGAACAGATCGGTCGCCAGCGCATGCTGCGGATGCGATGGCAAGCCGGGATAATGCACCGCTGCCACGCGCTCATCGGCTTCCAGCATGCGCGCGACCGCCAGTGCGTTGCTGCACTCCCGCTCCAGTCGCAGCGCCATCGTCTCGGCGCCGACTGCCAGATGATGTGCCGCTTCCGGACCAAGCGACCCGCCAAAATCGCGCAGGGCCTTGGCGCGCAATTGCGCCAGTCCCCACTGATTGATCGCGGCGCGCTTGTAATTATCGAAAATATTCGGGTACGCGCCCCAGTCGAACAGACCGGTGTCGGTCAGGCTGCCGCCGAGCGCATTGCCGTGGCCACCGATAGACTTGGTCAGGGCATTGACCACCAACCCGGCGCCAACCGATTTCGGCCGAAACAGATACGGCGAGGTCATCGTGTTATCGACGATATACAGCAAGCCGTGTCGGGCGCAGAGTTCGCCAATCCGCTTCAGGTCGGCGATCTGGGTGCGCGGGTTGGCGATGGTTTCGACGAAGACGACGCGCGTGGCCGGCGTCAGCGCGGCTTCAACCGCATTGACATCGGTGGCGTCAACGAAACTGACGTCAACGCCCTGTCCAGCCACGGTTTGCCAAAGGCTGTTGGTATTGCCAAACAAAAAAGCGGACGACACCACATGGTCGCCCGCGCGCAGCAATCCCTGCATCACGGCGGCAATCGCCGCCATGCCGGTGCTGAAACACAGTGTGCCCAGACCGTCTTCCATTTTCGTGAGCTTGTCTTCGAGCGCGCTGACGGTGGGATTGCCCTGCCGGCCATAGCGATAGCCGGGTTGCTTGCCCTGGAACACCGCGGCCAGCTCGCGCGCGTCGCGGTAACCGAACGCCACCGAGGTATGAATCGGCTTGTGCAGGGCGCCATGCTCGATCGGCTTCTGGCGGTCGCTGTGCAGGATGGTGGTAGTGAAACCGTATTTTTTTGGGTCAGTCATGGTCAGTCCGATACTCAGGCCAATTGCAGTTGGTCAGATTCGATCACGTGGACGCTTTGCCGCTGGAGGCCGACGGCAGTACGCATGGCGCGCGCCACTTTGTCGACCTGCACCGAGCGATATTTTTTTGGCAAAAGGAAGTTCACGACCGTCATCAGCAGCAGCGCAATACGCTCGGCCGGCCGCGATTCGTGGCGCGCGCCGTCCAGCATCGAGGGCCGCACGATCGTCACGCCATGAAAGCCGAGCGATGCCACCGCGCCTTCCATTTCGCCCTTGATCCGGTTATAGAACACGCGCGATGCGGGATTGGCCGCCATCGCCGACACCACGGCCAGCTGGGTCGCCCCTGCCACGCGCGCGCGCCGTGCACTGTCCACGACATAGTCGAAATCAACCCGTCGGAAGGCTTGCTGGGAGCCGGCGGTGCGGATGGTGGTGCCGAGACAGCAGAACAGTGCATCGCAGTCTGGCCAGGCGGCATCGGCCAGATGCTCGAAATCGATGACGTGCTGCCGCACTTTGGCCGAGCGCAGTACGGCAAATTGCGCGTCATTGCGGCGCACCATCAGATGTACTGCCGACCAGGCCGGGTCCGCCGTCAGCTGGGCCACCAGTTCGCGCCCGACCAGACCGGTTGCACCCACCACGCAGGCAATCATGGCGCTCAGTCGACCTGCGCCAGATTCAGGTTCAATTGCGAGCGCTCCGGATCGTCGTTGCCGGTGGAGGCATTGTTGCGGGTCGCTTCAATATGATCAAGGTACTCGCGCGTGATATCGCCGGTGATGTAGTCACCGTTAAAGCAGGACGCTTCGAGACTGCGCAAGGCTGGATTGACGTCCGAAATGGCGCGCTTGAGTGCATCGATATCCTGATACACCAAGGCGTCGGCAGTAATCTCGCGACAGATTTCCTCGTTGCTGCGGCCGTATGCGATCAGCTCGGCGCGGGTCGGCATGTCGATGCCGTAGACGTTCGGAAACTTCACCGGAGGCGCGGCCGAGGCAAAGATCACGCGCTTGGCGCCGGCATCCCGTGCCATCTGAACGATCTCGCGACTGGTGGTGCCACGCACGATCGAATCGTCCACCAGCAGCACGCTCTTGCCCTTGAATTCGGAACCGATGGCGTTGAGCTTCTGGCGTACCGATTTGCTGCGTATGGCTTGTCCCGGCATCAGGAAGGTGCGGCCGATGTAACGGTTCTTGATGAAGCCTTCGCGATAGTCGAGATTGAGTTTCATCGCCAGTTCCATCGCCGCCGGGCGCGATGTATCGGGAATCGGCATGACGACATCGATGTCGCCGGCGGCAAATTCGCGCTTGATCTTTTCGGCCAGGTATTCGCCCATTTTCAGGCGGGTGGCATACACCGAGGCGCCATCGAGCACCGAATCAGGCCGTGCCAGGTAGACGAATTCAAAGGCACAGGGATTGAGCGTCGGATTTTCGGCGCACTGCTTGTTGTATAACTGGCCATCGTTGTCGATGAAGATGGCTTCGCCGGGAATCACGTCGCGCAGGAAGCGAAAGCCAAGGCCCTCGAGCGCCACCGATTCGCTGGCAACGACGTATTCGGTGCCCTGTTCGGTTTCATTGAAACCGATGCACAGCGGCCGGATACCAAACGGATCGCGAAACGCCAGCAGGCCATAGCCGGCAATCTGCGCGACCACCGCATACGAACCGCGCACGCGCTTGTGCAAGACGCTGACAGCCTTGAACAGCGTCGACGGATCGAGCGAATAGCCGGTGGTCGCCTGCTGGATTTCATGGGCCAGCACATTGAGCAGGACTTCGGAATCGGACGAGGTGTTGATATGCCTGCGATCGTTCTTGAACATCTCGATCTTGAGCTGTTCCCAGTTGGTCAGGTTGCCGTTGTGGATCAGCGTGATCCCGAACGGCGCATTGACATAGAACGGTTGCGCTTCTTCTGCGCTGGCGGTACCGGCAGTCGGGTAGCGGCATTGGCCGATGCCGACATTGCCCTGCAGCGAGCGCATGTTACGGGTGCGGAACACATCGCGCACCAGGCCATTGGCCTTGTGCATGAAGAACTTGTTCGCGTGACTGGTTGCGATGCCCGCCGCATCCTGACCACGATGCTGCAGCAACAGCAGCGCATCGTAAATCAGTTGGTTGACAGGTTGATGGGAGACTACGCCGACGATGCCACACATGTTGGACTCCTGACTGAATCAATTCAAAACTGCACGTGCCGCGCAAAGTCGCCCGGCAGGAAAGGCTTGGCCGACCGCGCGGCGGTTTCTGCCAACGGACTGAGCACCGCGTTGGTCCAGAATGGTTGTTGGGGAATCGAGGTCATGCCACAGACCAGTACCACGGCAAGAATGATCACCAGCCCACGCGCCAATCCGAACAATCCACCCAGACCGCGATCGGCGACGGTCAACCCGCCGGCCTTGATCACGCTATCGACTGCTTTCATGACCAATGCCATGAGCAACCGGACGCCAATGAACAGCGCGATGAAGGCCACGATCAGGCGCGTCACGCTGCCTGGAATCAAGTCGGGCAACCACTGCGACAGGGGTTCGCCGTACAGGTTGGCAACCACCAGCGCAACGATCCAGCCCAACAGCGACAGTATCTCGTTGACCAGACCACGCATCATGCTGATGATGATCGAGCAAATCAATATCAACAACACCAGATAATCGAACAACGTCACAAAAAGTGTCCGGATCAGGTTGGCACCAGGGTGCCGTTCAAGCCCAGCGCCGTCAGCTTGGCGCGGGTCTTTTCTGCATCTTCCCTGCTGCCAAACGGCCCGATGCGCACCCGAATCCTTGCACCGCCGTCAGTGGCAACGGTCTGCGTGTACGAGGCAATCCCGGCCGCCTTCAATTTATCCTGCAACTCGGCGACCTTCTCTTTCGACGCCAACGCCGCCACCTGCACGATGACTTTGCCGGGCTTGGCGTCCGGCTTCTTGCTGGCCGGGGCCGGTGTCGCGCCACCATCCAGAATCGCCTGGGCACGCGCGTTATCGGATAACTTGTCTACCGCCGGCTTGGGTTCCGGTTTTGGTTCGGGCTTTGGTTCAGGTTTGGCAACAGGCTTTGCCACAGGTTTTACCGGTTCAACGGCAGTCGCCTTCGGTTTGTTCTCGGCAACGGCCGGTCCCGGCAAGACGGGTGTTGTCTTTTTAGGCACAACAGCATTCGGGTCGACCACTTCCTCGGCCTGATCCAGCGTGGCGCTCTGTGGCACATTCGAAGGCGCGATGCGTGGCGGCGGCGCCGGGCGCACTGGCTGCGGCGGCTGTTCCTTGGAGGGAATCTGCACCACCAGATCGTCCGCCAGCGGCTTCGGCTCCGAATCGAAAATCATCGGCAAACCGATCACGGCAGCCAGCACCAGAGCGACAGCCCCGACCAGGCGTCGGCGCGCGCGCTTTTTTTCCGGCAAGACCGGATCGACCGGTTCGGCCGCCTGTTTCTCCGGCTTGCGTTTGCCCCGGCCACGCACGGCGTTGGATTCTTCTTCGGCCCGGGAATAGAACTCACCCTCAGTGGCGGCGGTTTCTTGCGGTTTCTTGCGGAAAAGCGATGACAAGCCCATGCGGTTAACTATGTATTCTTCAGTGGTTTGCAGCAGTGCGGAACGCCATGACGCCGGCGACGGTGAGGAACGATCCGAAAACCGCAATTCTATCATTCTCCCCCGCCCGGGAGATTGCGTTTGCGAAAGCATCGGCCGGCGCAGCGAAGGTTTCGATTGATGATTCGGTGTCCTTCGACGTGCTGGCAACCACCCCGGCCGCAAGCAATTTCTCGCGGATCGCCGCCGCGGTGGCGGCGCGCGGCAACGGCAAGTCGGTCAGACACCAGTGATCGATCTGGCCTTTGAGCTGCGCGATCACGCCATCGATATCCTTGTCCTGCATCGCACCAAACACGGCATAAGTGTAGGGATGAAAGCCCATGTTGCCGAGATTTTGCGACAGTGTGGCGGCGGCGTGCGGATTGTGCGCGACATCCAGAATCACCGCAGGACGCCCTGGCAGCACCTGGAAACGCCCGGGCAGATCGACCAGCACGAGTCCGGTCCGGACCTCTTGCGCGCCAACCGGCAGACGATGGCGCAGCACTTCCAGCGCGGCCAGCGCCGCCGAAGCGTTAAGTAACTGGTTAGCACCACGCAGGCTCGGATAGCCGAGTGAATTGCGGCGCTGTTCGCGGCCACCGTAATTCCATTGCAGCTTGTCGCCCATGTAATTGAAATCGCGCCCGATCAGCCACAGATCGGCGCCAATGGCGGCGGCGTGGTCCAGCAGCGACTGCGGTGGCACCGGGTCGCTGCAAATGGCCGCTTTACCGGCCCGAAAAATTCCGGCCTTTTCGAATCCGATGGCTTCACGTGTATGACCAAGATACGCCGTGTGATCGATATCGACGCTGGTGACGATGGCGACATCCGCATCGATGATATTCATCGCATCGAGCCGTCCGCCCAGTCCGACTTCCAGAATCACGGCATCGAGGTGCGCATCCATGAACAACTGCAGGATCGCCAGCGTGGTGAATTCGAAATAGCTCAGCGACGTGGCTCCACGGGCGACCTCGACCTTGTTGAAATAGTCGACCAGCGCGGCGTCGCTGGCCGACACACCGTCGATACGGGCGCGCTCATTGAAATCGATCAGATGCGGCGAGGTCGACAGCCCGACCCGATAGCCGGCCTGCAGCAGTATTGCTTCGAGCATCGCGCAGGTCGAGCCCTTGCCATTCGTGCCACCCACGATAATGACCGGGCAATCAAACCGGATGCCCATGCTGGCGGCCACGGCGGCGACGCGTTCGAGTCCCATGTCGATGGTGATCGGATGACTGGTTTCGAGTCGGGACAGCCAATCGGTCAGGGTAGTCGGTAAGGTGTGCATGGAACCAATATGGTGCTCAACTGGAAAATAAAAAGCCCGAACCGGAAGGCTCGGGCTTCTTGGTGGCGCGCGGTGATCAGGCCAGCACGTCAGCCGCCTGGTTTTGCAGCAGGGCCAGCAGGCGGGCAATTTCTTCGCGCATCTTGCGGCGGTCGACAATCATGTCGACGGCGCCCTTTTGCACCAGGAATTCGGCACGCTGGAAGCCTTCCGGCAGTTTCTCGCGCACCGTGTTCTCAATCACGCGCGGGCCGGCGAAGCCGATCAGGGCCTTCGGCTCGGCAATCACGACATCGCCCATGAACGCGAACGAGGCCGACACACCGCCCATGGTCGGATCGGTCAGCACCGAAATGAACGGCAGCTTTTTTTCGGACAGCTTGGTCAGCATCGCCGTGGTCTTTGCCATTTGCATCAATGACAACAAGCCTTCCTGCATTCGTGCACCGCCGGTTGCGGTAATGCAGATGAACGGCACTTTTTGTTCCAGCGCGTTCTGCGCGCCGCGCACAAAGCGCTCGCCGACCACCGAGCCCATCGAGCCACCCATGAATTCGAATTCAAAACAGGCCACCACCACCGGCAGCGACATGATCGCGCCACCCATGACGATCAGCGCATCGGTCTCGCCGGTGGCTTCCATCGCGGCTTTCAGACGATCCGGGTACTTTTTGCTGTCCTTGAACTTGAGCGTATCGACCGGCAGGGTTTCCTGGCCGATTTCATAGCGGCCGCCGGCGTCGAGCAGGTTGTCGAGTCGTTCACGGGCGCGAATGCGCATGTGATGGTTGCATTTCGGACAAACGTGAATGTTCGATTCCAGGTCAGTGCGATACAGCACGGCTTCGCACGACGGGCATTTGACCCACAAGCCTTCCGGCACCGACTTGCGCTGGGCGGTTTCGGAGCGCTGAATGCGCGGGGGTAGCAGTTTCTCAAGCCAGCTCATGGGTGCCTCGTAATTGTTGACCTGCCGAATTGTACCGTCTGCACGGCAATCCACCAATACACCGTCAGTCCGGTGCGTCGAGTGCCGCCCGAATGCCGGCGACAAAGCTGCGTACAGCCTCGACCGCGTGCTCCGGCGGGGTATTTTCCAGCTCCTGAATGATGCGACTGCCGATCACGACGGCATCGGCGACACCGGCGATGGCGCGCGCGGTCGCCCCGTCGCGGATACCGAAGCCGACCCCGATTGGCAGTTTGACATGCTGGCGAATGGCACCAATGCGCTCGGTGACGTCGGCCAGATCAATGTTGGCCGCGCCAGTGACACCCTTGAGCGAGACGTAGTAGCAGAATCCCCGGCCGGCAGCGGCAACCTGGGTAATGCGCTCCTCGGTCGAGGTCGGCGCCAGCAGGAAGATCGGATCGAGCCCGGCGGCCTGCATGCCGGCGGCGAACTCCTCGCATTCTTCGGGCGGATAGTCGACCACGATGGTGCCATCCACGCCGGCTGCGAGCGCAGCCGCAATGAATGCCTGCTGTCCCATGCACTCGATCGGATTGGCATAGCCCATCAGGACCACTGGCGTGTGGGAATTGGTGAGCCGGAACACGCGCACGAAATCGAGCACATCGCGCAGCCCGACACCGAATTTCAGTGCGCGCTCGCAGGCGCGCTGGATCACCGGCCCTTCGGCCATCGGGTCGGAAAACGGCACGCCCAGCTCAAGGATATCGGCGCCGCCCTCGACCAGTGCATGCATCAGCGGCACCGTCAGTTGCGGCGACGGATCGCCGGCGGTAATGAATGGGATCAATCCGGTTTTGCGATTGACAGCGAGTGCAGCAAAGGTTGCCTGGATTCTGGACATGGTGGTTTCTGCAAACTGGAGGAAAAGACGCTGCCGCGCAATGCGGCAGCAGGGACTTTATTTCGGCATCGCGACGGTTTTAACTGCACCGACAGCGCACGATTCGCGGCAATAAAAATTCATGCCCATTTTTTCGGCGACCGTGTGCATGTCCTTATCGCCGCGACCGGACAGATTGACCAGAATGATCTTGTCCTTTGGCAGCGTAGCAGCCAGTTTGGCAGCGTAGGCCAGCGCATGACTCGATTCCAGTGCCGGGATGATGCCTTCGATCAGGCAGCAATCATGGAACGCCTGCAGCGCCTCGGCGTCGGTAATCGGCACGTATTGGGCGCGGCCGATATCCTTGAGCCAGGCATGTTCCGGCCCCACGCCCGGATAGTCGAGGCCGGCGGAGACCGAATGGGTTTCCATGATCTGGCCGTTCGCATCCTGCAGCAAATAGGTGCGATTGCCGTGCAATACGCCTGGGGTGCCCAGTTGCAGCGAGGCCGAGTGCTTGCCGCTGTCCATGCCCTCGCCCGCCGCTTCGACGCCGATCAACTGGACGTCGGCATGGTCGATGTACGGATAAAAGATCCCCATCGCGTTCGAGCCGCCGCCCACGCACGCCACCACATAGTCGGGCTGACGTCCGGTCATCACCGGCATCTGCTCCAGGCACTCGGTGCCGATGACCGACTGGAAATCGCGCACCATCATTGGATAGGGGTGCGGTCCGGCCACGGTGCCGATGATGTAGAACGTGTTCTCGATATTGGTGACCCAGTCGCGCATGGCTTCGTTGAGCGCATCCTTCAAGGTCTTTGATCCCGATTCGACCGGCACCACGGTGGCACCCAGCAGCTTCATCCGGTAGACGTTCTGGGCCTGGCGCTTGATGTCCTCGCTACCCATGTAGATCACACATTCGAAGCCAAAGCGCGCGCAGATGGTGGCCGTGGCCACGCCGTGCTGGCCGGCGCCGGTTTCGGCGATGATGCGACGCTTGCCCATGCGCTTGGCCAGCAGCGCCTGTCCGATCACGTTGTTGATCTTGTGTGCGCCGGTGTGATTGAGGTCTTCGCGCTTGAAGTAGATTTGTGCGCCACCCATTTTTTCGGACCAGCGCCGGGCATGGTAGACCGGGCTGGGACGCCCGACAAAATGCGTCAGGTCATCGTTGAATTCGGCCAGGAACTCGGGGTCGGTGCTGTAATGCGCATACGCCGCCTTGAGTTCGTTCAACGCATGCGTCAGGGTTTCGGAGACGAAGCTGCCGCCGTACGGACCAAAATGACCGCGCGCATCGGGCAGATCATAGGTGGTCGCGGCGCTGCCCTCGACGGGGTTTTCGAGCGGATTCAATGCATGCATGGTTGTTCTCTTGAAAAGTGGTTATTTAGCGCGGCAGCGCGTCGCCTTGGCGCACGGCTGCCATGAAACGGCCAATTGCGGCGGCGTCCTTGATGCCTTTGGCGGATTCGACACCACTGCTGATGTCAACGCCGAACGGACGCACGAGCACCACTGCGTCAGTCGCGTTGTGTTCGCTCAAGCCACCACTCAAAACGACCTGAGGCGCGAGTTCTTCTGGAATGAGAGACCAATCGAAAACCTTTCCACTGCCACCATATTCCTCGACAAGGGTGTCGAGCAATACTCCCGCAAACAACGGGCTGGCGGCACGATAAACCTTGACGCATTCTAACAAATCTTCGCCGGTTGTTTGCCGACCGATCCGCAGTGCCCGGATAAAGGGCCGGTTCACGGCGGCGGCGGTCTGCGCGCAGTGCTGTGGTGTTTCATCACCGTGAAACTGCAACAGGGCGATCGGCGCCTGGCGGACGACCTGCTCCACCTCTTCGACGCTGGCGTTGACGAACAACCCGACAGCCGTCACGAAAGGACGCACCTGTGCGAGCAAGGTTGCGGCCAGCGCAGGCGTGACGTAACGCGGACTGGGGCGATAAAACACAAAACCGACCGCGTCGGCGCCGGCAGCAATGGCGGCATCGACATCTTCAGGGCGGGTCAAGCCACAAATTTTGATGCGCGTACGTTGGGTCATCGGAAAGCGAACTCAGGTTGCGTTGAACAGCGTTGTCGGTCGGGGCGTTGCCGGTGGCAATCACCAATGCGCAAACGCGTCGACTGGCGCCTGCGGCAATTCCCATTTCGGATCGTAATCAATGTTTGCCAGATACAGGCCGTGCGGGCTGAACGTCGGTGCCGCCAGATGACGATTCTTTTGCGCCATCAACTCCCCCAACCACCCCACTTCCTGCCTGCCGGTGCCGACATAAATCAGCGAACCGACGATATTGCGCACCATGTGCTGCAGGAAGGCGCTGGCATGCAGTTTAATCACAATCAAATCGCCGCGCCGGACCAGGTCGATTCCATGCATGATCTTGATGGGTGATTTGGCCTGGCAGTCTGCCGAGCGAAATGCTGAAAAATCATGGGTGCCGATCAGGCACTGCGCCGCCGCGCGCATGCGCTCTGCATCCAGCGGACGAAAGACCCAGCCGGCCTTACCTTCCCGGAGCGGTGAGCGGATCGGATGGTTATAGAGCAGGTAGTGATACGTGCGGGAACGGGCACTGAACCGGGCGTGGAATTCCTGTTCGGGACAATCCTTGGCGATGGCGGCCCAGCGCACGGAAATCGATGGCGGCAAATGGGTATTGAGACCACGTACCCAGGACGACGCCGTACGCTCAACCGGCGCGTCAAAATGCACCACCTGTTCGATCGCATGGACCCCGGTATCGGTGCGCCCTGCGCAGGTCGTCTTGATGTCGGCCTGGGTGAACTTTCTTAGCGCGAATTCGAGTCGGTCCTGCACCGTATGACCGCTCAATTGGGTCTGCCACCCATGCCAAGGGGTCCCATCGTACTGAATTCCCAGAACCAATCGTTTCAATGCATTTCCCAATATTCACCGTATGGCGAATAGTACAACCTCAAAACAAAATGGGCGCAACTGGATGGTTGCGCCCGTTCGCGGAGCGGTTTGACGTCAGCCGAGTTTCGCCAGCATCGACCGGGCCTGCTCGATTTGCTGACTTGAGCCACCGGCGATGACTTCATCCAGCAATTCGCGCGCACCTTCCTTGTCGCCGATTTCTTCGTAGGCGATGGCCAGGTCAAGCTTGGTGGCCATTTCCGGTGCAGTCGCAATCTCGTCGTCCTCCAGCACGAGCGTGTCGGCAGGCTCTGCGGCCAGGAACGGGGCCTGCGGCGGTGTCACAGCAGCGGCATCATTCGGCATCAGGTCGAGGCTGATACCCGACAAATCGAAATCCAGCGGATCCGGTTTGCTCGCCGCGTTCGGCGTCGTGTCGTGGGCAATCTCCTCACCGAGCGCGTCGTCGCCGGGCAGCTCGAACGTCATGTCTTCGGCCAATGGCTCCGGACTGGCTGACATCACCGGCGCAACAGGCGTGGTTTCATTGAATTCAACCACCTCTGGCGCTACCGGGATTTTAGGACCGGTGACAGCATCGGGAGCATCGAAGTCGAGCGAAAATTTGTTGTGCTCATCGGAGGTCAGCCTGGCAGGATCGACCAGCACCTCACTGGATTCGACATCCATGATGCCAAGGCCTTCAAGGTCGAAATCGAGACCGTCGTTTTCCTTTTCCTCGACCACGGGCTTGACCTCAGCGGCGGGCGCTTTCGGCTCAGGCTCAAGGTACGATGCCGTGTTGATATCCATCTCGCCCGGTATCGTGTTCAGTGAGGCGCCAGCGATATTGCTTTGGGTCGAGGCCAGCAAGGCTTCGAGATCGAGTTCATCGGCCAAATCATTGGCAGCAGCCGGATCAGCCAGCTGTGTCACTGCCGATTCCAGCGAACGTCCACCGGCATACAGCGGGTTATCCGGGTCCAGCGCAATGCCGAGCGAAGCGGCCTGTTCCCAGTCGTCGCCCTCGCCTTTGGTGATCCCGTACAATTCCGTCGCCATCACTTCGAACGAGCGCACGTCGCGGCGATTCGAGTAGATTTCCAGCAGCTTGACGCGCACTGCATTGCGTTCAGGCTGGGTGCGCAATGCTTCCTTCAGGATCTCTTCGGCCTGGGCATCGCGTCCATACGCAATGTAGACGTCGGCTTCCGCCACCGGATCGACCTCATTGGCATCAAGCTGGCTGGCCGATGGTGCAAAATTGGAATTGAAGACGCTGTTGTTGGTATCGACGCTTTGCCCGCCGGTCGAACCGAACAGCGAATTGGCCTTCAGGTTCGAATCGGTCAGGATGCTGTCTTCAAATTGCTGGTTCTTTTTCTTGCGACGGGAATTGAAAATTCCGAATGCGCCCAGACCCAGCAACAACAAACCAACACCGGGAAGCAGGAACGGGCTGCCAAGCAGCTCGTCCATGGCATTGCCTTCTGGCGCGACGGGCGCTGGCGGCTTGACTGCCGGCGCTTTGACTACCGGGGCAACCTCTGCCGGCTTGGGCGCGACCGCAGCCGCAACCACCGGTGGTGTCACGACAACGGCCGGTTCCGGCTTTTTCTCTTCAACTTTGGCAACAACTGGCGCAGGCTCTGGCGCCTTGACTGGCGCAACCGGTGCAGTGCTGGCGACCGCGGCCGACTTGGCAGCAAGATCGGCGCGCTTTTGCTGCTCAGCGAATTCGCGGTTCTTAATTTCAAGCAGCTTCTGCAAATCGCCGACGTTTTTCTCGAGGTCCTTGACACGCGAATTTGCCTCGCTGAGTGCCTTGTCCTTTGCAATGCGTTCTTCCGCCGACATCGCGCTGGCAGAAGCTGCACCGGCAGCCGCCTTCGACAACTTCAACTTGTCCTGGGATTCACTGGCAGCATTTTTCTGTTCTTCGACTTTCGCACTGATCTTGCCACCAGCGGCCTGCTTCGCCTCGCCGGTGTTTTGCGGCGCTGCGGCAGCAACCTGGCCAGCCAGCTTGTTGCGATACCTGCTGAAGTCCTGCGCTTGCGCGACCACGACCCCATTGGCTTCGCGATTGTCGATCGAGCCCGCGACATCCTTCTCGGGGACGGTCAGGATCTGGCCGGTGCGCATGCGATTCATGTTCTCGCCGACGAACGCAGCCGGATTGGCGCGGTATAGCGCAACCAGCATCTGGTCCAGCGACACACCGGCTGGACGGACCTGATTGGCAATACGGGCCAGCGAATCACCCCGCTTGACCAGATAGGATTTTTCACCGGCACCGCCCGCGGTGACTTCCTCAGGCTTGGCCTTGGGAGCGCGGGCCGGCGCTGCCGGGGCAGGCGCCTCAACCGGACTTGCCGGACGGCTGGCCAATGCGGCCGGAGCCTGCACCGGGGCGGGCCGCTGTGGTTCGACATTGCGAACCGGCGCACCCACCGGTGCTGCGACTTGCGCCGTGCGCAGGTCGACCGGGTCCAGCAGGAATGTGTACTCACGCACCAGGCGACCGTTGGCGCCGCCCAGTTCAAGCAGCATGTCGATATACGGCTCGTTGATCGGTTGCGCCGACGTCACCCGGATGACTTGTCGGCCACCACGTTGTTCAATGCCGAAACGTATCGAAAACAGGGCCGGGTTAAAGTCGATATTGGCCTGCCGGAATGCTTCGGTCGAAGCGAGCTTGGCGACCAGCGAGCCGGCCTCGTCCTTGCCAACGGCAGTCAGTTCGATTTCGGCGTTCAGCGGCTGACCGAGCGACGACAGCACGGTAAGGCGTCCGAGCCCTGCCGCCGACGCCGGCGATGAAATCATCATCGTCGCGAGCACAGCGGCGCTCAAAGTCTTCAGCGTCAAGTGAGCCAACTGGGAAGGTTTGCGTGGAAGCATTTTAAGTGACATAGGTTAACATTCCGTTGGCGTAATCTGTGCTGGGACCGAAGAACATGAATCGACATGGTTGTCCCAAAGAACTTTTAACATAGCATCAGGGACTTAGCCACGCAAGCGTAACCATCCCCTGAGCAATTGTAAAACTCTTTGTAACGATGATTACATCATTACAATCGCTGCAATGTTGCGGAAGGACAACACACTGTTGTCGCTGCAATCACCCTTCAGGCTTCGAGCACAATCCTTAACATACGCCGCAACGGCTCGGCGGCGCCCCACAATAATTGATCGCCGACAGTGAATGCCGACAGATATTCCGGTCCCATGGCCAGCTTGCGCAAACGGCCGACCGGAATCGTCAGGCTGCCGGTCACGGCCGCCGGGGTCAACCCCTGCATCGATGCCTCGCGGGTATTCGGGATCACGCTCACCCATTGATTATTGGCGGCGATGATGTCGACGATTTCGTCGAGCGGCACATCCTTCTTGAGCTTGATAGTCAATGCCTGTGAATGGCAGCGCATCGCGCCAATCCGCACACACAGGCCATCCATCGGAATAACCGGCTTGGCGGCGCTGCCAAATGCGGTACCGCGGCCCAGGATCTTGTTGGTCTCGGCGCCCGACTTCCACTCTTCTTTCGAGACACCGTTGCCAAGATCCTTGTCGATCCAGGGAATCAGGTTTCCTGCCAGCGGCACACCGAATTGCCGGGTTTGTTCAGCAGTCATGCGATGCTGGCTGGCCAGCACCTTGCGATCGATTTCCAGAATTGCAGCGGCCGGATTGTCGAGCAGCGCCTTGACATCAGCGTGAATGGCGCCGAACTGTGTGAGCAGTTCGCGCATGTGCTGTGCACCGCCGCCAGAGGCGGCCTGGTACGTCATCGAACTGACCCAGTCAATCAGGTCGTGTTCGAACAATCCACCCAGCCCCATCAACATGCAGGACACCGTGCAATTGCCGCCGATAAAGTTCTTGATGCCGCGCTGCAGCCCGGACTGGATCACCGCCAGATTGACCGGATCGAGCACGATGATGGCGTCATCTTCCATGCGCAGGGTCGAGGCAGCGTCAATCCAGATGCCATTCCAGCCGGCGGCCCGCAATTGCGGAAAGATCTCGGCGGTGTAATCGCCGCCCTGGCAGGTAATGATGATGTCGCACTTCTTCAGCGCGCCGATGTCGCCGGCGTCCTTCAGTGTGGTTTCGTTTTTTGCGAGCGAAGGCGCCGGGCCGCCGGCGTTCGAGGTTGAGAAGAAAACTGGTTCGATATGATCAAAATCATTTTCTTCCTGCATGCGCTGCAACAGGACCGAACCCACCATGCCACGCCATCCCACCAATCCAACAAGTTTCATCATCATTTCCTAAACGTATGACGGAACGCGTCCGTCGTTTTTGATCATGCTCAAGCAAGCGCTTTCACCACCGCGTCGCCCATGGCGCGCGTGCCAACCAATGTCGTGCCAGCTTCATGAATATCGGCGGTGCGCAGGCCTTGTTCAAGGACTGCCTTGACCGCGGCCTCGATGCGATCGGCCTGCAGCGGACGGTCCAGCGAGAAGCGCAGCATCATTGCGGTCGACAGGATCGTTGCCAGTGGATTGGCGATCCCCTTGCCGGCAATGTCGGGGGCGGAGCCGTGCGACGGCTCGTACAATCCCTTGTTGCTGGCGTCCAGCGATGCCGACGGCAACATGCCGATCGAGCCGGTCAGCATTGCTGCTGCGTCGGACAGGATGTCGCCGAACATGTTCCCGGTCACCAGCACGTCGAACTTTTTCGGCGCGCGCACCAACTGCATGGCGGCATTGTCGACATACATGTGATCGAGCGCGACATCGGGGTACTCGCCATGCACATCGGTGACGATCTCTTTCCAGAACTGGAAGGTTTCCAGCACATTGGCCTTGTCGACGCTGGTCAGGCGCTTGCTGCGTTTGCGCGCGGCCTGGAAGGCGACATGGGCAATCCGGCGAATCTCGGTCTCGGCGTAGCGCATCGTATCGAAGCCTTCGCGTTCGCCCTTGAACGGACCGTCGGGCGCCACGCGCATGCCGCGCGGCTGGCCAAAATAGATATCACCGGTCAACTCGCGAATGATCAGGATGTCCAGCCCGGATACCACCTCGGGCTTGAGCGTCGATGCGCCGGCCAGCTCCGGATACAGGATCGCCGGGCGCAGATTGGCGAACAGATTGAGATGCTTGCGCAGTCCCAGAATCGCCTGCTCCGGCCGCAACGGGCGATCGAGCGTGTCGTATTTCCAGTCGCCCACCGCGCCAAACAGGATGGCGTCGGCGTCCTTCGCCAACTGCAGGGTCGCATCGGGCAACGGATGACCGTGCGCCTCGTAACCGGCGCCGCCGACCGGCGCGGTTTCCATCTCGAACGATTCGCCCAGGGCGCGCAGCACCTTGACCGCCTCATCGACGATTTCCGGACCAATGCCGTCGCCCGGCAGGATTGCAATTTTCATGATGTGCCAGTAAAAAAGACGGGCGACCGGTCAGTTCCCGGTCGCCGCGGGGTCGGGTTAAATGCCGTTCGTCAGCCAGGGTTGGCTGGCCAGATGACGTTCTTCGAAGGCACGGATCTTGTCGGCCTGCTGCAGTGTCAGGCCAATGTCGTCGAGACCATTGAGCAGGCAGAATTTGCGAAACGTATCGACTTCGAACGGGAACGTGAGGTTGCCGCTGGTGGTGCTGACCAGTTGCCGCTCCAGGTCGATGACCAGCCGGAAGCCGGGAAAGGCGCGCACTTCATTGAACAGGTGATCGATCTGCGCCTCGGGAAGGACGATCGGCAGCAAGCCATTCTTGAAGCAGTTATTGAAAAAGATATCGGCAAAGCTGGGCGCCAGGATGGCCCGGAATCCGTATTGCTCCAACGCCCACGGCGCATGCTCGCGCGACGAGCCGCAGCCGAAATTCTTGCGCGCCAGCAAAATCGAACTGCCCGCGTAGCGCGGCAGGTTCAAGACGAAATCCGGATTCAATGGCCGGGCACTGTTGTCGCGGCCCGGCTCGCCGGCATCCAGATAACGCCATTCGTCGAACAGGTTCGGACCAAAGCCGGTGCGCTGAATCGATTTCAGGAATTGTTTCGGGATAATCGCGTCGGTGTCGACATTGGCGCGGTCCAGCGGAACGACCAGGCCGTCAAGCAGCGTAAATTTATTCATGTGCAACCAAGGTAAGTGCCTTGCAAAAAACCGTTCGAATAGCGATGCAATCGCGCGGATCACCCGGAAACCGGACGACCTGGCGCCATCAAATTACTTGCCCTGAACCTTCTCGCCGACCTTTTCGACATCCTTGCCAAAGCCATGGACGGTGTTGCAGCCCGACAGCAAAAAGCCGGACAGAACCAGCAGTACAGTGATCGTACGTTTCATTTTTTTCCCTTGTTTTATAAAGTCCGGACGTCGACGAAATGTCCTGCAATACCCGCCGCGGCGGCCATGGCAGGACTGACAAGATGGGTGCGTCCGCCCGCCCCCTGCCTTCCTTCAAAATTGCGATTCGAGGTCGAGGCGCAACGCTCGCCCGGCTCCAGCCGGTCGGCGTTCATCGCCAGGCACATTGAGCAGCCAGGCTCGCGCCATTCGAAACCGGCCGCACGGAAGATCACATCCAGCCCCTCGCGCTCGGCCTGCTCCTTGACCAGCCCCGATCCCGGCACCACCATCGCCAACCGGACATTGGAGGCGCGGAACCGGCCGCGCACAACCGCGGCGGCAGCGCGCAAATCCTCGATCCGGGAATTGGTGCAGGAGCCGATAAAGACCTTGTCGATGCGGATGTCGACGATGGCGGTGTTGGGCTTGAGCGCCATGTAGGCCAGCGCCTTTTCGATTGCATCGCGCCTGGCCGGATCTTTTTCGCGATCCGGGTCCGGCACGCGTCCATCGATGGCCAGCACCATCTCGGGCGAGGTGCCCCAGGTGACCTGTGGCTTGATTTGCGCCGCGTCGAGCGTGACCACCAGATCGAACCGTGCGCCCGGATCCGAATGCAGCGTGCGCCAGTAGGCAATGGCAGTGTCCCAATGCGGGCCCACTGGCGAGAACGGGCGACCCTTGACGTAATCGATGGTGGTGTCGTCGACCGCGATCATTCCTGCACGCGCGCCGGCTTCGATGGCCATATTGCAGACCGTCATGCGGCCTTCCATCGACAGGGACCGGATTGCGGCGCCACCGAATTCGATCGCATAGCCGGTACCGCCGGCCGTACCGATCCGGCCGATCACCGCCAGCACGATGTCCTTGGCCGTGACAGCCTTGGGAATAATGCCATCGACCTGGACCAGCATCGCTTTGGATTTCTTGGTCAGCAACGTCTGCGTGGCCAGCACATGCTCGACTTCAGACGTGCCGATGCCGTGCGCCAGGCAGCCGAACGCGCCGTGGGTGGAGGTGTGCGAGTCGCCGCATACGACCGTCATGCCGGGCAGCGTCGCGCCCTGCTCCGGGCCAATCACGTGGACGATGCCCTGGCGCTTGTCGCTCATGCTGAAGTAGGTCAGCCCGTAGGATTTGGCGTTGGCATCGAGCGTTTCGACCTGCAGCCGTGACGTTGGATCGGCAATGCCGTGGGCCCGGTCGGTGGTCGGCACATTGTGATCGGCGACGGCCAGATTGGCCGACAGCCGCCACGGCTTGCGCCCGGCCAGCTTCAGTCCTTCGAAGGCCTGCGGGCTGGTCACTTCATGCACCAGATGCCGGTCGATGTACAAGATGGTGGTGCCATCGGCGCCCGTGTCGACCACGTGCGCGTCCCAAAGTTTGTCGTACAGGGTTTGTGTCATGGAGCAGCGAGCGTACCGTTGGCCGGTGCGGCGTCGGGAGGGAAAATCGGATTTTGATTATGCCATAGTTGTGCCTGGAAAATTCGCCCAAACACCCCGACCATGGCGGAATCAGTTGCTCTTGGGGGCATCGTGAGGCTGTGGCGCGACATCCTCGCTGCCGCTCGCAACACCTGAAAATCCGTTCAGCGGATTGCCGTTGCCAGTGCCTGCCAGCGAAACGACTGGCGTGCCGCCAACAAGGCCAGCAAGGCCAGTGCGGCGGCGGCGCAAAATACCGCAGGCGCACCCAGGCGATCCCAGATCAGCGTCAGGCCGAGTCCACCGAACGATCCGCCGAGGCCGTAGCCGATGCTGGTGTACAACGCCTGACCACGCGCCTGCAGCCGCCCGGAAAACCAGTGCTGCATGGTCGCCACCGAGGCCGAATGATGCGCGCCGAAGGTGGCCGCGTGCAGGATCTGCGCCAGCACCAGCGCGATCACCGAGGAGGCGCCAAGGCCAATCAGCAGGAATCGCAAGACCGCGATCGCGATGCTGGCCGTGAGCAACGCCGGCGCGCCAAAGCGGCGAAAAAACGGCGCCTGATAATAAAAAAATCCAATCTCGGCGAGCACGCCCAGCGACCACATCATGCCGATCACGGTTTTGCTGTAGCCGAGCTGGGCCAGATACAGCGAATAGAACACGTACAGCGATGCGTGCGCCGCAATCATCAGGAAGGCCGACACAAAAAATGCAACGACCTCGCGTCGCTTGAGCAGCTCCCGCATTGATGTGGCGGCGTGGGCGGTGGTGACATGGTCGCTGTCGCGCAGGCGCAGGCTGGCGAACAACACCAGCGCCAGTAGCGCGGCGGCGATCAATGGCATGTGATCGATGCCGAAGTGGTCGAGCAATTCGCCGGCGGCGGTGACGGCGGCAATGAAGCCGACCGAACCCCACAGGCGCAGCTTGCCGTAGTGGGTGAGATCCCCGCGCATCTCGGTGAGCATCAGTGCTTCGGACAACGGCGCCTGCGCGCCGGTAAACAGGTTGACGCTCGCCATCACGGCAAAGAAGTACCAGAAGCTGTGGCCAAAAAACATGCCGCAAAACGCCGCCAGCGCGGCCGCGGCGGTGAAGCGCAGCACCTGGACCCGGGCCTGCGAAAGATCCGCCACCCAGCCCCACAGATTGGGTCCGAAAATGCGCATGACCTGCATCAGCGACAGCAGGATGCCGATCTCGGTCGCGCTCATGCCGCGCCCGGAAAAGAACAGGCTGGCGTAGGGCGAAAAGACGCCGATGTAGCCGTAGTAAGCGAAGAAGAACAGCCCAAACGTGAATGATTGTTTGGGCCAGGGTCGATGCGGCACGGGCACCGTTCTCGCGTCTTGGCGCGGGTTAGTCAGTCGGAACAGCGATGGAGGTGTGGCTCAGGCGCGCGTGCTGCCAGCGTCCACGGCACCTGCAATCGCTGCCATGTCGACGCGCACATCGCCACATTGGGCGCGATGACGCAACGCGTGATCCATCAGCACCAGTGCCAGCATGGCTTCGGCAATCGGCGTGGCGCGGATGCCGACACAGGGATCGTGGCGACCGAAGGTTTCGACCTTGATCGGCTGCCCGTGCTTGTCGATCGAATCGCGTGCGGTGCGGATCGACGACGTCGGCTTGATCGCGATCGAGGCGGTGATGGCCTGCCCGGTCGAGATCCCGCCAAGCACGCCGCCGGCATGGTTGGTGCGAAAGCCCTGCGGCGTCAGTTCGTCGCCATGTTCGGTGCCTTTTTGCGCGATCGACCTGAAGCCAGCGCCGATTTCGACGCCCTTGACGGCGTTGATCCCCATCAGTGCATAAGCGATGTCGGCATCGAGCTTGTCGTAAATTGGTTCACCCCAGCCGACCGGCACGTTATCGGCCATCACATCAATGCGCGCGCCGCAGGAATCGCCGGCCTGGCGCAGCCCGTCCATGTAGGCCTCCAGCTCCGGCAGCAGCGACACGTTGGCGGAAAAAAATGGATTGTGACCGACGTGGTCCCACGACTCGAATGGAATGACGATATCGCCAAGCTGGCTCATGCAGCCGCGAAAGGTCGTGCCATATTGTTGTTTCAGCCATTTCTTTGCTATCGCCGCAGCGCCCACCGCCGGAGCGGTCAGGCGCGCCGAGGAACGACCGCCACCACGCGGATCACGGATGCCGTACTTGTGCCAGTACGTATAGTCAGCATGGCCGGGCCGAAATGTCTCGGTGATGTTTCCATAATCCTTGCTGCGCTGGTCTTCATTGCGAATCAACAACGAAATCGGGGTGCCGGTGGTTCGCCCCTGGTACACGCCGGAGAGGATTTCGACCGTGTCCGACTCCTGGCGCTGTGTCACGTGGCGCGAGGTTCCGGGCCGACGACGGTCGAGCTCGGGTTGAATGTCTGCCTCGGACAGTTCCAGCCCCGGCGGGCAGCCGTCAATCACACAACCGATGGCCGGGCCGTGCGATTCGCCGAACGTCGTTACAGTAAATAAGGTACCAAAGGTATTACCGGACATGGTCTGATTTGCGCAAGGGGTAAAAGCCGAATTCTAGCAGCCCGCCCGGATGGCGCCCCGCTTAATCTGAGGCAACGCCAGATATCCAATTTTGTAAAATGGAATATTTTTTGTTGCAGAGGCTGCCAAAATGGCAGAACCAAACAAAATCAGTTAAATTCAACGCGTTAAACTCACCCGAACGTTGTCTGGCGTGCAAAACCCGACCCGTGCTGGAAGTTGGGCCATGCGCCAACCATCCCGTCAGCGCAGCGCCGCCGACGGCTTTGTCCGAGAGAACGTCTGGAATTATGGAAGCGCTTGAATGAGCATACCGATTACGCCTGTCGCGGATGACCTCGTCTATCTGGACGAAACCGAAATTCTGGCGGACACCGATGCACCCAACAAACGGCCGGTATGGCGCATCCTGATCATCGACGATGACAGCGACGTCCATGCGGCAACCACATTCGCGCTCGGCAAGATTGAAATGCAAGGGCGCCCGCTGGAATTTCTGCACGCCTACTCCGCCACCGAAGCACGCCGTCTGCTGGTCACCGAGCGCAACATTGCCGTCATTCTGCTCGACGTCGTCATGGAGCAGGAAGATGCCGGCCTGCGCCTGGTCCGCTTCATCCGGCAGGATTGCCATCTGGTCGAAGTGCGCATCATCCTGCGCACTGGCCAACCAGGCTATGCACCCGAGATGGATGCGATTCGGGACTACGACATCAATGACTACAAGACCAAGTCCGAACTGACCCGCATCAAGCTGTTTACGGCTGTCACGGCGGCGATCCGTTCCTACGAACAGATTTGCGTGCTCAGCGATGCACGACGCGGCCTCAACCGGATCGTTCAGGCCAGCGCCGAGTTGATGGCGCTGCAGGGTCTGCGCAATTTTTCCGATGGTGTCATCAATCGCGTCGGTGAACTGCTCGACCAATCGGGCGCCGGCGTCCTGGTGAGCCAGGAAAGGCCATCGCGCGATCCGCTGGAGTTCATGATCGCCGCAGGCAACCAGCATTTTCACAAGGCCATTGGCCAATCCGCGCAGTCGCTGGCCAACCCGGCCTTGAGCCGGACCCTGCTGGCTGCCGTCGATAGCCGCGAAAACGTGCACGGCAACGACAATTGCGCACTGTTTTTTGGCACCACCGGCTGCGATTTTGTCCTGTACCAAACCTTGAAAGCGCCGCTGACCGATTTGCAGAAGCAGCTGATCAAGGTTTTTTCAAGCAACATGGCAATTGGCTTCGAGAACATGCGCCTGATGGCGCGGCTGCACGCGGTCGCCTTTTTCGACCCGCTGTGCAAGCTGCCCAACCGCGCCCGGCTGGTGGAATTGATCAATCAGTCCCTGCTTGCCAACGGCAACGAGGATGTCACGCTGGCCCTGATCGATATCGATCACTTTGCCGAAACCAATGACGCCTTTGGCCATCAATTCGGCGATGCCTTGTTGCTCGCGGTCGCAGCACGGCTGCAGGCAGCGCTCGGCGAGGCGCTGGTCATCGCCCGCGTTGGCGGCGACACGTTTTGCGTGCTGGGCGAGAGTGCCCAGGTCAATCCGGTGACCATCCTGGCCTTGTTCACCGCGCCATTCAGCGTCGACGACGAGGCCGTGCCGATGTCGGCAACCATGGGGCTGGTGCGCCTGTCCGGCTATGAAGGCGGCGGCGCCGATGCGCTCAAGGACGCCGATATCGCCTTGAAGCGCGCCAAGATGCAGCAACGCTCCGGCCACTTTTATTTTTCACGCAACATGGGTGTCGACATTCGCGAGCGTGTGCGTCTGATGCATGCGTTGCGCAGCGACTTTGCACAACGCAAGCTGACGCTGGTGTACCAGCCGCAAATTGACCTGGCAAGCCGCAAAGCGGTCGGCGCCGAGGCCTTGCTGCGCTGGCGCACCGAGGATGGCGCATTCATCGCGCCGGACGTGTTCATTCCGATTGCCGAGCATTCCGGCCTGATCATCGATCTCGGCGAGTGGGTATTGCGCACCGCGTGCGAAGAGCTGGTGCGCCTGCGCGCACTGGGCTTCACCGAATTCATGATGTCGGTCAACGTCTCGCAAGTGCAGTTCCGCCATCCGCTGTTTCTTGACGTGCTGCTGCAAGCACTGACCGACACCGGCGCACCGCCCGCCTTTGTCGAACTCGAAATCACCGAATCGGTCGCGATGGAAGACCCGGCATTCCTGATCAAGACGCTGGAGGAAATCAAGCGGACGGGCGTCTCGATCGCCATCGACGACTTCGGCACCGGCTTCTCATCGCTCAGTTACCTGCAGCAGCTGAAGGTGGACCGGCTCAAGATCGATCGCGCGTTTGTCAATGAAATCACGGCCTCGACCCGGGGCAGCAGCATCGCCGAAATGGTGATCCAGCTGGGACACAACCTGGGCCTGGCGGTGATTGCCGAGGGTGTGGAAGACGAACGCCAGGCCGATATCCTGTGCCAGCTCGGATGTCCGCTGGCGCAAGGTTATCTGTTTGCCCGGCCGATGGCGCCCGAATTGCTGCCTGACTGGCTGCAACTGCACAACGGGCGCTGATTGGCCTCGCACCCGGCAATGACGCCACGCATGGATACCCCGTCATGAACCCGCTGCGCATCCTGACCTTGCGGCGCGCCATCGTGCTGGCGGTCGTGATCGGCCTGATCGTGCCGGCAGCGCTGGTCGCTGGTGTGTTCTGGCTGCAGCGCTTCGACACCGACATCAAGGTCGGCACACGCACCCTGCTCAGTCAAAATGCCGAACTGCTGGCCCATGCCATGCAGGAGCCGCTGTGGAACGTCGATCAGGACAGCGCCACCGCCCTGCTTGACGTGATGCTGCGCAATGAAGACATGATTCACATTGAAGTGCGCGACAACGTCATTGGCGTGGTTGCCAGTGGCGAACGTGCGGAACGGCGGGTGGGCTTCACCGCCAGCACCACGCAGCCGGTGTACTCGCATGGCAAGGTGATTGGCTCGGTACTGATGGAAGTCGGCAGCGCGCGCCTCCAGCGCGTCATTTACGCCGACCTGCAACGCACCATGACGGGACTGGCCGCGCAGATCCTGCTGTCGGTCTTGCTGGTGCTGGTGCTGCTGGAACGCCGCCTGGTGCGACCGATGGAACAGCTCGGGACCGGCGCCGAGCGGTTGGCGCGCGGCCAGCTCGACGTGCCGTTCCAGTGGGATCGCCCGGATGAAATCGGCCTGTTGAGCCAACGGCTGGAACGCACCCGGATCAGCCTGCGCAGCCTGTTCGACGAACTCGGCGGCAAGAACCGCGAGCTGGAGCGCGACATCGAGATGCGCAAGCAGGTCGAGTCCGAACTGCAGGAACGCGAAACCCGCTTCCGGCTGCTGGTCGAGCAAAGTCCGATTGCGATCATCGAGTGGGATCTGCATTTCCGGGTGCTCGAATGGAATGCCGCGGCCGAGCAGATCTTCGGCTACAGCCGGCGCGATGCAGTGGGCCAGTACGCCGGCTTCATCACCCCCGACCGCAACGCCGACCAGGTCGATCAGGATTTCCAGGCACTCATCGACAAGGGCGGAACCGAGCGCAACATTCGCGACAACCTGCGTGCCGACGGCAGCCGCATTGTTTGCCAATGGCGCAATACCTATATCGCCGGACAGGGCGGGCAAGTCGGTCGCCTGCTGTCGATGGCCGAAGACATCACCGAAAAGCGCGACATCGAGGAAGCCCGGCGGCTTTCGGAAGCCAAATTCGCCGGCGCATTCGAAGGCAATCCGGATTCCGTCTCCATCGTGCGCCTCAATGATGGCCTGATCCTGGACGTGAACCAGGCCTTCGAAACCCTGACCGGCTTCAGCCGCGCCCATGCCGTGGGCAAAACCACCATCGGCATCGGCATGTGGGACAAGCCGGAGCAACGCATGGCGTTCGTCGCCAAGCTGATCGGCAGCGGCCGCGCGCGCGACTTCGCGCTGGCCATGCGCACCAGCGACGGCCGGCTGCGCAGTTGCGTGATGAATTCCTCGCTACTGTCGGTCGGCGCCGATGTCTGCATCATGAGCGTCATCCGCGACATCACCGAGCGGCAGTTGCAGGAAGCGCAAAAAGCCGAGGTCGATCGCGCCCTCCTGCGGCTCGCCCAAGGCACCCGCGACATCGCCGGCGAATCGTACTTCCACCTGCTGATCGCCGATCTGGCGGCGGCCTTGCACGTCGATCAGGCCTTCATCGCACTGTGTGTGCCAGGCCAACCCGACATGACCGAGACCATCGCCAACTTCGGGCACGGCGAACGCATTCCGAACTGCCAGTTCCGCATCAGCGGCTCGCCCTGCGAGGTGGTGCTGGGCGGCGATCTGGTGGTGTTTCCCTCGAAGTTGCAGAGCCGCTTTCCAGACGACGCCCTGCTGATCGACCTCAACTGCAACAGTTATGCGGGCGCGCCGATCCGCAACGCCCAGGGTGAGGCCATCGGTGTGCTGGCGGTGCTCAATTCGGAAGCGATGCACAACATCGACCTGATTCGCACCCTGCTGCAAATCTTCAGCGAACGTGCCTCGGCCGAACTCGAACGGCAGCAGGCCCAGATCGCCCTGCGCAACAGTGAACAACGCTTTGCCGCCATGTTTCATGCCTCGCCGGTATCCATGGCCTTGTCGCGTTTCGGCGGCAGCCATGTGCTGCTCGATGTGAACCAGGCCTTCGAACGGCTGCACCGGCGCAGCCGCGCCTCGGTGGTGGGCAACACCTCGGTTGCGCTGGGAATGTTTGTCGACATCGACGACCGCAACAGCATCATCAAGACACTGACCGACACCGACCAGCTTGACCGCTTCCAGACCTGGATGCGCATGGGCGACGGCACCACCGCACTGATCCAGGTGTCCGGTACGCTGTTTAATCTGGGCGAAGAGCGGTTGCTGATCCTTACCGGCGAAGACGTCACCGAGCTGCACGAAATCGAAGAGCAGATCCTCGAACTCAACAGCACGCTGGAAGAGCGCGTCACCGAGCGCACCAATGCGCTACGGCAGGCCAACCTGGAACTGGCATCGACGCTGGAAACGCTGAACATGGCACAGGGTGAACTGGTACGTAGCGAAAAACTGGCGGCACTGGGCGCACTGGTGGCCGGCATTGCGCATGAACTCAACACGCCGATCGGCAACAGCCTGATGGTGGCCAGCACACTGGCCGACCGCACCCGCGAGTTCGCCAACGATGTCAACACCGGCCTGAAACGCTCGGCACTGGAGAGTTACCTGCAGGATGCCGACAAGGCCAGTGAAATTCTGGTGCGCAACCTGTACCGTGCAGCCGATCTGGTCACCAGTTTCAAGCAGGTGGCGATGGATCAGACCAGCTCGCAGCGCCGCCGCTTTTCGCTGGCCGAGGTGATTGCCGAAATCATGCTCACGCTCTCACCCACGATTCGCAAAACGTCCTTCCAGGTGCGCCAGGACATTCCGGCCGGACTGGTGATGGACAGCTATCCCGGCCCGCTGGGACAGGTGCTGACCAATCTGGTCAACAATGCCTTGCTGCACGGCTTCGAGGGCCGTCGCAGCGGCGTCGTCAATATCACCGCCAGCGCCGCCGACGCGGGCTGGATCGCGCTGGCCGTCAGCGACGACGGCATTGGCATCCCGGCGAACAATCTGAACCGGATCTATGACCCGTTCTTCACCACCAAGCTCGGCGCCGGCGGTTCCGGACTTGGCTTGAACATTGTCCACAACATCGTCACCAGCATCCTCGGCGGACGGGTCCGGGTCGACAGCGAGGTCGGCATAGGCGCCACCTTCACGCTGATGCTGCCATTGACGGCACCGGCGATCCAGGTCGACGAGGCCACCCTCGCGCTCGGCGCAGGCTCAGTGTAGTGGATCGTGACTGACCAGCACGCCATCGGCATCGACATAGATCCAGTCGCCTGGACGCACCGTCACGCCCGCCATCGCGATGACCAGGTCGGCCGCGCCGGCGCCGTTGCGCTGACTGCGGCGTGGATGCACGCCCAGCGCGCGGATACCGATGGCGCAGGCGTCGAGTTCGGTCACATCACGAATGCAACCGGTGATGACGATGCCGGCCCAGCCATTGGTTTGCGCCAGCTTGCCAAGATTACCGCCGACCATGCCGTAGCGCAGGCTGTCACCGGCATCGATCATCAGCACCCGGCCGGCGCCGGCGCTCTCCAGTGCTGTTCGTACCAGCACGTTGTCCTCGAACACCTTGAGGGTCGCGGCGGGTCCGCTGAAGCTGTCGTGCCGGCCATAAGCGCGAAATACCGGCGGCATCACCAGCAGGGTATTGGCCGAAAGGCGGTCTTCATTGGCGTCACACAGGTCACAAGTCGCAAAATTCATGTCGTCTCCAGAGTTCAGGCGGTGTCACCATGTCAAAACACGCCCCATCGTGCCATAGCGTCAGGCACACAGGGAACTTCACCATAAATCACAATGTGGTTGGGGCGCAAAGTCAAAAGTTCGATAATATGAGGCAACATTGTGGTGCATTCAAAAAATGCGGCCAAATATTACGCAAGCGATCCAGGGAGTAGTCCGGTGGTGGATAAACAAGCGCACGAGCAGTTGGATAAATCCGAAATCGATCGGCTCAACCGACAGGCCCTGTCGTGCCTTGCTTCCAATCGCGCGGAAACCTATCGGCTGGCGCAACTGGCGCTGACGGCGTCGCAGGCGATCGGCTATCAACGCGGCGTGGGGTATGCCCATCTGAACTTGCTGTCGGTGCTGTTTCACGCCGGCGACATCGACAAATCCGCAGCAATGTGCAAACCATTGCCAGCGCTGTTTCATGGCTTGCACGACCTCGAGGGCGAAATGTCCGCCAACGTTTGCCTGGGCTCGATCGCAACCCGCCGCGGCGATTTCACCCGCTCCGCCAAGTATCTCGCCAATGCGCGCAAGTTGGCCGGCCAGATTCCCGATTCGCTGTACAAGTTCTCGCTGTATAACCGGCTCGGCATCGACGCGCTCAGCCGCGGCGACATCAGCGCCGGCCCGCGCAATTTCCTGCTCGCGCTGGACATGGCAGAACGCTTCGGCACCGCCTCGCACCGGGTCAACATGCTGTCGAACCTTGCCTCCTGCCAGCACGACCTGTCCAACGACGAAGACGCCATTCCGCTACTGATGGAAGCACTCGACATCATCCGCAACGAAAGCCTGGTGTCGCAGCGTCCGCTGGTGTCGGGTAACCTGGCGATGTGCCTGCTGTCGACCGGCAAGCCGCAGGAAGCACTGGCCCTGCTGGCGCCGTTCCTGCGCCAGTCGGACCTCGACGCCGCCGACGGGGCCTTCATCTCCAGCCTGGGTGCGCACGCCTCGATCCTGCTGATGAAACTGGACCAGGCGCGTGAACTGGTCGACACGGCGCAGCAACTGGCGTTGATGGACCAGGATTACGAAGAACAGATGCATGCCTGGCTGGTGCGCGGCATGCTCGACATGGCCTCCGGCAAGGCCGGCGCTGCGCTGATCGCGCTGGACCAGGCGCGCGCCCTGCTGTCGCATACCCGCAATCCGTTTTACCAGCAGCAGATCTTCAAGGGGCTCGCCAATATTCATGCCCGCCTCGGCAAGTGGAAGAACGCCTATACCTATCTTGAGCAGTACCAGGCGCACTTTGAAGCCAGCAGCAAATCGGCGCGCGACTCGCGCCTGCTGATGCGCCATCTCGAAAAGGAAATGAAGAGCCTGCAGGAAGAACGCGACAATGCGCTCGAAAAACAGGCTGCGCGCGAAGCCGAGAACCAAAAGCTCGAAAGCCTCAACAAGGAACTCACGCACCAGATCCATCACGTCAATTCGTTGCAGAATTCGCTGCAGGAACAGGCCATCCGCGATCACCTGACCGGACTGTACAACCGGCGGCATTTCGAAACCTGCCTGAATGCCGTGCTGCATGAATCCAGCGGCCAGTTTCCGATTGCCGTGGTCATCCTCGACCTGGATTTCTTCAAGCGCGTCAACGATACCTACGGCCACCCGTTCGGCGACGAAGTGCTGGTGCAATTTGCCCGGCTGGTCGAAAACAACCTGCGCGGCAGCGACATGATGTGCCGCTACGGTGGCGAGGAATTTTGCCTGCTGCTGCGCGACGTCGACGGCGCCATGGCGGCCAGCAAGATGGCCACCATCGCCGCCCGATATGCACGACTGGTGATCACGCGCGGCGACCAGCGGCTCACTGGCTGCACCTTCTCGGCCGGCATTGCCGAGTACCCGCTGCACGGCGAAACCCGCAATGAGTTGCTGATGCGCGCCGACACGGCGCTGTACGCAGCCAAGGTGGCAGGACGCAATCAGGCGATGGTGGCCCTGAACGATTAAGTCAGCGCCGGCCAGCCGATGGGCTCCGAATCGCTGTTAAGATTTTGACGCTGCCCCGCAAGACTCCCATCATCCGACTCCAGCCACATGCCCACTGCGCGCAGCGATGCCGAACATCTTTTTTTCGAAGGCAACCGCTTGCTCGCGGCGGGAGAAACCGCTGCTGCCGCGACGGCGTTCAGTCAGGCCGTTGCGCTGGTCCCTGACCTGGCCGAAGCCTGGTCCAATCTGGCGCTAATGCACGAACGCGCCGGCGACGATGCCAGCGCAGAGCCCTGCCACCGGCGCGCCATCCTGGCGTTGCCCGATAACCTGTCGATCGTCCTGAACCTGGGTGCGTTCCTGCTGCGCCGCAAGTGCCTGGACGAGGCACAAACGCTGCTGCGTGGCGCAGTCGCGGCGGCGCCGGATGCCGCGCCGGCGTGGTCCATGCTGGGCGCGGTCCTGACCTGCCTGAAACAGCCTGACCGGGCCGAACCGTGTTTTCGCCATGCGCTGGCACTCGACCCCGACTACCGCAAGGCCCGCTTCAATCTGGCCTATGGGCTATTGCGCCAGGGCCGGCTGACCGAAGGCTTCGCGGCGCTCGAGGCGCGCGACGGATATCAGCGCCTGGCCACACACTTCACCTGCGCGCGCTGGTCGGGCGAGCCATTGGCTGGCAAGTCCATCATCATCGGTTTCGAGGGCGGGCACGGCGACATGATCCAGTTCTGCCGCTACGGCGCCGTGCTCAAGGCAATGGGTGCGGCCCACCTCAGTCTGGTCTGCCACCCGGCGCTGACATCGCTGCTGCGCAGTCTGGCCGGGGTCGACCGGGTATTTTCATTCGAGCAGGACGTGCCGCGCTCGGGCTGGGATTTCTGGATCCCGCCCCTGAGCCTGCCGCATTTTTGCGGCACCGGACTTGACACCATTCCGGCAGTCATCCCCTATTTGCAGCCGGACCCGACCCGCGTCGCACACTGGCAGGCGCGACTGCCCGTCACGGGCATGAAGGTCGGACTGGCATGGAAAGGCAACCCACGCTTTGAAAATGACGCCGATCGATCCTTGCCCGCGCTGGACATACTGGCGCCGCTGGGACGCGTCGCCGGCGTGCAGTTCGTCAGCCTGCAAAAAGGTCCGGGCGAGGAACAGGCGTCGTCCCCGCCTGCCGGCCTGACGCTGCTGGCGCTCGGCCAGGACTTCGATGATTTTGAAGATTGCGCGGCGGTGATAGCGGGCCTCGATCTGGTCATCAGTGTCGACAGCGCCGTTGCCCACCTGGCCGGCAGCATGGGGGTGCCCTGCTGGCTGCTGCTGCCGGACTACCAGACCGACTGGCGCTGGATGACCGAACGCACCGATTCGCCGTGGTATCCGCAGCACATGCGGCTGTTCCGGCAGCGTCCCGGCGCCGAGGGATGGGCGGCGGTGATTGATGAAGTGGTGCTGGCACTGGCGCTGCACGCGACCGAGGTGGCGCGAATCAAGCAGGCAAAGGTGGCGCTCAATGATTGAGCCCCGCAAATTCACGCCAATGCATCGCGCCAGACGCCGGAGTCCGTGACCTGCGTCACACCATTGAACCGCTGACCGTCGAACGACCAGAAGTGCGCGAAGGCTGCGCGGATAGGCTTTCCGGTTCGCTTTACCTTGCCAACATAATGTACATGGCCGATCAACACATCACCACCATCAAACATCTGCTCCATGACCGGGCTCATCTCAAACCATTGGCCGACGGCTCCCCATCCTTCCCGCATCATGGCTTCGCGGCCCTCGTACAGACGGCCTAACCCTTTCGGCAACCCGGCGGTCAGTTCACCACGAAAGTTGTCGGTCAACAGTTCGCGTAACGCGTCGACATTGCCGCCGGACAAAGCCGCGTAGAGCTCGTGGCCGTTTCTGAGAATGCTGTTCATAATGTTTTCTTTCCGAGAGGTGGTTCCGTGGAGCGATGTCGCTCCGGTTAACGCGAGGCGGCATCCCAACCACGCTGAGCAGTCTCGACGCTGTATAGACCCTTGCCCGCTGTGATGTAAAGTCGACCTGCCTCGACGCCGCGGCCAAAGCCGAGGTTGGTCGGCTTGGCGGGCGTGCGGATAAAATCCAGACGCGTTCCGTCTGGACGATAGACGGCGATCCCGAAATCAGGATCCTTGCGCTCGGCGACGTAGACATTGCCCGACTCGTCGGTCAGCAGTCCGTCCGGCCCATCCCGGTCGCCGTAATCGACCAGCGCACGCGCCGCGCCGGCCTCACCATGCTCGTTCAACGAGAAGGCGAGCAATCGCATTGGGCCGTACTTGAGCACACTGCCCTTGGGCAGGTTGACGATATCGTTGCCGACAATGTTGTGTTCGGCGACATACAGCGTCGTGCCGTCGGGTGATACCGCCACGCCATTGGGTTTCTGCACGCCGGGCAGAATCAGCCGGACCGACTGGTCCGGGTCAATCCGATAGACGCCGTATACCGGCTGCTCGAGCGACTCGTGGCCAATGTAGCGCGGATCGGTCACGTAGATCCTGCCTGCCTTATCGATCGCGAGGTCGTTCGGGCTGTTGAACGGCTTTCCGCCATACAGGCCGGCCACCAATTCGCTTTTTCCCGAGACCAGATCGGTTCGGATCACGGCACGGGCTCCGCAATCGGCGCCCAGTGCCAGCACCATGCGGCCTTCGTGATCGAATTTCATGCCATTGGCGCCGCCGCTGGGCGACCTGAACAGCGTCGTTGCACCCTTACGCGGATCAAACTTCATGACATAGCCGAGCGCGCCACCGGGGCGCGCCGTCGGGGTCACGTCGAGGAAGTAGACGTTGCCGTCATGTCCCGCTGCCACGCCTTCGGTGAACGAGCCCCCCTCATACAGTGGCACCAGCGTCGCGTTATCCGGGAATACAGGACCGGCGATCGCATCAATCGCGGCAAGGGAAAATGACATCGCAATGATGCGAATTGATCGCGCGCGCCCGCAATGCATTGCCATTGACACTGCTGCGCGAAGCCTGGGCATCAACGGTCGCCGCCGGGCGCAACGCCGCCAACCGTGTCGAGTTCGGCGAACACATCTCTGGCGGCGACGAGCGCATCCATCGCGGGTCCCATTCCGGCATACACGCTCATCTGCATCAGCACCTCCACCACCTCCGTGCGGCTAAATCCTGCATTGAGCGCGAACCGGATGTACTCCTTGACGGCAAAGACTTGATTGAGTGCGGTCACCGCCGCCAGCGTGGCGATGATCCGGTATTTCATGTCGAGCCCGGGGCGCGCATAGATGTCGGCAAAGACATATTCGACAATGATCTTGCCGAAATCCGGCGCAACATCATTCAGGATGCCCTGAATCGTCTCCGGCAAATTGGGGTCCAGTGCATGCTGGTACTGGATGCCGGTGCGGTACTTTTCGCTGACGTCGCCCAGCTGATGTTTCTGGATAAAAGCGTCGATATCGAACACGTCTGGATTGGTCATGGCGGTCTCTTTGTGGGATAGGTTTGCTGGCAATCGTTGGGCTGTCAGCCTGCACGCCTGAGCGGCCAACGGATGGCGTACAGTACGCGCAGAATGCAGGCGGATAAACGACCTGCCCGGAGCTACAATGCGGACACCATGTCCATAATCCGCCCCACTCTCCCCGGCCGCCTGCAAGGCATTGAAGAATTCATGGCAGTGGCCGAGCAAGGCAGCTTTGTCGGCGCCTCGCAGATGCTTGGCATGACTGGCTCCGGCGTCGGCAAAGCGGTCGCACGACTGGAGGCGCGATTGAAAGTGCGGCTGTTCCAGCGCACCACCCGCAAGGTGAGCTTGACGGTCGAGGGACAGGCTTTTCTGATGCGGTGCAAGGCCGTGGTGGCAGATCTGGCCGAGAGGGTGTCCGCGATTTTGTGTAATCGGGAAATCGATTAATGTTGCGGCATACGCTCATCGAACATGATGGTGAACCGATTCAAGGCGGCTTTCCAGTTCTGAATCGGCATCGTCCACTTCTTGCTGATGTTGCGCAGTGCCAGATAATACAGCTTGATCAATGCGTCGTCATTGGGAAACGAGCCTCTGCTTTTGGTGACCTTGCGCAGACTCATGTTGACGGACTCAATGGCATTGGTCGTATAAATCACTTTCCGGATTTCTGCCGGATAGTCGAAGAACGGAACGATGCGCGGCCAGTTGCGTTGCCATGACTGCACGATCGACGGGTACTCCATGCCCCATTTGGCATCGAATTCTGCCAGACGCATTTCAGCTTCCTCGACAGTCGCCGCCGTGTAGATCG
>NZ_JAXCHT010000005.1:0-170822 GCF_035984655.1 Actimicrobium sp. GrIS 1.19 | reverse complement strand
TCGATCACTTCCATCAACCTCGCCCACGGAACGACCTGGTCCATCTTCTCCAGAAATATCTCACGCCGCGTACGCTTTTTCTTCTTGTCGTACTCGGCTTGGGCGAAACTAACTTGGCTCGGCGACGTTGGCTTCATCTTGGGGGAAGTGTTGATGGCTATCTTGCTATAACGGTTATGCTTCGAAATAGGTTGGCCGGTATCGACGAATAAATCCGCGTTTCCTTAGGCCTGCGCAGAAAAAGAGTAACTTGCGCCGCATCCATGGCGAACCCAACGCCGTGCGGTCAATCCAACCCGCATACCTGACCGGGGAGGCATGGTGATGAGTGATCAACACGACACGCAGGAGTTGCTCGACAGTCTGGTGGCATTTACCCGAGAGCATCGCGCGATTCACTGGAGCGGGACGCTGACGCGCTTTTTGCAGGAAATCGTGGCGCCGGACCCGACCATGGCGGTGCGCACCTCGCACCAGTACATCTGGGACATGATTCGCTGGACCGGCGCCGCCAGCGGCAACGGCCGGCTGTTCCAGGACGAGCTGTTCGGCATTGATCCGGCACTGGAACGGGTGGTCGATTACTTCAAGGCCGCCGCCAGCGGCTCGGAAGTCGGACGCCGGCTGCTGCTGTTGCTGGGACCGCCCTCCGGCGGCAAATCGACGCTGGTGATCCTGCTCAAGCGCGGACTCGAAGAATACAGTTATACCGACGCCGGCGCCTTGTACGGCATCGCCGGCTGCCCGGTGCATGAATCGCCGCTGCATCTGGTGCCGCACCGCCTGCGTGCCCGTTTTCGCGAGCTCTGGGGCGTCGATATCCAGGGCGAGCCTTGCCCGTTCTGCCGCACCGTGCTGGAAGACCGGCATGCCGGCGACTTCATGCAGATGCCGGTCGAGCGCATTTTCATCTCGGAAGCCGGTCGCTGCGGGATCGGTACCTATGCACCCCATGATCCCAGCACCGCCGACCTGGCCGATCTGGTCGGCTCGGTCGACCTGTCCAAGGTAGCCGAGGTCGGCGACGAGGGCGACCCGCGCGCATGGTCATGGTCCGGCGCGGTGTACGCGGCCAGCCGCGGCATGCTGGAGATGATCGAGATTCTCAAGGTCAAGCGCGAATTCCTGTACCTGTTGCTGACCCTGACCCAGGAAAAAAACGTCAAGGTGTCGCGCTTTCCGCTGATTCATCTGGATGAAACCATCCTCGCGCATACCAATCTGGCGGAGTTTCGCCGCTTCCTGCAAGAAAGCGAAAATGAAGCCCTGCTCGACCGCATGGTGATCATCCAGGTGCCCTACACGCTCAACTACCATGATGAAGCACGCATCTACCGCAAGCTGATTTCGGCCGCTGCGCCAGCGTTTCGCGATGTGCATCTGGATCCCCATGCATTGCACGCGACGGCGGTGTTTGCCACCCTCACCCGCCTCACCGACAGCGAGGAAAAGGACGGCGAACTGGCACGCAAGGTGCGGCTCCATGCCAATGAAGACGTCGATGACCTGCCGCGCGCCGAGGCCGAGCGGCTGCGCCAGAAAACGCCGGAGGACGGATTGTCGGGCGTGTCGCCGCGTTTTGTCATCAATGCGTTGTCGAACGCGATCATCCAGTCCGACGCGCACAGCCTGACCACGATGGACGTGCTGCTGGCACTCAAGGATGCGATTGAAAACGACGCCCGCATCGATCCCAAGAAAAAGCGCAAGTGGATCGACTATCTGGTGCTGACCCGCAAGACGTTCTATAACCGCTGGGTCAAGGAAGATGTCCACAAGGCGCTGTTCGTGTCGTTCGAATCGGAAGCGCAGCAGCTGCTGGAGAAGTACCTCGACGAAGTCGAAGCCGCGCTCGACAACCGCATCATCACCGATCCGATCACCAACGAAGAGCGCAAGCCGGACGAACGCTTCCTGCGCGCGGTCGAAGAAAAAATTCACATCTCCGATTCCGGCAAGCAGTCGTTTCGGCAGGAAGTGGTGCGCAAGGCGATGGGGGCCTACAAGCGCGCCGAAAAATTTTCGCTCGACAGTCACGCGCAGTTGCACGATGCCGTGCAACAGTATTTGTTCGAACAGCGCCGCGACGTGCTGCGACTGGTCAGTTCAACGACCCGGCCGGATGACGACGTCAAGCAGAAAATCTCGGCGGTCGAACGACGCCTGGTCGACGAATATGGCTATGACGCCCACAGCGCGCGCGAGGCGATGAACTATGTGACAACCCTGCTGGCACAGGAGTAAATCCATCATGAGCGGCATTCTCAGCATCTCGTCCGACACCGCATGGTTCGAGCTGTTCTCGCGCGGCGCGCGCGACTGGCTGCGCCATAACCAGAAAGTGCGTGAGGCAGTCCAGCACAACATAAGCGACCTGCTGACCGGACCCGACCTCATCACCGGGACGCAGGATCGCACCGTGCAGGTGCCGGTGCGACTGCTGGAGCATGCACGCTTTCGTCTGGCCGACGTGCGCGGCCCGGCGTCGGCCGCAGCCGGCCAGGGCCACGGCAAGCCGGGTGACCTGTTGCGGCCGCTGCCGCGCCGTGGCGGCGATGACGATGCCGACGGCGCCGAACAGGAAGGCGAGATCCGGTTGCTGCTGGAATTCCGTCTTGACGACATCGTCGACTGGATCTGGGAAGAAATGCGGCTGCCGTGGCTGCAGCCGCGTCGCAACGCCGGCATCACCGATGCCGATTTGATCCGCGAAGGCTGGGACAAACGCGGCGCCCTGTCGCGACTGGACCGCCGCCGCACCGTCAAGGAAGCCGTCAAGCGGCGCGCCATCCAGCCGGATGCGCCGCCGTTCTCCAACGAAGACCTGCGCTTTCGGCAACTGGTGCTGCGTCGCAAGCCGGTCACCAGCGCAGTGGTGCTGTTTGTGCTCGACGTATCGGCCAGCATGACCGAACGCGAACGCAAACTGGCCAAGACATTCTTCTTTCTGGCGCTGCAAGGTATCCGGCGTAACTACAGCACCGTCGAGACACGCTTCATCGGCCACACCACGCACGCCTGGCAGTTCTCCGAGGCGGACTTCTTCAGCGTCAGCGGCACCGGCGGCACCGGCGCATCGAGCGCCTTTCGGCTCGCGCTGGAGCTGCTGCAGGATGAATTTCCGCCCGATCGCTTCAATGCCTACATGCTGTATGCCTCCGATGGTGAAAACTTCAGCGAGGACCGCGCCGCCGCCACCGAGAGCCTGCAGCGCCTGACGGCCCAGCTGAACTACATCGGGTATGTCGAAACCACGCCCGGCACCATGCATGCGACCGACACGGAGATGAAGTCGATTTGCCGCGAGCTGCAGCGCGCCGGCGCGCCACTGGCCATCAGCGTACTGGTGCGCAAGGAAGATATCTGGGAGGCGATCCGGAAATTCCTGGTCGAGCAAAACCAGCACGAGGAGTCGCTCCCATGAGCGGCGCCAGCGTCGATCAGCTGCAGACGCTCGCCACCCGCATCACCGCGCTGGCCCACCGCCTTGGCATGGATTTCGATCCGGTCGAATTCGAGCTGGTGCCGCCCGCCTTCATGACCGAGATCGCGGTGTACGGCTTGCCGGTGCGCATGCCGCACTGGTCGTTCGGCGTGCGCTACATCCACCAGCTGATCCGGCAGGGGATGGGACATTCGCATATTTTCGAAGTGATGTTTCCGGGCGATCCGTGTCGCGCCTATCTGGTCGACAGCAACTCGCTGGCCGAAAATGTGCTGGTGATCTGTCATGTGCTGGGCCATGCCGATTTCAGTCGCAACAACCAGTTGTTCGCACGCTTCATGCAGATGGCGGGTGGACGCATCCTGGAGCAGGCTGCGGCGCGTGCGCACCGGATCGACGCAGCCCTGGCCGAACATGGCCAGCAACGGGTCGAAGCCATCCTCGATGCCGCGCTGGCGCTGGAGCCGCATGTCAATGTCGGCCAGCCGCTGCATCGAGATCCTTACCCGCAATGGCATCCGGCCGCCGTCAGCCAGCCACGCGACCGGTTCCAGCAACGCTTCCAGCAATTGCCCGGCGAGGCCGCGCCCGCTCCGCTTGCGAGCGCGCCGCAACGCATGCCGGTTCCGCCGGCGCCAGAGTATGACCTGCTCTGGTTCATCGCCAATTACGCGCCGGAGCTGGAAGGCTGGGAACGCGACATCTTCCTGGCGGTGCGTGAGGAGTCGTTCTATTTTTTCCCGGTGTTCGCCTGTCAGATCATGAACGAAGGCTGGGCTTCCTACTGGCATGCGCGCTTGCTGCGCGAGGCAGATTTACTGCCGCACGACCTGTACCTGTCGGCATTGAAGGCGCACTCCGATGTAGTCCGTCCGTTCGCGGCGGAACGGCAGTTGGCGCTGTCGGTCAATCCCTACCACCTCGGGTTTTCGATCTGGGAGCATGTGATCGACAAGCTGGGGCTGGAGGCGGCGCGCCGCATTCGCGATGAAGAGGACGACTTCGGTTTCATCCGCAATTACCTCGACGCCGGGCTGGCCGCGCAACTGGATCTGTTTGTCTACAACGCCCAGCCCGACGGCGCCGTGCGGATCGGCCAGAATGATATTCACAGCCTGCACGAAGCGATCCTGGCGCCACGCTTCAACTACGGAGCGCCGCGCGTGGCAGTGACCCAGCTGCATGCGGACGGCAGCCTGGAACTCGAACACGACAGCGTGACCGATGGCCGCGGCCTCGACCCCAAGCGCGCCGAAAGCGTTCTGGGTTACATCAGCAAGATCTGGCGCCGGCCAGTCAGCCTGCACACGCTCGACGAGCGCAATAACCGCCGTACGCTATTCGGCCGCGCCCGGGAACGCTGAGGCCGGGTGATCGATCGCAGTACCAGCGTCGCGCCGCACCGATGCCAGCATCTCATCGAGCGTTTCCATGAATTCGTTGACCTTGATCGGCTTGGTCAGGTAGCGCGCAAAGCCGGCGTCCAGACCGCGCTGGATTTCATTGGGCATTGCGTTGGCCGACAGCGCGATGACCGGAATGTGCGCGGTGCTCGGATCGGCTTGCAGGATCTTCATGGCAGTCACCCCGCTAATGCCCGGCAGGTTGATATCCATCAGCACCAGCGCAGGTTGGTGCGCGCGCGCGAATTCGACGCCGAGGCTGCCGTTGGCCGCACTGAGCAATTGCAGATTGGGACGGCGCGCGATCAGCTGCTCGACCAGATCGAGGTTGGCCGTATTGTCCTCGACATACAGCACGGTGCGCTGTGGCAGACCATCACGCACCTGCAGCAACGCCTGATCGGCGGTTTCGGCATCGTCGTGCTGCAACTGCTTGGGACTGGTCACAGTGAATTCGATCCAGAAGGTGCTGCCGACGCCGACTTCGCTGTGGACGCCGATGGAACCACCCATCAAATCAACCAGCCGTTTGGTGACCACCAGCCCGATCCCGGTGCCCTCCTCCGCACCGGTCTCGCGGCCGAGCCGGTTAAATGGCTGGAACAATTGCCCCAGCTGCTCCTCCGACATGCCTGACCCGGTGTCGCGCACGGTGATGCGCAGCCGGTCGGCGTGGCGCACTGTCCAGTCCACCGCGACTTCGCCGCCGGGGTGGTTGTATTTGATGGCGTTGGACAGCAGATTGATCAGCACCTGCTTGATGCGGGTGCGATCGGCTTCGATGAACTGCGCGCTGTGTTGCTGCGGAAAGGTCAGCGTGATCTGTTGCGCATTCGCTTGCGGCTCAACCATGGCCCGGCATTCCAGCAGCAGGGACAACAGCGACACCGGCTCGGGTGACAGCGTTGCCTTGCCTGACTCGATCAACGCCAGGTCGAGAATTTCGTTGATCAGCTCGAGCAAATACCAGCCGCCCTTGAGGATCTGTTCGATGTAGCGCTTGTGCGCTGCAGAGATCGGCGGCGTGGCGCTGTCAATCAGCTGGGCGAAACCGAGGATCGCATTGAGCGGCGTGCGCAGTTCGTGACTCATGCTGGAGAGGAAATCGGATTTTGCCCGATCCGCTTTCTCGGCCACCAGCCGGGCCTCTTCCAGCGCGACGTTTTTCTCCAGCAGCACCACCGACAATGCCTCGGCACCCTCCTTGGCGGCAGTCAGTTCGGCGGTCCTGGCGACGACTTCCTGCGCCAGGTTGTCGCGGTGGGCTTTCAGGTCGACATCGGCCTTTTCGACCCGCGCCGCCATGCCGTCAAAGGCCGCGGCAAGTTCGCCGATTTCATCGCCCTGCCGCAGTCCCAGCCGGTGCACGTAATTGCCGCCGGCCACATGATGCGTGGCCAGCTCGAACACGCGCAATGGTTGCAGGATGCGCCGGCTGACCAGATGCCAGACAAAACCGATCAACGCCGAAATCGCCAGCAGGAACAGACCGATATAAATCTGCATGTCGCGCAAGGTGCCTGCCTGCACGGCACGGGTGGCACCGATCAGTTCATGCGCGATGCCGGTGACTTCCTGCGTCAACACCAGCAGCGACGCGACTGAACGCGCCTCGACCGCAGATTCCAGCGCGGAGGGTCGCCGCAATGGCATGTCAGGTGTATCAGGCGGCCGGATCAGGCGCGCGTAGATTGTCTGCATCAGGGCAATTTTCTTCTGGATGCGCTCAAGCTCGGGCTGGACCGCGGTCAGCATGGGACGCATGCGCCCGATCTGCAGATTCATGCTGGCGATCTTGCGTTGCCACTGGTCCTGGCTGCGCGCCTCGTGGAACAAGGCGGTTTCGACCACCACCTGGCTCAGTTGCGCGGCACTGATGATCAGATCCTCGGCGGCGCGGATATCGCTGATGTCCTGTTCGATGTGACGCGCGGCCATCAGCGCCATGCCGACCGTCGCCGGTATCACCAGTGCGCCAAACAGCAGCAGGCAATTGATCTGTGTGCGTATCTTCAAGTTGGCTCCTAATGCACCAGCGTTACTGCATCCGGCAGCAACGATTCAAGGTAGTGATAGCGCATCGCGCCCAGATAGTTTGGCATCGGCCGCATTGTCACCAGATGTTCTTTCATGGCCCAGCGGGTCTGGTCGTCCAGCGCCAGCAGCGTGGCCTGGTCGAGCGCAATCGTGAAATCCTCCGGATCGAACAGCTGCGCCAGCATGGCATCGTCCATCCCGATCATCGGCCCCACCACCTTGCGCGCTTGCACCGGCTTGTCCTGAATCGAGTCAGCCGCCGCAATCAGCGCCTTCAGGACCCGCTTGACGGCGTCCGGATGGCTGTCAATCCAGCCGGGCCGGCCCGCCAGGATCAACCGGAACGCGTACACGTCTTCGCCATAAAAAACCTGGACGCGGTCGCCCATTTCATTTTCGATGCGCTTCAGATGGGGCTGGAACATCACCGCCGCATCCAGCCGTCCGCCGACAAAGTCAGCGTACAGCGCATCGATACCCCGATCGCTCCAGACGACTGCGTCATTGGCAACGCCATTGACCTGCAACAGCGCATCCAGAAAATACGTCAGATTGGTTCCCATGGTCAGGCCGATCGTTTTTCCGCTCAAATTCCTGATATTACGGATGCCGCGATCACGACGCGCGACGATGCCCAGCGAACGGCGTGACTCGGCAACGCTTGCCAGCATCGCGATGTCGGCACCGCCAGCCAGCGCGAACATCAATGGCGTATCGGCCACCAGCGCCAGATCCGCATGGCCCTCCAGCACCGACTTCAAGGCGTCCTTGCCGATCTGAAATGGCTGGACCGTTACATCGACGCCCTCGGCCCGAAACAACCCCTGTCCGCTGGCGACCAGCATCGGCGCGCTGACGATTTGCATCGGCACCGCGACGATCACCTTCGGCAGCGCGGCAGCCGGCGCCTGGCGATCCCGCAGCAGCGCGTACGCCAGAACCGACAACGCGCCAAGCCCCAGCGCGCCGCAGATTAATGCGCTGCTGTATCTGGTCGCGTGCTTGCCAACTTTGCGGACTGCCGGGAATCTCATGACGGTGCTTCTTTCGTGGTGACGCAAGCAACTGCAGTGCGCAGACCGACTGCATCTGGCGGATACCGATGGTAGCTCGAAATTCCGGCCAAAACCCGTCGATATTACGGCCGAAGAACTTTATCAGGCGCAATAGTAGCCGATATCGCGCCCAATCCGGCTGGCGCGGCTGCAACCGTCGTCGGGCTACAATGTGCGCTCCCTCCAGCCATCCGAATCGTAGCGCCTCATCATGTCTGAACAAATCCACACGCCCCTGCCGTATTCCACCGAAACGATCACCCACGTGCAGCGCTGGAGTGACCAGTTGTTTTCATTTCGCATCACCCGTCCGGCCGGATTTGACTTCAAGGCCGGCCAATATGTCCGGCTGGGATTGCCAATCGATGGCCAGTTGGTGTGGCGGGCCTATTCCATTACCTCCGGGACGCAGCAGGACTGGCTCGAATTCCTGGTCGTCAGCGTTCCCGGCGGCGCGTTTACCGGCGTGCTCGACCGCACCGTGGTGGGCGATCCGATCCACCTCGATCGCAAGCGCTTCGGCTTCATGACCCCCGACCGCTTTGTCGATGGCGACGATTTGTGGATGATCGCCACCGGCACCGGACTCGGTCCGTATGTGTCGATGCTGCAGGAGCCGGCGCTGTGGAATCAGTTCGCCCGCCTCATCGTCGTGCACGGCGTGCGCCACAGCGCCGAATTTGCCTATGCCGACAGCCTGCGCGAGATGGCCGCGGCGCCACCATTTCGCGATACCCGCGCGCGCCTGGCGCTGGTCCATGCAGTCACCCGCGACAGCGCTGCGGCGCCAGACGTACTGCACGGCCGCATCACCGCGCTGCTGGACAATGGCAGCCTGGAACAGGCCGCCGGAACGCAATTGCAGTTGACCAGCGCACGCGTCATGTTGTGCGGCAATCCGGCCATGATCGAGGACATGCGCGCGTTGCTGCATGCACGCGGGCTGCGACCGGTGCGGCGGGCGCTGCCGGGCCAGTTTGTCACCGAAAATTATTGGTAAAAAAAAGCCCCGCAAGCATCGCGGGGCCAGATTACACAGGTCTGCCAATCAGTTGAAGGTCTTGCCTTCGGCGGCCAGGCGCACCAGCAGCGGCGCCGGCTTCCATGCTTCACCGTGACGGCCCTTGGCAAACTTTTCCATCGCCATCAGGACGTTGGTCAGTCCCACCGTATCGGCATAGAACATCGGGCCACCGCGATACAGCGGGAAGCCATAACCGGTCAGGTAGACCATGTCGATGTCGGAAGCGCGCATCGCAATGCCCTCTTCCAGAATCAGCGCCGCTTCATTGACCAGTGCATACACCAGTCGCTCGACGATTTCCGCATCGCTGATCTTGCGGCGTTCGATGCCGAGGTCGGCCGAATGCTTGATGATCATGTCGTTGACGATCTGCGCCGGATAGGCCTTGCGGTCGCCCGCCTTGTAGTCATACCAGCCCGCGCCGGTCTTCTGGCCGTAACGTCCCATTTCGCACAGCAGGTCGGCGGTTTTCGAATAGACGATTTGTGGCTTCTCGACATAGCGGCGCTTGCGGATCGCCCAGCCGATATCGTTGCCGGCCAGATCGCCCATGCGGAACGGTCCCATCGCAAAGCCGAATTTTTCCATCGCCTTGTCGACTTGCTCCGGCAGTCCGCCTTCTTCCAGCAGGTAGCCGGCCTGGCGGCTGTATTGTTCGATCATGCGGTTGCCGATGAAGCCATCGCAGACGCCCGACACCACGCCGGTCTTCTTGATTTTCTTCGACAGCGCCATGGTGGTCGCCAGCACGTCATGCGCGGTGGCTTTGCCGCGCACGATTTCGAGCAGCTTCATGACATTGGCCGGACTGAAGAAATGCGTCCCGACCACATCCTGCGGGCGTTTGGTGAACGCGGCGATCTGGTCCAGATCCAGCGTCGAGGTGTTGGAGGCCAGAATCGCGCCCGGCTTCATGACTTCATCGAGCTTCTTGAACACGGCTTCCTTGACGCCCATCTCTTCGAACACGGCCTCGACCACGATGTCGGCCTGGCCGATGTCGGCGTAATTCAGGGTGCCGCTGATCATGCCGACGCGCTCATCGAACTTCTCCTGCGTCAGCTTGCCCTTCTTCATGGTGTTTTCGTAGTTCTTGCGAATCGTCGCGATGCCCTTGTCGAGTGCTTCCTGCCGGGTTTCCAGCAGCATCACCGGAATGCCGGCGTTGACGAAGTTCATCGCAATGCCGCCACCCATCGTACCGGCGCCGATCACGGCAGCCGACTTGATCGGGCGCACCGGGGTCGACTCCGGCACATCGGCAATCTTGCCGGCGGCGCGTTCGCCGAAGAACGCATGGCGCAACGCTTTCGATTCGGTGGTCTGGACCAGATCAATGAACAGATCGCGTTCGAACTTGATGCCGTCGTCGAATTTCATCGTTACCGCTGCAGCCACCGCTTCGACGCATTTCAGCGGCGCCGGATACGGACCTGACATGGCCTTGACGGTATTGCGCGAGAACTGCAGGAAGGCTTCGTAATTCGGATAGTCGACTTTCAGGTCGCGCACTTTCGGCAGCGGCCGCTGGTCGGCGATCTCCGCCGCGAAAGCCAGCGCGCCGGTCAGCAAGTCACCGTCAATCATCTTGTTGAACAGCGCGGTCTTGGCCAGCTTCTCGGAAGCCACCGGGGTTCCCGAGACAATCATGTTCAGTGCCATCTCCAGACCCAGCACGCGCGGCAGGCGCTGCGTGCCACCGGCGCCCGGCAGGATGCCCAGCTTGACTTCCGGCAGCGCGATTTGCGCACCGGCGCTCGCCACGCGGTAATGGCAACCCAGCGCCAGTTCCAGTCCGCCGCCCATGCAGACGGTATGAATGGCCGCAATGACCGGCTTGCTGGCGCCTTCGACCACGTTGATCAGGGTGTGCAGCGACGGTTCGGCAAACGCATTGGGCGAATTGAATTCCTTGATATCGGCGCCGCCCGAAAAGGCCTTGCCGGCGCCGGTGATGATGATCGCCTTGACTGCCGCATCGGCCAGCGCGCGACGCACGCCGTCGACCACTGCAGCGCGGGTCGACAAGCCCAGTCCGTTGACCGGGGGGTTGTTGAGCGTAATGATGGCGGCGTTGCCGTTGACCTGGTATTGGGCAGTCATGTCTCTTCCTTTTTTGGATGAATAATGGGGGGTTCTTGAATGATCGCTGGGGCTTGAGTATGCCACTTATTGAAGTCGCACTATACCCTGAAAAGAACGGTCGTATTATTTTTTGTGGGGCCTGCTTGACCGCGCGCAGGCGCGCGGCCGAACACCGGCGCTACTCGCCTTTTAGCCGCAACAACGCGCTCTTGCGCTGATCCTCGCTGTTGGCATAGTCAATCCGCCCGTTGGTCACCCGGCCGATCCACAGCATGTTCTGCGTGATCGCATCGTGGTCGACCTTCGAGAACGGTTTCGCGTAGCTGGTGATGACGCCCTGGTAGCGGCTCGTCAGGTTTTCCAGCGCTTCCCGGATCTTGCTGCCGTCACCCGAGTTGGCCTGACGGATCGCGCGGTACAGCAAGTGCATGCCGTCATAGCCCTGCGCAGCGCTCATTGGCGAGGCGATCAGGTCGGTCTTGAAGGCGCGTCGATAGGCCAGCAAAAAACCATTCTTGCTGGTCGAGCCGAGTTCCTGGATGAAGGTCTGCGGCATCATCACGCCTTCGCCAGCCTTGCCGGCGCCGTCGATGAAATTGCGGCTCGAATAGACCCAGCTTCCCAGCGTCGGCACCTTCCAGCCGGCCGTTTCCTTGTTCCTGGCGATGACGGCCAGTTCCGGGCCGATGCCCCAAACCACCAGCGCTTGCGCATCGGTGGCCATGGCGCGCTTGATCTGCGCCAGCATGTCGGTGTCACCGATCTTGAAGCGGTCTTCGGATGCCAGCCCGACGCCGCCGGCCAGACTCTCCGCCTTGAAGGCCTTGGTGCCGGCGTCGCCATACGCAGTGGTATCAGCCAGCAACGCAACCTTGCTCAGCTTGCGACGCTTGAGTTCGGCCACCAGGGTGCGGGCCTCCAGGTCGAGCGTCGGCGAGATCCGGAAAATGTAATTCTCGGGGGCGTTCGGTGGCGCGAATTTCTTGGTCAGTGCGGTACCGGTGGAGACCGCGACCATCAGCGGCAAGTGCGCCTGTTGATAGGCATCGATCGATGCCAGCCCGACCCCGGTGTTGGCAATCCCGATCACGGCGGTAACGTGTTGCTTGACCATGTCATCGGCGATTTTTGCGCCGAGCTCGACCTTGGCCTCATCGTCGCGTTCGATCAGCTCGAACTTCTGGCCATTGATGCCGCCAATCGAATTGATTTCATCGACTGCCAGCCGAATGCCGTTGCGCATGCTCTCGCCGAGCGAACCGGAGCCCCCCGTGAAGGGACCGGACACGCCGATGCGGATGGTCGGCGTCGGCCCGATCTGGGCATGCGCCTGTGGCAGCGTCAACAGCCCGAACAACATGCACAGCAGTCGCGGTGCGCCTGACACCATTGTGGTCTTCGTCATGAGCATTGTGGTCCTCATTGGTAACATCGGCGCAGTGATTTCAAGGGCAGCGCACCGGGACTACACTTCCAGCCATTCCTTGCGGATGGCGCCATTGCGTCTGAGTTCGTCAGGCGTTCCTTCAAACACAATCGAACCGTGCCCCATCACGTAGACCCGTTGCGAGATATCCAGCGCGATGGCCAGCTTCTGCTCCACCAGCAAAATCGAAATGCCGCGATTCTTCAGGGCGTTCAGGTATTCGGCCACCAGGTCGACGATCTTCGGCGCCAGTCCTTCGGTCGGCTCATCAATCATGATCAGGTCGGGATCGCCCATCAGCGTGCGGCACAGCGTGAGCATCTGCTGCTCGCCGCCGGACAGCACGCCGGCAGCAGTGTGCTGACGCTCACGCAGGCGCGGGAACATCTGGTACATGTCGTTGATGGTCCAGCGCGATTTATGCCCCTTCTTTTCGCCGAGGATCAGGTTCTGCTCGACCGTCAGCGAAGGAAAGATGTCGCGGTTTTCGGGCACGTAGCCCAGGCCCTTGTGGGCAATTTGAAACGCTTTCAGGCCAAGCAGTTCCTCGCCCTTGAACAGGATCGAGCCGGTCGCCTGCACCAGTCCCATGGCCGAGCGCACTGTGGTCGAGCGACCCACGCCGTTGCGTCCCAGCAGACTGACGATTTCACCTTCATTGACAACCAGGTTGACACCATGCAGGACATGGCTCTTGCCGTAGTAGGCATGCAGATCATGAATATCGAGGAGTGCTGTCATGCTGCTGCCTCCACCGGTGCATGGCCGCCCAGATAGGCTTCCTGGACTTTGGCGTTGCCGCGGATATTGGCCGGGGTGTCGCAGGCAATCATCTCGCCATAGACCAGCACCGCAATCTTGTCGGCCAGTCCGAACACCACGCTCATGTCGTGCTCGACCATCAACAGGGTCTTGCCGACCGTGACCTTGCGGATCAACTCCACCGCCGCATCGGATTCGGAACGGCTCATGCCGGCGGTTGGCTCGTCGAGCAGGATCACGTCGGCGCCGCCGGCGATGGTGATGCCGATTTCAAGGGCGCGTTGTTCGGCGTAGGTCAGCAGGCCGGCCGCGGTGGCACGGCGGCGCTTCAGGCCAATCTGCTCCAGCACCGCTTCGGCGCGTTCGTGCGCATCCTTCAAGCCATTCAGGCGATGCCAGAACGAATACTTGTAGCCGAGCGACCAGAGCACGGCGCAACGCAGGTTTTCATACACGCTCAGCCGATGGAAGATATTCGTGATCTGAAAGCTGCGCGACAGGCCCAGACGGTTGATTTCGAACGGCCGCAAACCGACCGTGCTCACGCCATTGAGCAGGATGTCGCCGCTGCTAATGCCAAAGCGTCCCGAGATCAGGTTGAACAGCGTCGACTTGCCGGCGCCGTTCGGACCAATCACCGCGAAACGCTCGCCGGTGGGGACTTGCAGATTGGTGCCGCGAATGATTTCGGATTTGCCGAAACGCTTGCTGACATCCTTCAATTCCAGCGAATAGGCGCTCATGCCTCGGCCTTTCGGGTAGCTGCTTCGATTTCGGTACTCACTTCACTCCAGACGTGTTGGAACGGCGTTTTGACACGACGAAAGGCAAACGTGCCGATGGCCACCAGCACCACGCCGACGATCCAGGCGGTCGGCGCCGCCGTATTGATCTCGGTGCCGACCAGTCGCATCATCGGGCCGGTGCCGGCATCGAGCGTGACGTGGTACAGCATTTCAATCAGCGTTGCCGCGCCGGCGAAGATCACCAGCACGCTCGCGCAAATGGCGCCCAGCAGCGGCGCGACCCGCTTGAATTTCCCGTGCACCATGAGCTGGACATTCATCATCAGCAGGCTCGCCACGCCGCCCGGCGCATACATCACGATCAGGATGAAGAACACGCCCAGATACAGTTGCCAGGCCTTGGTGAAATCCGACAGCATGACGGTCAGGAAGATACCGATCACGGCGCCAATCATCGGCCCGAAGAAGAAGCCAATACCGCCGATGAAGGTGAACAGCAGCACGCTGCCGGAGCGGATCGCACTGACATTCTCGGCGCTGACAATTTCAAAGTTGATCGCCGACAGGCCACCAGCAATGCCGGCAAAGAAGGCCGACAGGATCAGCGTCATGTAGCGCACCCATTGCGTGTCGTAGCCAATGAATTCGACCCGCTCCGGATTGTCGCGTACCGCATTGGTGATGCGGCCCAGCGGCGTTTGCGTGAACGCGTACATGCCGGCGGTGCTGACGAACAGCCACGCGGCGATCAGGTAGTACACCTGGATCTGCGGGCCGAAGGTCACCCCCAGGAACGCCTTGCCGATGACGCGATTGGTCGAGACACCGCCCTCGCCCCCAAAGAACTCCGGAAACATCAGCGAGGCCGCGAACACCAGCTCCACCAGACCAAGCGTGATCATCGAGAACGTGGTGCCACTCTTCTTGGTCGTGACATAGCCGAACAGCACGCCGAAGCCCATCCCGGCGATCCCGCCGATGAGCGGAATCAGCGTGACCGGAATCGGCGCGCCGGCGGTGGCCAGATTCATCGCATGGATCGCGAAGAAGGCGCCAAGGCCGGAGTACACCGCATGGCCGAACGACAGCATGCCGCCCTGCCCCAGCAGCATGTTGAACGACAGTGCGAAAATCATCACCGTGCCCATTTGCGACAGCAGTGACAGCGAGGCGCCGGAATGGAACAGCAGCGGCGCAACAATCAGCAACAGGGCGAAGCCTGACCAGATGATCCAGCGTGCGAGATTGAGTGGTTGGTAAGTCATCGTCATCCCTCTCGTGTACCCATCAAGCCCTTGGGCCTGAAGATCAGAATCAGTACCAGCAACAGGTACGGCATGATGGGCGCGACCTGTGAAATGGTGAGTTTGAGGACCGCATAGCCCGGCGTGGCCGCCGTGATCTCGGCGCCGAACTGCGACAGCAGGCTGATGAACGAGTAATCGATCGCCACCGCGAAGGTTTGCAGCACGCCGATTAGCAGCGATGCCAGCAGTGCACCGACCAGCGAACCCATGCCGCCGACCACCACCACCACGAAGATGATGCTGCCGACCGTGCCGGCCATGCCCGGTTCGGTCACGAAGGCATTGCCGCCGATGACGCCGGCCAGCCCGGCCAGCGCGCAACCGCCGCCAAACACCAGCATCAGCACGCGCGGCACGTTATGGCCCAGCGTTTCGACCGTGTCCGGGTGGGTCAGCGCAGCCTGGATCACCAGGCCGATGCGGGTGCGTGTCAATACCAGATAAATCGCCAGCAGCATCAGCAACGCAATGAGCATCATGAAGCCGCGATAGATCGGGAAGGTGGTGGTGTACAACGTGAACAGCGGGCCATCGAGTTCGGCAGGAATCTTGTACGGGACCGTCGACCGGCCCCAGATCAACTGCACCAGCTCGACGATCACGTACGACAGGCCGAACGTAAACAACAGTTCGGGAATATGGCCGTACTTGTGCACCGAACGCAAACCGAAGCGCTCGACCAGCGCACCAAGTGCGCCGACGACCAGCGGTGCGACCACCAGCGCTGGCCAGAAGCCGAGCACGCTGGCGATGGTGTAGGCGAAATACGCACCAAGCATGTAGAAACTTGCGTGCGCAAAATTCAGCACGCCCATCATGCTGAAGATCAGCGTCAGCCCCGACGAAAGCATGAACAGCAGCAGTCCATAGCTCAAGCCGTTGAGCAAGGTGATTAGCGTGAATTCCACGTGGTTATCCTGTTCGACAAAATGGGGAAAAGCGGAAGTGCGAAAAACGGCAGCGCGACCGGATCACGATCGCGCTGCACAGGCGTCAGGCGCCTGGACGTTTCATTTGGCAGGAGGTTGGCTGCGTGGCGACATACGTATCAACTTTCTGATCGGTCTTCCAGCCATAGCCGGTGTTTTCCTGATCGAACTTGACGGCCTTGCCATCGACCTTGGACCAGGTCGCGATGTACAGAGGCTGCAACAACTGGTGATCGCCCTTGCGCATTTCGACTTCGCCATTCAGATCCTTGAATTTCATGCCTTCCAGCGCCAGCGCCACCTTGATCGGGTCGGTCGACTTGGCATCTTTCATGGCACGCGCCAGCATGTTGGTGATCGAGTAGGTGGCCAGCGCATAGAAGTCGTCGTTGTTCTTCTTCTTGAACGCGTCGACCACTTCCTTGCCGCTGAACGTTTCATTGTTCGGATGCCAGTAGGCGATCATCTTCACGCGATCGGCGCCGGACGGGCCCATTGCCGTCGGCACGCCGGTGGTGCCGGCGTAATAGGTGTAGAAATTCGCCTTCAGATCGGCGTCCTTGGCGGCCTTGATCAGCAGCGCCAGGTCGGCGCCCCAGTTACCGGTAATGACGGTGTCGGCGCCGGAGGCCTTGATCTTGGCCACGTACGGCGAGAAATCCTTGACCTGGCCGATCGGATGCAAATCGTCGCCGACGATCTGGATGTCAGGACGCTTGCGCTTGAGGTATTCCTTGGCAGCGCGTGTGACCTGATGACCATGCGCGTAGTTCTGGCCGATGATGTAGACCTTCTTGATTGCCTGGTCCTTGGCCATGAACGACGTCAGCGCTTCCATCTTCATGTCCGAGTTGGCGTCGAAGCGGAAGTGCCAGAAGCTGCATTTGCTGTTGGTCAGGTCAGGATCAATCGCGGCGTGATTGAGGAACAGGATTTCCTTGCCCGGATTGCGTTCGTTGTGTTTGTTGATCGCATCGATCAGGGCCAGTGCCACACCCGAGCCATTGCCCTGGGTGATGTAGCGGTAGCCCTGGTCGATCACGTTCTTGAGCTGGGTCAGCGATTCCTGCGGACTGCCCTTGTTGTCGAAGCCGACATATTCGAGGGTGTTGTCGCCAGCCAGCTTTTGCTGGTTGACGGTTTCGGCGAACATTTGAAAACTTTTCAGTTCATTCGATCCGATCGGCGCAAACGGGCCGGACAGCGTATCGATGAAGGCGATCTTGACATTTTCGGCGACAGCAACCGGAGCGGCGAACGCCGCAGCCAGGGACAGCACAAGCACAAGTGGGCGGAACGGGGTCATCATTTGTCTCTTCCTTTTATGTTTTATGGATACTGCAGAACAACGGTAACGAACAACTATGCGGTAGGCAGCTTGTAGTCCTTGAATTGCTCCCGCATTTTGTTTTTCAACAATTTGCCGGTTGCGCCAATCGGCAGCGCATCGACAAACGTCACATCGTCGGGTGTCCACCACTTGGCGATCTTGCCGTCGTAGAAGGCCAACAATTCTTCCCTCGTCACATCGACACCTGGACGCTTGACCACGATCAGCAGCGGCCGCTCATCCCACTTCGGATGAAACACGCCAATGCACGCCGCTTGCAGCACAGCCGGATGGGCCATCGCAATGTTTTCAAGATCGATGGTGCCGATCCATTCGCCGCCGGACTTGATCACGTCCTTGCTGCGGTCGGTAATCTGCATGTACCCGTCGGCGTCGATGGTAGCGACGTCGCCGGTCGGGAACCAGCCGTCTTCGAGCACCTTGCCGCCCTCTTCACGGAAATAGCTGGAGATGATCCATGGCCCCTTGACCAGCAGGTTGCCGTACGTTTTTCCGTCCCACGGCAGCTCGAGGCCGGCATCGTCGACGATCTTGATGTCGACGCCATAAATCGCATGACCCTGTTTTTCCAGAATGGCCTGCTTGGCGTCCTCGGACAGCTCCATGTGCTTGGCCTGCAGCGTGCAGGCTGTGCCCAGCGGCGACATTTCGGTCATGCCCCACGCGTGTACGACTTCGATGCCGTACTTGTGGCGCAGCGTCTTCATCATCGCCGGCGGACAGGCCGAGCCGCCAATCACGGTGCGCTTGAACGAGGAAAACTGCAGGTCGTGCTGCGCCATGAAATTCAACAGGCCCAGCCAGACGGTCGGAACGCCGGCGGAGAAGGTCACCTTCTCCTGCTCGAACAACTCATACAGTGACTTGCCATCGAGCGAGCCGCCTGGAAAGACCATCTTGGCGCCGGTCAGCGGCACCGAATACGGCAGGCCCCATGCGTTCACATGAAACATCGGTACCACCGGCAGCACGACATCGCGACCGGAGACGTTCAGGCTGTCGGGCATGGTCGAGGCATACGAGTGCAGCACCGTCGAGCGATGCGAATACAGCGCGCCCTTCGGATTGCCGGTCGTGCCGGAGGTGTAGCACAGGCTGGAGGCCGAGTATTCGTCGAACAGCGGCCAGACGTAGTCAGGCGAGGCGTCGGCCAGCAATTCTTCGTAACACAGCAGGTTGGGGATCTTGCTGTCGGCTGGCATGTGCTCGCGGTCGCACAGCGCAATGAAGCCCTTGACGGTCTTGCAGTGCGCGGCGAAGGCCTCGACCAGCGGCAGGAAGGTCATGTCGAACAGCAGATATTGGTCTTCGGCGTGATTGGCGATGTAAGCAATCTGCTCCGGATGCAGGCGAGGATTGATCGTGTGCAGCACGGCGCCCGAGCCTGACACGCCGTAATACGCTTCCAGATGCCGGTACCCATTCCACGCCAGCGTGGCAACCCGGTCGCCCATGCGCACGCCCAGAGTCGCCAGGGCGTTGGCCAGTTGCCGCGAACGCGTATGGCAATCGTGATAGGTGTACCGGTGAATATCGCCTTCAACCCGGCGCGAAACGATCTCGGTTTTCCCGAAATGGCGATCGGCATGCTGGATGATGCTGGAGATCAGCAAAGGCTGATCCATCATCTGGCCCATCAACGGGCTCTTTGGATACGACGCCATCTTGTCTCCTGAATTGTTTTTATAAAATCACGAGGCTGATTTTTGTACGGTCGTGCTTAAAGCGTCAATGCATTTCGATGCTGCAGCGCCGCACAGGCTGATAAAACCACGCGCCGCCGTCCAAATTTTTTTGCGTCCTGCTTTTTTCCGCACACCGCAGGCGCTTCTTATTGCATCGCAACAGGAAACAAAAAGGCGGTCTGGCACTGCCAGCAACTGTTTCTCTGCGTGAGAGAAAAATACCACGCCCGTGCCGGCAAAACGCGTTGATTACGTAGAATCCACAATCGTTCGCGATGCGTTTATTGCCAGCCGTAGCGGCGCAGATAAAACCGCTTCATGCCGGTGGTCAGGAGGCAGTAGCCAAACAGGATCAACGCCAGCCAGCCAAAGTACGCCGGCGGCAACGGGGTTAACCGGAAGTATCCGGCCAGTGGCCCCTGTGGCAGGAACAGGCCGAAGGCCATGATCGCCAGCGTCAGCCAGAGCAACGGGGCGGCGGCGCGGCTTTCGATGAAGGGCAGTTTCGGCGTGCGCAGCATGTGCACCACCAGTGTCTGGGTCAGCAGGCCGACGACGAACCAGCCGGATTGAAACAGACTCTGGGTCGCCACCGAGTTGGCATCGAACACCCACCACATCAGCGCAAACGTGGCGAGGTCAAACAGCGAGCTGATCGGACCGAAGAATCCCATGAAGCGGCCGATATCGCCCGGATTCCATTGCAGCGGCTTGCTGACCAGTTCGTCATCGACGTTGTCGAACGGAATGCCGGTTTGCGCGATGTCATACAGCAGATTCTGCACCAGCAGCTGCAGCGGCAGCATCGGCAGGAACGGAAGGAAGGCGCTGGCCACCAGCACCGACAGCACGTTGCCGAAGTTGGAACTGGCCGTCATGTGAATGTACTTGAGCATGTTGCAGAAGGTGATGCGCCCCTGTACGACGCCATCGTCTAGCACCAGCAGGCTTTTTTCGAGCAGGATGATGTCGGCGGCCTCCTTGGCGATATCCACTGCCGAGTCGACCGAGATGCCTATATCGGCCGCGCGCAGCGCCGGTGCATCATTGATGCCATCGCCCATGAAGCCGACCACGTGGCCGTTGGCACGCAGCGCCCGCACGATGCGCTCCTTGTGCATCGGCATGAGCTTGGCAAACAACTGATGCTGCTCGACCGCCAGCGCCAGCGCGGCGTCGTCCATCGCATCGACCTCGGGGCCCAGCAGCAAGGCCGTGCCGGGCAAGCCGACCTGCCGACAGACTCGCTGCGTGACGAGTGCGTTGTCGCCGGTCAGCACCTTGACGGCGATGCCATGCGCAGCCAGCGCCAGCAGCGCCGGTGCGGCCGAATCCTTGGGCGGGTCGAGAAATGCAATGAAGCCGATCAGCGTCAGCGCCGATTCGTCGGCAACCGCATACACCGACTGGTCCGGCGGCAAGGTCTTGAGCGCCACCGCCACCACCCGCAAGCCCTCCGCGCCGAGCCGTTGCGCCACCTGTTGCGCCTGCGCCAGCAGTGCGCCATCGAGCGGCACATCCTGCGCTGCGCGCCGCACCAGGGTGCAGATCGCCAGGGTCTCTTCCAGTGCGCCCTTGCAGATCAACTGGTGTTGCCCGTCAGCGCGTGCGACCACCACCGACATGCGCCTGCGCGTGAAATCAAACGGTATTTCGTCGATCTTGCGGTAGTCCTGCTCCAGCTTCAATTCGAGCGGCAACTCGACGTGTTCGAGCACCGCGCGATCGAGCAGATTTTTCAGGCCGGTCTGGTAATGGCTGTTCAGGAACGCGTAGTGCAGCACCTCGCTCGACGGTTGGCCGAACGCGTCGAGCTTGTGCGCCAGCGCGATCTTGTCCTGCGTCAGCGTGCCCGTCTTGTCGGTGCACAGCACGTCCATGGCGCCAAAGTTCTGGATCGCATCAAGGCGCTTGACGACCACCTTTTTGCGCGACAGCAGCACCGCGCCTTTGGCCAGCGTGGTGGTCACGATCATCGGCAGCATCTCCGGCGTCAGCCCCACCGCAACCGACAAGGCAAACAGCGCCGCTTCGGTCCAGTCGCCCTTGGTGAAGCCATTGACCAGCAACACAATCGGCACCATCACCAGCGCAAACCGGATCAGCAGCCAGCTCACGCTGTTGACACCGGCCTGGAAGGCATTCGGCGTGCTCTCGGTGTGGCTGGCGCTAAGGGCCAGGGTGCCGAAAAAGGTCTTGCCGCCGGTGCCGATCACCAGCGCTGTCGCCGCGCCCGAGACCACGTTGGTGCCCATGAAGACCAGATTGCTCTGCTCCAGCGGTGCGCTAGCCTTGCCGCGTCGCTCGGCAAACTTTTCGAGCGGCAGCGATTCACCGGTCAATGCGGCTTGTCCGACAAACAGGTCGCGCGCGCTCATGACGCGACAGTCGGCCGGGATCATGTCGCCGGCGGACAGCACCACGAGGTCGCCCGGCACCACCTCGCGCAACGGGATGTCGTGCTGCACGCCTTGCCGCAACACGGTGGCGGAGTTGCTCACCAGCGTTTTCAGGCTGTCGAGCGCACGATGCGAGCGCCCCTCCTGCACGAAGCGGATGGCGGTGCTCAGCACCACCATCACGCCTATCACCACCGTCGCCTTGCTGTCGCCGCTCAGTGCCGACAACAGCGCCAGCACCGACAGCAGCAGATTGAATGGATTGGCATAGCAGTGCCACAGGTGCAACCACCACGGCAGCGGTTTGTCATGAGCGACTTCGTTCGGCCCCAGGCGGCGCAGATTGCGGCGGGCTTCGGCGACCGTCAATCCATCGGCGTGCGACGCCAGTCGCGCCAGCGCGTCGGCCGGTGCATCGCTGGCAGCTTGCATCAACAGCCGCCCGAGTTGGTCCGACGGCGGTTGCGCCGGCCCCTGCCCGGCCAGCGTATCAATCAGCCGATGGCGGCTGAAATGGCGGCGCCGGCGCCGACGCAGCAAGACGCCGCTGAACCAGTCGGTCAGCAGCGCTGTCATGCCGGAGCGGTGTCGCGCAAGCGCGCAAGTCGGGCCAGCAAGTCGTCCGGATACGTGATTTCGGTGCCCGCGCTGCCAGCGTAGACCGCGCCGCTGTCGCCGTCGAGCGTGATCAGATCACCTTCGCGCACGGTGACTTTGCCGATCGTAACGGTGCGGGTCTGCGCATCGATTTGCAGGGCCGTGCAGCCGACCAGGCAGACCTTGCCGAGTTGCCGCGCCACCACGGCGGCGTGCGAAGTGCGGGCGCCGCAGGCGGTGAGCAGACCTTCCGCCAGATTAAGCGCGACGAGGTCACTGGTCTCGGCGTCGCGACGCACCAGAATCACGGCTGCGCCGGCATCGTGACGAACACGGGCGCGCGCTTCGTCCAGCGCGATTTCGCCAATGGCCACGCCGTTGCTGGCCGCCGCCGCAAGCGCCAGCGGCGTGAGGGTTGCCCCACCCGCGGCGACCACGCGCGGCTGCGCCAGCCGGGTGCGATCCAGTCCGGCCGTGCGCGCGCGCGCGGTAGCGGCGTCGATGACGCCTTCGTCGCACAGATCCAGCGCGATGCGCGCGGCCGCCAGCGCGGTGCGCTTGCCGGTGCGGGTTTGCAGCATGAACAGGCTGCCTTCCTGCACCGTGAATTCGATATCCTGCATGTCGCCGAAAGCGCGTTCGAGCAGATGTGCAGCATCCTGCAACGCTTGCCAGATCTGCGGCAACACGGCGGCAAGCTGTTGGTGTCCATGCGCACTGCGCCGTCCCGACACCACGTCCTCGCCCTGCGCATTGAACAGAAAGTCAACCCACAGGCCGGGCGCGCCGGAGGCCGGATCGCGCGTAAATCCGACCCCGGCGCCGGACAGGCCGCCAGCGTTGCCAAAGACCATGCGCTGCACCGTGACGGCGGTGCCGATGGCGTCGTCGATTCCGTTCATGCGGCGGTACGACCGCGCCTTGTCGGACTGCCACGACTGCAGCACGGCCTGGATCGCCGAGCGCAGTTGCACACCGGGGTCCTGCGGAAACGGCGTCCCGGCCGCATCGGCATACACCGCCAGAAAGCGTTCGGTCATGGCGCGCAGCTCCATGAAATCCAGCTCGCGCTCATCGCGTTCGCCAAACAGCGCGGTGCTGGCGTCCTCGAACACTTTTGCCGGCAGACCCGCCACCACTTCGCCATGGCTGGCAACCAGACGCCGATAGGCATCCCATACCAGCCGCGGATTGCCGGTCTGACGCAGCAGGCCGACCACGGTGCGGTCGCACAGGCCGATATTGAGCAGCGTTTCCATCATGCCCGGCATCGACACCGGCGCGCCGGAACGTACCGACAGCAGCAACGGCCGCGCGGCATCACCAAACGCCAATCCACTGGCACGTTCCAGCGACTGCAAACCGGGCTGATAGAACGCCGCCGTCGCGGCCTGCGTGCGGGCCTCGGCATCGAGGCAATAGTGTGTGCCAAGCACGAAGGCAGGCGGCACCGGCAAGCCCAGTTGCGCCATGCGCAACAGGTTCCAGCCCTTGAAGCCCATCGATGTTGCCGAGGCGCCCGGCGGCGCCGGTGTCGTGCCGTCGATCAAATACATCTCGTCGGGCCACGGCAGTTGTCGCGCAACCGGCGCAACCGGCGCGGCCCGGACCCGATCGGCCGCGCGTGGAAACGGATGCAGCATCGGCAGCCGCACGGCGGCAGCCGAATGCCGATGGCGTCGCTTCATCAGAGCACCCCGGCGGTGTCAAAGGCAACATCCCGCAAGCCATATGCGGCCACCAGCAAACAGTCCGAGGCCAGTTCCAGCGTCGCCGCCAGGTCGTTGGCCAACGTCAGTGACGCGGCATCCTTGAGCGTGCCCAGAATGACCCTGCGCGCCTCGCGCAACAGCGCATCGCATTGACGCTCGGCCTGCAGAATGCGCCAGGTAGCGGCCAGAAACGCGTCGTTGTCGACGACGCTGCTGTCGGCGCCAAGAGTGCGCGCAATGGCCAGCGCCTTGACCTGATCCTGCGTGGCCATCAGCACCGTTGTCGCCAACCGCGCCAGCGCGTCGCGCACCGCATCGTTCCAGCCTTTGGCATGGTCATCGGCGATCAGTGTGATGACGAACACCGCCTCTTCGAGTGCGTCGGCGACATCGTCGGACTGCTCGACCAGTTTTGCGAACGGCCGCCAGCGCGGTTGCCGCAGCGCCTGTTCGCGCGCGTGCATGACCAGATGATCGGCGCGCCGCTCCCAACTTTTTGCGCGCGTTGCCAGCTGGTGCACTGCCTTCGGCGCGGTCTCGATGCCATGCGCCAGCGCATCGCTGACTGCCTGCGCCAGCTCATGACAATAGCCGGCGTGTTCGGCCAGCAGATCGAATTCGGTGGTGCGATGACGCACATGGCGCGACAACAGCATGCGCGTCTCGTCGGCCACCAGCGCGGGCGGCTGGCCATGCTGCAGCGCCTCGCAGGCAGCGCGCATGACCGCCAGCAAAAAAGCGCGCGCATCAGCCGCGCCCATCACCTCGTCGAGCCGGTCGCCGATCTGAAACGCGCCGCCACCGGCGGCCTGCATGGCGGCAAAGATCAGGCGCTCGCCACCGGCCTGCAGCCAGCCGCGATGACCAATATCCTGACGCGCCGCTTCGGCCAACACGGCAATCGCGTCCTGCTTGCCAATGAACGCCTGCAGGCGCTTGCGGGCCCGATTCCAGTCGATCAGAAAGACGATGCGCGAACCAATTCCTTCGAGAGTCGTCTGCAGTGCCGCCGTATCGACACAATCGAAATGCGCGGTGCCGACCGAATACGCCTCGCCGCCATTGAGCGCGGCGCTGGCACGCGATTCCAGCGCCGACCAGTGCGCGCCGAACGGCGTGAGCAGCGCAGCAAAGAATTCGAAGCGCACCCGATGCAGGTCGGAATAGGTCAGCGCGATCGTCATTCCGGTGATCTGGATGACCAGCACATGGGCGTCGTTGGTGCCGATGTCGTTCTGCAGCAGCAGCCGGTCGCCGTCGCGGGTCGCCGCAGTATCGAGACCGGGATGATCGAATTTCAGCGCTGCTGTGCGATTGAGCCCACGCATGAACGCCGCCACCAGGGCGCGATCGTCCTCGTGCAGATGCCAGACATGCGCGCCGTCGATCACTTCGCTGCTCAGTTCGCTGGCCAGATGGTTGATCTGCTTGTGCAAATCCATGATCAGCAGATGAAGGCTGTCGGCGCCGCCGCGCTGGCCATGTATGAGTGCGGCCAGACGGGCGTCACTGAGGCGATCGGCCGGCAAACCGCCGAGCCAGTCCAACCAATGCGCCACGCGCTGATGCAGCGGGTCGCTGGCCTCGGTGATTTCCATCACTGGTCGCGCCATGGTGGCCAGATCGTCCAGCAGTGCGTTGATCAGTTTGGGCTGATCGGGAAAGGTCAGCGCCTCGTCGGCGCGCCGGGCGCTGGCGACGAGCGCCAGCAGCCAAGCGCCATCGACTCCGGCGGCACGCATTTCGGCACCGAGATCCGGCGCCTCGCGCTGCGGATGCGATGCGTGCGTCGAGGCCGCCTGCAACAACGTTAAATACAGCTTGAGCCTGTCGTTGGCGCGCAATGCCGCCGTCACCCAGGCCGGCAACAATAATCCTCGTTGCCCGAGCGAGGCAACTGCAAGTTCTTTTTGCATGACATCCTTAGTCAGACGACGTCAGCGCACCTGCGGTGATCGACGCTCCAATATAAACAACCAGCTTCGCACCATCGGTTCGCCAACGCACGCCGGCGCAGTCACAATAGGGTTAGCGGAACACCATGACAGGCATCATCGTGTGCGCCAGCACCTTCTGCGTTTCGCTGCCGACAAACAAGCGGTTCAACCCCTTGCGACCATGCGAGGCCATGAAGATCACATCGCAGCTCTTGTTGTTGGCCACATTGATGATTTCTTCGTACGGGCTGAATGACTGGGCAACGCAGGTTTCGTACGGCACGCCGGCGGCGGCGGCGACTTCGGCGATGGTCTTGACATGCTGCTGCGCCATCGACAGCATTTTTTCCTGATAAGCGACCGCATCGACCGACATCGCGCCCTCCGACAGCGGCGAATAGGGATACGGCTCGGCCACCGACAGGCCGATGATCTTGCCGCCGCTGAGCCTGGCAAACTCGATCGCGGCGTTGACGGCTTTGTCCGACAGGGGCGAGCCATCGGTCGGTACAAGAATGGTCTTGAACATGATGAATTTCCTTTTATTTTTAAGGGTTAAGCCGTTGGCATCGGCACAGGCGCCTGCACCACCGGCTGGACGCCAGTCAGCAGGTACATCAACAACTCCTTTACCGGGCGGATCGCGCCGCCGAAGGGCAAGCTTTCCGATCCGCGGAAAAACAGGCCGCGCTTGACGTCGCCCTGCATCGCGAAACCCAGCTGGGTATCGATGCAGAATTGACCTGCCTTGGGATTGCCATCGCGCAGTCCGCAATGCTGCAGACAGTCGAAGCCGACCGTGCAGGCCTTGGGCTTGGCCAGGCGCTGCAGCTTGGCTTCCTTGTCGAGATAATTGGCCAGCCACGGCGTGCGCACCGCCCGCGCCGGCAGCCCGGCCACGCTCATGAAGGTGACAATATCCTCGGCTTGGGCGTTGACCAGGACCTTCTTGAAATTGATGTGGGCGTCACCTTCTTCGGTGACCGCGAACGGGGTGCCGAGCTGGACTGCAGACGCGCCCAGCGCCAGCAGTTCGGACATTTGCTGATGGCTGTGCACGCCGCCGGCGGCGATCAGCGGAATACGTTCGCGCTCAATGCCGAGCTCGCGAAACAGGGCGAAGGTTTCCTCCAGCACCGTGGCAAACGCAAAATGCGGGTCATTGACCTGATCCAGGCTGGTCGCCCCCAGATGGCCGGCAGCGAACTGCGGGTTTTCGATCACGATGGCATCGGGCAGGCGATTCTTGCGCATCCATTTTTTCAGGATCACGCTGATGCCGCGCGCGTCGGACAGGATCGGAATGAGTGCCACGTCCGGAAATTCCGCCGTCAAATCCGGCAGGTCGAACGGCAAGCCGGCGCCCACCACCACCGCATCGGCGCCGCTTTCGCAGGCCTGGCGCACATACGCGGCGTAGTCGGCGACGGCGCGCATGATATTCACGGCAATCATGCCGCGGCCCTGGGCAATGTCCTTGGCGGCCTTGATTTCGCGATCGAGCGCGACCAGATTGACGGCGTTGATGAATTCCTTGTCGCGCGAACCCTTGGTTTGCGCCATCAGATCGGCATGATGGCGGCGCAGGTCAACGCTGGAAATGGTGCCGACGGCGCCGAAGCTGGCGACCGTTCCGGCCAGCCGGTGCGCCGAAATGCCGATCCCCATGCCGCCCTGAACGATGGGCAGAACGGCACGGTTTTTGAGCTGCAACGGTTTGAATGGACTGGACAACACGATGGAAATTCCTGTTTGTAGATGCGACGCATCAAAGTAGCAAATTGCCCAGAAAATCCACTTGATGTGGATCAATCGGCACCCGATGCCCGCGCTGGCATAAAATGCCGACTTGCTGCCTGCAGTCTCCTTTCCGATCGTGATTTTTCCATGTCCTCGCCCGTTGCCGTCGCCACTCCCCTGATCCACTGGATTGAACATGACCAGCCGCACAGCGCACGCTGGCGCGCCGAGAGTGGCACGCCGCCACCCAAGCGGGTGGTGCTCGCGGATGACCGCACCACCGCCGACGCGGCCTGGCGGCTGGCCTGCGAGGGTACGGCGATGCTGTGGCGCGGCGATTTCCAGAATGCGCGGCAGTTGCTGCAGGCGATGGCGCGACGCATTGACCGCAAGGAACGCAAAGCCGCCACGACGCCCACGGAAGCCTTCAACCTGCATCGTCAGGCCCAGTCGCAACGGGCGCGTACGCTGGCAATGTTGCTGCTGCCGTTCAATGCCGACCACAGCCTGCCGCTGCGCCGGGCGCCGGACATACAGCTTGCCTGCACCGAGGCGTATGGTGCGGCGAACGAGCCGTATGTCGCTTCGCTGCGTGAACTGCTGGGACTGATCGGTGCGCACGAATGGCGCAAGACAGGCGTCGAGATCGCTGCGCTGGAGGCGCGCATCCATCCGCATTACGGCGTGTTTGCGCCGGTGCGCGGCGAGTATGTCGGGCTGGTCGCAGCGACGCCACTGCCGGGCCGGACGCTGGCCTTCGACATCGGCACCGGCACCGGCGTGCTGGCAGCGGTGCTGGCACGGCGGGGCGTCGCGCAGGTCATTGCCACGGATCAGGACACGCGCGCACTGCGCTGCGCCAACGAGAACCTGACGCGTCTTGGCTATGCCGGGCAAGTCAGCGTGGTCGAGGCCAACCTGTTTCCGGACGGACGTGCGCCGCTGATTGTCTGCAATCCCCCGTGGCTGCCAGCGCGTCCCAGCTCGCCGCTCGAATACGCCGTGTATGACCCCGACAGCGCGATGCTGCGCGGCTTTCTGAGTGGCCTGGCGGCGCACCTCACGCCTGCCGGCGAAGGCTGGCTGATCCTCTCGGACCTGGCGGAACATCTTGGCCTGCGGCCGCGCGCCCAGTTGCTGGCATGGATCGAGGCGGCCGGATTAAAGGTGCTCGGCCGCAACGACGTGCGCCCAACCCATCCCCGCGCCGCCGATGCCAGCGATCCGTTGCATGCCGCACGGGCCGCAGAAGTAACGTCCTTGTGGCGGCTCGCGGCACAATAGAAAAAGCCCGCCGACAATGCGCGATTGTCGACGGGCCTCTTCAGGACAACGGATTTTCCGACTATCCCTGTGCGATGCGCACGGCGATATGCGCCAAAGCCTCTTCCACCTGATCCACCAGGATCAGGCACAGGTCACCCGGTTGCAGGCGCTCAAGCGCGGTATCGATGGCGACAAACTCACCGCGAATGTCATCGATCAGGCTGGTGCGGGTCGCCCCGACCAGTCCTTCGCGCAACAACGCGACGACTTCGCCATCCTCGCGACCACGCTGACATTGGTCCTGGTACAGCAGGACGTTGTCGAACGCGCTGCCGAGGATGCGGGTTTGCTGACGGATGTCTTCATCGCGTCGGTCGCCGGCGCCGCTGATGACCACCGAACGGCGCTTGGCCGGAATCGCTTCGATGGCCTTGACCAGCGCCAGGATGGCATCCGGATTGTGGCCGTAGTCAGCAATCAGCGTGGCGCCGCGGAACTGGAACATGTTGAACCGGCCGGGTGCATTGTCGATGTCGTTGACGAAGGTTTTCAGGCCGGCGGCGATGGTGCCCCAATTCAGATCGACGGCCCAGGCAGCTGCGACCGAGGCCATCACGTTTTCAACCTGAAAACTGATGGTGCCGCCGTGTGTGATCGGAATGCTTGCCAGCGCGATCTTGTGTTCGAACTTGCCTTCGGCGGCAACCAGCATGTCGCCTTCGACGTAGACCACACGCCGTCCCTGCGCGCGGTGCTTGGCCATCACCGGATTGCGCCGGTCGATGCCGAAGAACGTGACCGAGCCGGGACAATCATCGGCCATGCGCGCGACAATCGGATCATTCGCATTGAGCACCGCCACGCCGCTGTCGGCGACGTTTTGCACGATCACGCGCTTGAGCACGGCCAGGTCTTCGACGGTGGTGATGTAGTTCAGGCCGAGATGGTCGCCGGTGCCGATGTTGGTGACTACGGCGACCTGGCAACGATCAAACGCCAGCCCTTCGCGCAGCACGCCGCCACGGGCAATTTCGAACACCGCCGCATCGACATCCGGATGCAGCAGCACATTGCGGGCGCTGCGCGGACCGCTGCAATCGCCGGTATCGATGCGCTTGCCGCGAATGTAGATGCCATCGGTATTGGTCATGCCGACGCGCAAACCGCTGTGCGACAGCAGATGGGTAATCAGGCGCACCGTCGTGGTCTTGCCGTTGGTGCCGGTGACGGCGACGATCGGAATACGCCCGTCATCACCGCGTCCGAACATGTCGGCAATGATGGCTTCGCCGACGGCACGTCCCTTGCCAAACGACGGCGACAGGTGCATGCGCAGGCCCGGCGCGGCGTTGACTTCGACCACGCCACCGCCCTGCTCTTCCAGCGGTTTCAGGACGTTGTCGCAGACCATGTCGACGCCGCAGATGTCGAGGCCGACCATGCGCGCGGCGGAAATCGCCCGCGCCGCAACTTCAGGATGGACATCATCGGTGACGTCGGTAGCGGAACCGCCGGTAGAGAGGTTGGCATTGTTGCGCAACACCACACGGCGGCCCTTGGGCGGGATCGACTCGGCGTCGTAACCTTGCTTGGCAAGACTCGACAACGCGATATCGTCAAAGCGGATCTTCGTCAGCGAGGTCGCATGACCGGCGCCGCGGCGCGGATCGAGGTTGACCTGATCGACCAGCTGGCGCACTGAATGCTTGCCATCGCCGACTACCTGCGGCGGATCTCGCCGGGCGGCGGCGACCAGTTTGTCGCCCACCACCAGCAGCCGGAAGTCATTGCCGGGCAAAAATCGCTCGACCAGAATCGAATCGCGGAATTCGGCGGCCGACGCATACGCGGCGACGAGCTGTTCCCGACTGGTGACATTGACGGTGACGCCTTTGCCCTGATTGCCATCGAGCGGCTTGACCACCACCGGCAAGCCGATTTCGCAAGCGGCTTCCCAGGCATCGTCGACATCGTGGACTTCGCGGCCCTGCGGCACCGGCACACCGGCGGCGCTCAGGAGTTTCTTGGTCAGATCCTTGTCCTGCGCAATCGCTTCGGCGATGGCGCTGGTGGTGTCCATTTCGGCAGCCTGTATGCGTCGCTGTCGACTGCCCCAGCCGAACAGCACGAGGCTGCCATCGGTCAGGCGTCGAAAGGGAATATTGCGCGCCACTGCGGCCTGCACGATGGCACCGGTGCTGGGTCCGAGGCGCACGTCTTCGTCGAGGTCGCGCAGTTGCTGCAGTGCGTCAGCCAGCTCGAACGGCGTGTCGCCCAGCGCGGCCTGGCAGAGTTCTTCTGCCAGCTTCATCGCGAGGCGACCTACGGCCTCTTCGGAATATTCGACGACGACCTGAAAAATGCCGGGTTCGAGCGTCTGGTTGGTGCGACTGAAGGTGACCGGGCAACCTGCCTGCGCCTGCAGGCCAAGCGCTGCGACTTCCAGCACATGTGCCAGCACAATGGCCGACTGCTGACCACTTGGCTGCAACGATCCGATGGAGGGAAACAACTCGCGCAGGCGGGCCTCGAATCCGGGCAGGTTATCAATCGAACCTTCCATCTCGCTGCATCCGACGATCGCTTCGATTGCGGTGTGATGACTCCAGAGATTCGGGCCACGTAAGGCCCGGATTCTTGAAACTTCCATAAAGCAGCTGTCCTGTCCAATGGTTGAGCCGACCTGGTGTGTCGACTTCAGTAATGTGTTTTACGCGGATTAAGTTCAAAGGTCGTCAGCCCGGCAGCCAGCAAATCCGGACTCACGCCCAGCGCCCATGCTGCGGCAACTGCGGCGAGGATGCTTTCCGGTTGCGCTGCCTTGTTGGCTTTCAGTGACGAAAGCGTCATCAAGGTCAGTTCTTCGGCACCCTCGGCGAGTACAACGTTTCCATCTCGTAAAAAGATGACGCGATCGCCAACTGCGCGATGAGAAACAATCGGATCGAGGCGTCCATCCAGTCCGTAGAAGATAACTTTGCCGTCGCACAGGCTGGCCATTTCGACAACTTGCGGCTCGGCGGCATTCAGGATCGCGGTGCCGCTCGGTAAAATCACGTCGACCTGGGTGCGCAACACGCTGAACATCTGATCCGGCGCGTCGATGTAAAACTCACCGAGCGCGGTGTGGCCGTCGATATCGGTCACCACACCCACTTCGCATTTGTCGTAGGCCAGGCCCTCGCTCAGGATCATGTGCGCTGAATTTTCAAAAACGGCGGCTTCGACGCTGCGGTTGATCAGCAGACGTTGACCGGATTCCCAGTCTGGCGTCCTGGCTGGCGCGATCTGGCGGCTGTCGAGATACAGTCCGTCCGAACATGCCAGGCCAACGTGCTTGCCGTCGATCTGGATCAGCCACGCCACCAGCCGCGCGATCAGGGTGGTGCCGCGTGAACCGGCCACCCCGATGATCGGCAGTCGTCCGCTTTCATGCGGCGCAAAGAGATGATCGACGATCGCGGCGCCGACCGCGCGCGGCGATCCGCTCGCCGGTTTCAGGTGCGACAGCAAACCGGGACCGGCATTGACTTCGATGATTGCACCGCGCTGCTGCGACAACGGACGTGAAATATCCTGTGTCACCAGATCGATCCCGGCGACGTCGAGGCCGACGATGCGGGTGGCCAGCACGGCCATCGCGGCGACCTCCGGATGGACGTTATCCGTCACATCAAATGCGACATTGCCATTGCGCTGGATAAGCGCCTTGCGACCGGCTTCCAGCACGTCGTAGGCAGTCAGACCCTGGCGTTCGAGTTCGAGGATGATTTCGGCGGCGATTTGCGGCGATACCGTATTGAGCGGGAATTCTTCCCCGAGACCACGACGCGGGTCCGAGTTGATCTGCTGGTCCACCAGCTCGATGATATTGGCGGTTCCGTCGCCGGTCACCCAGGCCGCTTCGCCGGCGGCTGCGGCGACGACCCGGTCGCCCACCACCAGCAACCGGTGCTCGTTACCAGGCACGAACTGTTCGACGATGACGCTGCCGCCGCCCTTGCGATGGGCCAGGTGATAAGCGGCGACGATTTCGGCCTTGCTGCTCAAGTCGAGCGACACGCCACGCCCATGATTACCATCGTACGGCTTGACCGCCACCGGCACGCCAATGTCTTCTGCCGCGTCCCATGCCTCTTCGGCATTGGTGACCATGCGCCCTTCCGGCACCGGCACGCCACAGGCGCTGAGCAGCGACTTGGTGAGATCCTTGTCGCGTGAAATGCTTTCTGCAACCGCGCCGGTCTGGTCGGTTTCTGCGGTCCAGATGCGGCGCTGGTGCGCGCCAAAGCCAAGCTGTACCAGGTTGCCGTCCGTAAGACGAATTGCCGGAATCTGCCGCACGGTCGCCGCATCGACGATATGCGCCGTGCTCGGGCCGAGACAGCGTCGATCCACCAGGTCGCGCAGCGTCACCAGTGTGGCGGGCAAATCAAAAAAGCGTTCTTCGATCAAGGCCATCAACAGATCGCGTGCCGCCGCCAGCGCGGCGCGGCCGACCTGCTCCTCGCGCGTGCGGAAGGCCACCTTGTAGACGCCACGCACGCTGGTTTCGCGGGCCTTGCCGAAGCCGGTGCGCATGCCCGCCAGGTTTTGCAATTCGAGGGTGACATGCTCCAGGATATGGGCAGCGTAGGTGCCCTCGCGCAGGCGCTGCAAAAAACCACCGCGCTCGCCGACGCCGCAACGATGTTCGATCAGGCTCGGCAGCAACGCGGTCAGCCGCTCATACAGGCCGGGAATCAAGTCAGAGGGGAAATCTTCCAGAGCGCCAATGTCAACCCAGGCTTCGATGCAGGGCCGGTACGTCCAGATATTAGGTCCGTGCAAATGGGTTACACGGAGGATTTCGATATCTTTCTTCTTCATCATTTCTCTAAGTTCAGCTTGCCAGGTTACTGCGGAGCCGCATCGCAAGCGATGTGCAGGTCGGTTCGCAAAGGGTTTCGCTCAGTTTTGCGCAGCGCCTGGGGCATCCGGCGTGGGCGTCTGGAATGTGTTGCGGTATACTGCGTTCCGCATTGCCTTCCATCTGTCTGGTCAAGTTTCCTTCAGATTATTTCCCTAGACAGAATACCGCAAAACTGCGCTGCCGTGACCCGCAGGAACTGTTTGGCCCCGTCTTTTTATTGCTTTATGGAATAGATCGACAGTGAATATTTTTCACCCGCAATTCAACTGACCAGCCAGATTGGGCTGGATTTTCATACCGGAGTTTGCTGCACGATGATCATCGCCGATTCGCCCATCGCCCATCCCCATCAGGAAATCCCCGCAGACTGGCGCGCCGAAACCAGTTCGCAGTTGCAGGTCGGTGAAGTTGTCATAACGGCGGTCGAGCTGGATCTGGATGCGCGCCTGCGCTTTGCCAAGGGACTGGTGGTGGTCACTGATCGTCGCATCCTGGCGCGCGCGCCGGGCGAAACGCTGTGGCGCGACTGGCAGTTCCGCGAAGGACTGGCGCTGAAACACCATGACCACGCCGGTGTCGGGCATCTTGACATCGCCGACGAGACCGGCCGCCTGGCCAGCTGGCGCTTCACGCTCGGGCAAAACCTGCTGGCGATCCGCCTGATCGACCAGTTTTCGGCGCAACTCGACAGCCATGTCAATGGCGTCGACGTCGTCAATGATGACCAGACCGTCTGCCCGAGCTGCAAGGCGCCGCTGGACCCGGACCAGGATGTCTGCCCGATCTGCACCAAGGTGATTCACACGCCGCCATCGACATGGACCTTGCTGCGCCTGTGGCGTTTCGCGCGACCGTATCGCGGCCAGCTGCTGCTGGGTTTTATTCTCACGCTGCTGGGCACCGCGGCGCACATGATTCCCCCGTATCTGACGATTCCACTGATGGACAACGTGCTGATTCCGTATCAAAACGGCAAGCAGATCGACCAGAAGCTGGTGGTGGTCTACCTCGTCGGCCTGCTTGGGTCGGCACTGGTTGCATGGGCGCTGAGCTGGGCCAAGACGTATGTGCTGGCGCTGGTTTCCGAGCGCATTGGCGCGGATTTGCGCACCTCGACCTATGACCATTTGCTGCGCCTGTCGCTGGAATACTTCGGCGGCAAGCGCACTGGCGATCTGATGTCGCGCATCGGCAGCGAGAGCGACCGGATCTGTGTGTTCCTGTCGCTGCATCTGCTCGATTTTGCCACCGACGTGCTGATGATCATCATGACCGCCGGCATCCTGTTTTCGATCAATCCTTGGCTGGCGCTGGTGACCCTGCTGCCGCTGCCGTTCATTGCGTGGATGATCCATGTGGTGCGCGATCGGCTGCGCACCGGCTTTGAAAAGATCGACCGGGTCTGGTCCGAAGTCACCAATGTGCTGGCCGACACCATCCCCGGCATCCGCGTGGTCAAGGCCTTCGCGCAGGAGCAGCGCGAGTCGAGCCGCTTTCGCGATGCCAACAAACACAATCTGGCGGTGAACGACCGCTTGAATAAAATCTGGTCGCTGTTTTCACCGACGGTGTCGTTGCTGACCGAAATGGGCTTGCTGGTGGTCTGGGCCTTCGGGATCTGGCAGGTCTCGCGCGGCGAAATCACGGTCGGTGTGCTGACCGCGTTCATTGCCTACATCAGCCGCTTTTACGGGCGGCTGGATTCCATGAGCCGGATCGTCTCGGTAACCCAGAAATCGGCCTCCGCCGCCAAGCGAATTTTCGACATTCTGGATCACGTTTCCAGCGTTCCGGAACCAGCGCAACCGGTCGCGGTTGGCCACGTCGAGGGCCGCATCGAATTGCGCGACGTCGGTTTCCGCTACGGCAATCGCTCCGTCAATCGCGGCATCAACCTGATCATCAAGCCGGGCGAAATGATCGGACTGGTCGGACACAGCGGTTCGGGAAAAAGCACGCTGGTCAATCTGATCTGCCGCTTCTACGACGTCACCGAAGGCGCGATCCTGGTCGATGGCGTGGATATCCGTTCGTACGCCATCGCCGACTATCGGCGCAATATCGGACTGGTGCTGCAGGAGCCGTTCCTTTTCTTTGGCACCATCAGCGACAACATCGCCTATGGCAAACCGGGCGCCAGCCGGGCCGACATCATTGCTGCGGCACGTGCCGCGCACGCGCATGAATTCATCCTGCGCCTGCCGCAGGGCTACGATTCGATGGTGGGCGAACGCGGCCAGGGATTGTCCGGCGGCGAGCGCCAGCGCATTTCGATTGCGCGTGCCCTGCTGATCGATCCGCGCATTCTGATTCTGGACGAGGCGACCTCGTCGGTCGATTCGGAAACCGAAAAGGAAATTCAAAAGGCGCTCGACAATCTGGTTGCCGGACGCACCACGATTGCCATTGCCCATCGCCTGTCAACGCTGCACCGGGCCGATCGCCTGGTGGTGCTGGATCGCGGCGAAATCGTCGAGGTCGGTACACACGACGATCTGATGGCAAGCGAAGGCGCCTATTTCCGACTGTATGAGGCACAAGCGCGCAATATCGATGCGGGAGAGACAGCATGACGACGCAATTCAGCCTGCAGCGCGACACCTTCGGCAAGCTCACCTTGACCACCGACGCAGGTGTCGCGCATGAGAACGTTTCGCCGGTGCGGGCCTTTCCGATCCAGGCGCCCGATGACGGCATCGCGATGGTCAGCCAGGATGGGCGTGAAGTCGCATGGATCGACCGGCTGGAGGACCTGCCGACGCCGGTTCGCACACTGATCGAAACCGAACTCGAAGGCCGCGAATTCATGCCCGAGATCAGCGCCATCCGCGACGTGACCAGCTATGCCACCCCCTGCACCTGGGAGGTCGACACCGATCGCGGCCCAACCCGCTTCGTCCTGCGCGGCGAGGAAGACATTCGCCGCATCGGCAGCGCGTCCCTGTTGATTTCCGACAGTCACGGCATTCACTTTCTGATTCGCGACACCATGGCGCTGGATCAAGTCTCACGAAAAATTCTGGATCGGTTCCTGTAAATGCCCAACACCACAGACACGTCATTCGCCAGCTTGCCGCTGTCACCCTCGCTGCTCGCCAACCTGGAGTCGCTTGGCTACCATGCGATGACGCCAATTCAGGCACAAAGCCTGCCGGTGATTCTTGATCGTCGCGATCTGATTGCGCAAGCCAAGACCGGCAGCGGCAAGACCGCAGCATTCGGCATCGGCATTCTGCAACGCCTCAATCCCACCTGGTTTGCGATTCAGGCACTAGTGATTTGCCCCACGCGCGAACTGGCCGACCAGGTCGCCAACGAACTGCGTCGCCTGGCCCGCTTTGCCGACAACACCAAGATCCTGACCCTCTGCGGCGGTGCGCCGATGCGCCCGCAAATCGCCTCGCTGGAACATGGTGCGCACATCATCGTCGGCACGCCGGGACGATTGCGTGACCATATCGGTCGCAACAGCATCGACCTGTCGACGGTGCAAACGCTGGTGCTGGATGAAGCCGACCGAATGGTCGACATGGGGTTCTATGAAGAGATCGCCGGCATCGTCTCGGCCTGCCCGACCCGCCGCCAGACCCTGCTGTTCTCGGCGACCTATCCCGACGACATCCGGAAATCCAGTGCACCGTTTCTGCGCGATCCGACCGAAATCACGGTGGAAGCGCAGCATGACGACAGCCGCATCGAACAGCGCTTCTATGAAGTCGGTTACGAACAGCGCAATGCCGCCGTCGCGCAATTGCTGAATCATTACCGGCCGGTGTCGACACTGGCGTTTTGCAATACCAAGGTCCACTGCCGCGAACTGGCCGATGAGCTACGCGCCCAGGGATTCAGTGCGATGGCGCTGTACGGAGAACTTGAACAACGCGAACGGGACGAAATCCTGGTGTTGTTCGCCAATGGCAGCTGTTCCGTGCTGGTGGCGACCGACGTCGCCGCACGCGGGCTGGATATCCAGAGCCTGGGTGCGGTGATCAATGTCGATGTCTCGAAAGACACCGAGGTCCACATCCATCGGGTCGGTCGTACCGGTCGCGGCGGCGCACGCGGATTGGCGTTGAGCCTGTGCGCGCCAAACGAAAAGAAATGGGTCAAGCTGATCGAGGAATATCAGCATGGCCCGGTCAGCTGGTTCGATCTGGACACGCTGGTGCCGGCTGAGGGCCGACCATTGGAGGCGCCGATGGTGACCCTTTGCATCATGGGCGGAAAGAAAGACAAATTGCGTCCCGGAGACTTGCTCGGCGCATTGACCGGCGACGCCGGCCTGAGCAAGGAGCAGGTCGGGAAAATCAACGTCTTTGAATTTTTTACCTATGTGGCGCTTGACCGTCGCATCGCCGACAAGGCCTTCGCCCAACTGAGCAACGGCAATATCAAGGGGCGCAACTTCAAGATGCGCTTTATCTGACGCCTGCCGACTGAACACCGCGCCTCGTACTGCCCCACCAGGTCGAACCGATGACCTGGTGGGGCAGCGCAGTCGCTTGCGGCAGCGCGTTTGTCAGACGTTGCGGTCCTTCACCGCACCAATTCATCGGTCACGAACATTTTTCCCGGTGCATGGGTGATACAGAGCGGTATCCGGCTATGACAGGCGATGTATTGCGGCGTCACGCCACAGGCCCAGAACACCGGCACTTCGTCATCCTCAATGCGCACGGCATCGCCATAATCTGGCAGATTCAAGTCCTCGATGCCGATCGCCTCCGGATGCCCGATATGCAGCGGCGCGCCATGCACCTGCGGGAACCGCGCCGAAATTTCGACGGCCCGGGCCACATCGCGGCTGCGGATCGGCCGCATGCTGACGACCATGTTCCCGGAGAATCTGCCCGCCGGCGTACAGGCAATGCTCGTCTTGTACATTGCGACATTGCGTTGTTGGGTGACGTGCCGCAGCGGGATGCCGGCGTCCATCAACGCGCTCTCGAACGAGAAGCTGCAACCAATCAGAAAACTGACGAAATCGTCCTGCCAGAGACCGACGATATCGGTTTCCTCGCTCGCCGGCTCACCGGATCGATAGACGCGGTATCCGGGCAGGTCCGAACGTAAATCGGCATTGGCGGCGCAGCGTGGCGAGAACTGTCCGGGTTCGAGGACCTCGATCAATGGACAGGCCTTGGGATTGCGCTGGCAGAACAGCAGGAAGTCAAAAGCAAATTCCGCCGGCACGATCATCAAGTTCGCCTGCACGATGCCTCTGGCCAGTCCGGCGGTTGCGCCATCCCACTTGCCATTGCGGCACAACAATCGAATGCCGTGCGGCGACAGGGAAAGGGTGTCTGTCATCATAGTCCCAGGTACGCCTTCTTGATCTCATCATTGTTCAGCAGGTCCTTGCCGGTCCCCTCCATCACGATGCGACCGGTCTGGATCACATAACCGTAATCGGCAATGGCCAACGCCTTGTGCAGACTTTGTTCGACCAGCAAGACCGACACGCCCCTGGAATTGACCAGCTGGATCGTATCCAGCACCTTGGTGACGAATTTCGGTGCGATGCCCCATGACGGCTCGTCCAGCAACAGCAGTTTCGGCTTGGCCATCAAGCCACGGCCGATGGCCAGCATTTGTTGCTCGCCGCCGCTCATGGTGCCCGCCAGTTGATGACGGCGTTCCTTGAGGATCGGAAACAAGCCGTACATGGTGTCGAGCGATTCGGCGATCTCATGGCTGTCACTGCGCGTGTAGGCGCCCAGCTCAAGATTGCGCTCAACGGTCAGGCGGGCAAAAATCCGCCGTCCCTCCGGCACCAGCGACAACCCCAACGGCACCCGCAGGTGCGCCGGCGTATCCTGGATCTCCGTATTGTTAAAGATGATCTTTCCTTCGTCCGCCGCGTTCAATCCGGCAATCGCACGCAGCGTCGTTGATTTGCCATTGCCGTTGCCGCCGACCAGCGCAACGAGCTTGCCGACTCCGACATTGATGTCCACCTTTGAAATGGCCAGCACCTTGTCATAACTGACCCGCAGACTCCGAACTTGCAACATCATTCTTCTCCCAGGTAGGCGGCGATCACTTGCGGGTCGTTCGACACTTGCTGCGGCGTTCCATCGGCGATTTTCTTGCCGTAATCCAGCACGACGATGGCGTTCGCAATGGGCATGATGCCTTCAAGGACGTGCTCGACTATCAGGCAGGAAATGCCGCGATCACGAATTTTCAGCACCACTTCGACGGTCTCCTTGACTTCGGTGGGATTCAAGCCCGCCATCACTTCGTCCATCAGCAGCAGCTTCGGGCTGACCGCAAGTGCGCGCGCAACCGCCAGACGGCGCTGTTCGCTGATGGTCATGCTGGCCGCCGGCTTGTCCCTGAATTTGCCGAGATTGACAAAGTCGAGCAATCCGTTTGCGATCTTGCGGGCGGCAGCCACATTCTTGTCGACCAGGAACGCGCCGACCATGACGTTTTCCTGCGCCGTCATGCTGGTAAACGTGCGCGCGACCTGAAACGTCCGGGCAATCCCGGCGCGCGCGCACTGCTCGGGCGACAACCCCGAGATCTTCACGTCGTTCAGGTAGATCTCACCGGACGTGGGTGGGAAATACCCGGCAATGCAATTGAACATGGTCGTCTTGCCCGCGCCGTTCGGCCCGATCAACCCCACGATCTGCCCGGCACCCAATGCGAACGACACATCGTGGTTGGCGGTGATGCCGCCGAATTTCTTGGTGACGCCTTTTACGTTAAGCAAAGTCATTGGTGTTCCCCTCGTGCGGCCTGCAGGCTCACCGCCCGGCGACGCGCCATCAGGTTGTTGAACCAGCCCAGCACACCGTTCGGATAATAGACAGCGACGGCAATGATCAGCGCCGCATAGATGATCAAATCGGTGCCGCGCCCCGAGCCGCCAAACAGTGCGCGGGTGCCCTCGTCAATCAGCGTCAGAATCCCGGCGCCCAGCACCGGCCCGAACAGGGTGCCAATGCCACCCAGGATCGAGACCAGGGCCATCTTGATCGACAGGCCGGTGCCCAGGACCGAAGCGGGATCGATGTACAGCTCCTTCTGTGCGTAGAAGCTGCCACCGAGGGCGGTGAAAAAACTGCTGACGGCAAACGCAATCAATTTGTATTTGCGCAAATTGACACCAAGACTTCGTGCGGCATCCGGTTCGTCCTTGATCGCTCGAAAGTAGTAGCCGTAATAGCTTCGCTCGATGATGAAATTGGCCAGCAGTGTCACCAGCAACAAACCCAGTGCGATGTAGTAGTACGGGACCTTTGAATCGAAGACGAACACTGCCCAGCCCTGCTTGTCTATCGGGAGGGTCAGGCCCACTGCTGCGCCGGCGAATTCCCAATTCGTAAAGACGATTTGAATGATCTCGGCAACAGCGATGGTCGCCATTGCAAAATAATGGCCCTTCAGTCGAAAGCACGACCAGCCGATGACGACGCTCACGAGCGCTGCGACCACGCCGCCGGCCAGCATGGCAAGCCAGGGATTGAGGCCGGTATGGGCAAACAGCAACGTCGAGGTGTACGCGCCAATTCCATAAAATGCGGCTTGACCAAGCGATATCTGACCGGCATAGCCGCCGACAATATTCCAGGCCACGCCCATCTGGGCGGCCATCAGGATCAGGATCGCAATATTTTGATGGGATGGATTCAGGATGAACACCGGCACGAATCCGGCAACGATCAACAGCACCAGCAGCAGCGCGTAAGCCAGATTCGGATTCCGGACGGGAAGCATCGCTTGGGACTCAACGGGCTGCGAGACAACGGCATTATTTCTCATGACAGTTCTTTCTTCGAGCGTTGGGGTTTCAGGCTTTGCCCATCAGGCCTTGAGGACGGAACATCAATACCGCCAGGAACAGCACCAGCACAATCGCCAGCTTGTATTGCGGCCCGAGCAGAAATCCGCCCATGACTTCGATCACGCCGACCAGAATCCCGGCCACCAGCGCGCCAACGATGCTGCCGAAACCGCCAAGGTTGACGACGACAAAGGCAATCAGAATGAAGTTGGCGCCGACATCGGGAAAGATGGGAAAGAACGTCGACAACAGGCCACCGGCAACTCCGGCGCAGGCGGCGCCGATTCCCCATGCAAGTGCAAACATTTTTTGCGAATCGATGCCCATCAGACGCGCTGCCTCCTTGTCCGCAGCAGTGGCTTCCAGCGCGGCACCCAGCCGGGTTCTGGTGATGAAAAAATAGACGCCGGCGGTGACGAGGATTGCGCCGACACCAGCGGTAATCTGCGGCGTGCCGATCTGGATTCCGGCAATGGAAAAACTGCCGCTCGACAGTGACCGCTCAATGGTGCGAAAGTCGGGCTTCCAGAAAAACTGGGCGAGGCCACGGAACAGCAACATCAGGCCGAAGGTCGTGAATATCTGCGACACCATGGGGGCGCTGGTGATCTTGCTGATGACGAGCTTATAAATGATGACGCCCAGGGCAAACAGGAACAGTGCCGTCAACGGCAGCGTGAACAACGGGTCGAGAGCGTAGAGGGAGTACATCCAGAAGCTGGAATACATGCCGAACATCAGGAACTCGCCGTGAGAAAAATTGATGATATCCATCACGCCGAAAATCATCGTCAAGCCGATTGCGACGAGCGCGTAAATCAGCCCGATGAGCAAGCCGGAAACCAGCGTCTGTATCAGAATTTCAGACATATATTCCTCTTCAATACTTCGTGTTGACGAACAGGCGGCAGCGATCACGGGTGCGCCTGTCAAACGAAAAACAGGCGACACCACTTCCAGAAAAGACCGTTACTTGCGTTGATCCCACTTGGGCATCGGCCATACGACGTCGCGGGTTGCCAGGTCAAACGGCCACACCGTGTTGTATTTCCCGTCGATGATTTGCACCAGGATTCCGGAGCCGTAAACGTTCTGGCCCTTCTCGTCGAACTTGATCCCCTTCCACGGCATGATGATCTTGTTACCGGGGATGTTGGTTTCCGTAAGTGCCTTGCGAATTGCCTCAGGTTCGGTGGATCCGGCACGATTGATCGCATCTGCCAGCGTCATCAGACCGGTAAAGGTGCGCGACGAATTGCCGGTGAAATTTGCCTTGTTACGCTCAAAATACAAGTCATTGACCTGCTTGATCAGCGGATTGTTTTTTGCCAGATCCAGCGACCACACATCGCGCGTGATGACATAGTCGGCGTCCTTGCCGAGCGTGCGAATGAACTCGGTGTCGGTAAAGCCGGCGTTATTGGCCAAAATCATGTCCGGCGAAAACCCCAGCTCCTTGTAGGTCTTCATGGCCATGATGGCGTCACCAAGATATGACGACTGCATCACCACCTGCGGCGCGGCAGCCTTGAGCAATTGCACTTCGGAGGTCAACTGCGTGCTCTTGGCCGGATACGAAATCGATTTGGTCAGCGCATAGCCCTTCTCTTCCGCCAGTTTCGTTTCCAGCTTGGTGGTTTCATTGCCCCACAGCGTGTTTTCGTTGAACGAAGCCAGTTGCTTGACCTTGATGCCCTTCTTCGCTTCCAGATCCCTGAAGAAATCGAAGAAATTGTGGACGAACAGGTCGTCGTGCGCGGTCGTGCGGAAGAACCACTTGAAGTTACGCTGCGTCAGCGACGCCGAGGAGGATTCCGGATTGACGAACGGGATCTTGTAGCGCTCCGCCACCTGGCTGGCGGTGGCCGTGACGTTGCTGAAATAGGCGCCGACAATGGCAACGACCTTTTCCTGCGTAATCAGCCGCTCCGTTTCGGTCGCGCCCACCTGTGGATTGCCCTGGTGGTCGGCGAAGACCAGCTTGATCTTTGCACCCTTCAGGTTTGGCAATCCGCCACCCGCAGAAAAGGGCAGGTTCGGCACCGATTTCGCACCGTTATTGATGATGTCGGCGGCGAGCTCGAGCGCATTTTTCATTTCCGCACCGGACGATGCCGCGGCACCCGTGAGCGGGTAAATGACGCCGATTTTTACTTCCTGTTGCGCATGGGCCGAAACGCTGATTGCCATTGCCGCTCCTGCCTGCGCAAGATGCCTGAACATACTTTTGATTCGCATAGTGAGACGCTCCTTTTTTTTAGTGCCAACTAAAACAATCCCGCCATGGTCCAGCTATAGGGGAGAAATTTGCTACTGCTTTTTTTGCAATCCAGCACAAACAGGACGCATTGCTATCCGGGTGGCGCTTGACGGCATGTGCATGGCTCTGCTGACCATGTCGCACACGCCGCGCACTCTCTCTTCCCGATTCCTGCGGTCTCCGAACAACGCATGTTTCGGCGCAAAACCGGAACGTAGATATCTTTGATACGGTATCTTTTTCCGGTGATTCAGTGATAAAAAATTTGCCGGCGGCCGCGCACAAAGATTACTGCCTGGCGTTTTACCGATAAATTGTTGATAAATTATATTACTATTTTTCATCAAGACAACTACAATATTAAAAATATTCTTGCAGCTCATCTCAATCCTTCAGGAGGGACGATCACGTTATGGAACAGCATCTCACCACGGCCGGCACTTTCGACAAACGATGGCAATTCTGGATCGATCGCGGCGGCACGTTTACCGATATCGTCGCGAGGAAACCGGACGGCAAATTGCTCACGCACAAACTTCTCTCCGAAAATCCGGAACAATATTCCGATGCTGCAGTTGCCGGCATCAAGCGACTGCTGAACCTGCACAGCGATGAGGTAATTTCGCCACAACTGGTCGAAGCCGTAAAAATGGGGACGACCGTTGCGACCAATGCGCTGCTCGAACGCAAAGGCGATCCAACCGCACTCCTGATCACCCGCGGCTTCCGCGATGCCTTGCGCATCGCCTATCAAAACCGGCCGCGCCTGTTTGACCGCCACATCATTCTTCCCGAGCTACTGTATGAACAGGTGGTCGAAGTCGATGAGCGCATTGACGCCCACGGCGCCGTTGTGACCGAGCTCGACGAGGCTGCCGCGTTGCGCGACCTGCGCGACCTGCATGCCAGGGGCCTGCGCGCCGTGGCGATCGTCCTGATGCATGGATACCGCTTCACGCAACACGAGACTGCACTTGCGCGGATCGCGGCCGAGGTTGGCTTTACCCAGATTTCGGTGTCGCATCTGGTCAGCCCCCTGATGAAACTGGTTTCACGCGGTGACACCACCGTGGTCGATGCCTATCTGTCACCCATTCTGCGACGCTATGTGAATCAGGTCGCCGACCAGATGAACGGAGTGCGCCTGCTGTTCATGCAAAGCAATGGCGGCCTGACCGATGCACACCGCTTTCAGGGCAAGGATTCGATTCTGTCGGGCCCGGCCGGCGGCATCGTCGGCATGGTCGGCACTGCGAAAACGGCTGGCTTCGACAAGATCATCGGCTTCGACATGGGCGGCACGTCGACCGACGTATCGCATTACGCCGGCGAATTCGAACGCGAATTCGAAACCCAGGTGGCCGGCGTGCGCATGCGCGCGCCCATGATGAGCATTCACACCGTTGCCGCCGGCGGCGGCTCGATCCTGCATTTCGACGGCGCCCGCTATCGTGTCGGTCCCGATAGCGCCGGCGCCAACCCGGGCCCGGCCAGCTATCGGCGCGGCGGCCCGCTGGCGGTTACGGACTGCAACGTCATGATGGGCAAGATCCAGCCGGGCTATTTCCCTGCCGTATTCGGACCCAATGCCGATGCCGCACTGGATCGCGATGCCGTTGCCGCAAAGTTCTCCGCCATGGCGGAAGATATTTACCGTGCCACCGGCATTCGGCGCACGCCGGAAGAAGTCGCCGAGGGCTTCATTGAAATCGCCGTCGGAAACATGGCCAATGCCATCAAATTCATCTCGGTCCAGCGCGGCCACGATGTGACCGAATACACGCTCAGCACATTCGGCGGCGCTGGCGGCCAACACGCCTGCCTGGTGGCAGACGCCCTTGGCATGACGCGCGTGTTTGCCCATCCTTTCGCCGGCGTGCTGTCGGCCTATGGAATGGGTCTCGCGGACCAAACCGCGATGCGCGAGAAGGCCCTGGAGATCCCCCTGCCGGAGAGTGCACTGGCGACCGTGGCGGCGCAACTGCGGCTGCTGGCCGAAGAAGGCCGGGTCGACTTGCTGGCGCAGGGTGTGCAGGCGTCCCAGATCGAGACGCTGGAACGGGTGCATCTGCGCTACGACGGGACCGATTCGGTCATCGTGGTGCCGTTCGGCAGCATTGCCAGCATGACCGCCCAATTCGAGCAGTCCTACAAAAAACGCTATTCGTTCCTGATGTCCGACAAGCCCTTGGTCGTCGAAGCCATTTCGGTAGAGGTGATTGGCAAGTCGCTCGACCGCGATGAAGTCAACGAGCTGCTGTCGACCCGCGCAGGGCCGCTGCGCCCCACCGAGCTGGTGCGGTTGTTCTCCGGTGGCGAGTGGCATGAAACCGAGCTGTACCAGCGCGACGACATGCGCCCGGGCGACCGGATTCGTGGCCCGGCCATCATCGCAGAAAAAAATGCGACGAATATCGTCGAGCCGGGTTGGGTCGCCGAAGTCACTGCGCTCAATCATCTCGTCATGAATCGGGTGGAGGCCAGAAAACAGCGCAGGGCCGTGGGGACGACAGCCGATCCGGTGATGCTCGAGGTCTTCAACAACCTGTTCATGAGCATCGCCGAGCAAATGGGATTGCGACTGCAAAACACCGCCTTTTCGGTGAATATCAAGGAGCGGCTCGACTTTTCCTGCGCCCTGTTCGATGCAGACGGCAACCTGATTGCCAACGCGCCGCATATTCCCGTGCATCTCGGTTCAATGGGCGAAAGCATCAAGACCATCATGCGCGAGAATGCCGGCAAGATGCGCCAGGGCGATGTGTTCATGCTCAACGATCCTTATCATGGCGGCACCCATTTGCCGGACATCACGGTGATCACGCCTGCGTTTGACCGCGCCGGCGAGAACATCCTGTTCTATGTTGGCTCGCGCGGGCACCACGCCGACATTGGCGGCATCACCCCTGGCTCGATGCCTGCCGACAGCACCGTGGTGGAAGAGGAAGGCGTGCTGATCAATAATTTCCAGCTGGTGCGCGGCGGCCGGTTTCTCGAAGCGGAAACCATCGCTCTGCTGTCGTCGGGGCGCTATCCAGCGCGGAACATTCCGCAAAATCTTGCCGATTTGCAGGCGCAAGTCGCCGCCAACCAGAAAGGCGTCGATGAATTGCTGAAGATGGTTGACCACTTCGGGCTGGATGTGGTCCGGGCCTACATGGGACATGTGCAGGACAATGCCGAAGAAGCCATTCGCCGGGTCCTGACGACCCTGAAGGATTCGAGTTACACGTATCGGCTCGACAACGGCGCAGTCATCAAGGTGGCGATCCGGATTGACCAGTCGGCCCGCAGCGCAGAAATCGACTTCACCGGCACCTCGCCGCAACTGAACAACAATTTCAATGCGCCAAGCGCGATCTGCATGGCGGCCGTGCTGTATGTGTTCCGCACGCTGACCGACGATGAGATCCCGCTCAATGCCGGTTGCCTCAAGCCGCTGACGGTCACCATTCCCGAGGGTTCCATGTTGAACCCGCGCTATCCGGCGGCGGTGGTTTCCGGCAATGTCGAGACCTCGAGCTGCATCACCAATGCCCTGTACGGTGCACTGGGGGTGCTGGCATCGGCGCCCGGCACCATGAACAACTTCACCTTCGGCAACAAGGAGCATCAGTACTACGAAACCATCGCGGGCGGTTCCGGCGCCGGCAATGGCTTCAACGGTACGGATGTGGTGCAGACGCACATGACCAATTCGCGGCTGACGGATCCGGAAATTCTCGAATGGCGCTATCCGGTCAGGTTGGAAAGTTACGAAATCCGGCCGCATTCGGGCGGTGCGGGCCGGTGGCATGGCGGCAATGGTGGTGTGCGCAAGGTGCGCTTCCTAGAGCCGATGAGTGCATCGATCCTGTCCAACAACCGCATCGTGCCGCCATTCGGCTGCGCTGGCGGCGAGCCCGGGGAATGCGGCAAGAACTATGTCATTCGTGCCGATGGCAGTCGTGAAGAACTGGGGTTCGTGGCAAGTACCGAGATGCAGGCCGGTGATGTCTTTGTGATCGAAACGCCCGGCGGCGGCGGCTACGGAAAAGCGTCAGAGCAGCAATGACCTGACGTGACACGCAGGCGCGCAATCTCAAGTCGAACCGGGATTGCGCGCCGGCTGCCAGGGACCGACGCGCGATGCGTGTCAGTCTGGCGCATCGCCCAGCACGAGCTCCCAGTAACCAACGTCGACCCAGCGATCGAATTTGCGACCGACTTCGCGCAACTGCGCGACCTGCATGAAGCCAAGTTTCTGGTGCAGGGCAATGCTGCCCTGGTTGGGCAGCGCAATTCCAGCCAGCACGATGTGCGTTCTGCGTGCGCGCAGATCGTCAATCAGCCTTTCGTAGAGCGCGATCCCAATGCCTTTCTTGGCATGGTGCAAATCGACGTAGACGGTACTTTCAACCGAGAACCGATAGGCGCTGCGCGCTTTCCAAGGCGTTGCATAGGCGTAGCCGAGCACCCTTCCCTGCGCTTCATAGACATACCATGGCAGCGCGCCACCGATGGTGGCGATGCGCTGCGCCATCTCGTCGACACTGACGGCGACCTCCTCGAACGTGATGGTCGAACTGATCACGTACTGGTTGTAGATTGCGCAAATGTCAGCCGCGTCCGCGGGGGTTGCGAGGCGAATCATCATCAAATCTCGACTTGCGTGCCCAACTCGATCACGCGGTTACTGGGAATCCGGAAATAATCTGCCGCATCGCGGGAGTTGCGCGACATCGTGGCGAACAGGCGCTCACGCCACAAGGCCATGCCACTGCCCACGGTTGGAATCACGGTTTGGCGCGAGATGAAGAAGGAGGTTTCCATCATTTCGAAATCGATGCCGTTCATGCGGCACGCGTTCAATGCTGCGGGAATATCGCGCTCATCCTTGAAACCGTAATCAACGTAAATCTGATAACAGTCATGTCCCAGCGGCACGATGCAGATGCGATCTTTCTCCGGCACCCGGGGAATATGACGATTGCGCACCGTCAGAAACAACACCTGTTCATGCAACACCTTGTTGTGCGACAGATTATGGAGCATGGCGTGTGGCACGCCGTCGCCTTCACCGCGCAGGAAGATCGCGGTGCCGGACACGCGCACCGGCGGACTCAGGAACAGGGAATTCAGAAACTCCTCCAGCGGAATGGCGTGCTTGAGCAGATTATCGAAGACCAGCTGGCGGCCGCGCTTCCACGTCATCATCACGGTGAACATGATGGCGCCCAGCACCAGCGGGAACCAGCCGCCGTGCGCCACCTTGAGCAGGTTGGCAGAGAAGAACGTGGCATCGATGACGAAGAAGAACCCGGTCGCCAGCAGACACAACCACAAGCGGTAGCCCCACGCATAGCGCACCACGAAGAAAGTCAGAATCGTGGTGGTGGTCATCGTCGCCGTCACGGCAATGCCGTAGGCGGCAGCCAGGTTGGTCGACGAACCGAAACCGATCACCGCCAGCAGCACCACCACCAGTTGCACCCAGTTTGCGGTCGGAATGTAAATCTGGCCGATTTCGCGCTCGGATGTGTGATCCACCCGCATGCGCGGCAAAAAGCCCAGCGAAATGGCCTGCTGCGTCATCGAGAAGGTGCCGGAAATGGTGGCCTGCGAAGCGATCACGGTGGCCATGGTCGACAGGATCACCAGCGGATAAATGCTCCATGCGCCGAGCTGGTGATAAAACGGATTGATGATTGCGCCCGGGTCGGCCAGCAGGACCCCGCCCTGGCCCAGATAATTCAGCGCCAGCGCCGGAAACACGATCAGTGCCCACGCCATGCGGATCGGCTGGCGGCCAAAATGTCCCATGTCGGCATACAAGGCTTCGGCGCCAGTGAATGCCAGCACGATCGCTCCCAGGGCAACGAACGCCATCCAGGGATGACCGGCCATGAATGCCAACGCGTGATACGGATTGAGTGCCTGCAGAATCTCCGGCATGCGAATGATATTGATGACGCCCATCGTGGCCAGCGTGGCAAACCACACCAGCATCACCAGTCCGAACCATTTGCCGATGCCGGCCGACCCCTTGAACTGCACCAGATACAGCGCGACCAGCACAAACACCGTCAATGGCACCACATACGCATTAAATGCTGGCGTCGCGAGTTCGATTCCTTCGATGGCCGACAGCACCGAGATCGCCGGCGTGATCACGCTGTCGCCATAGAACAGCGCAGCGCCGAGCAAGCCGATGATGGTCAGTGGCCGGTACCAGGCCGATTTCGTGGTGACCGACGACAACGCCAGTGCCATCAGGGCCATGATGCCGCCCTCGCCGCGATTGTCGGCGCGCAGAATCAGCGTGACATATTTGAGCGACACGATGATGGTCAACCCCCACACGATCAACGAGACAATGCCAAACAGATTGGCATGGTTGAGCGGGACGCCATGACTGCCGGAGAACACTTCCTTGAGTGCATACAGTGGACTGGTGCCGATGTCGCCATACACCACGCCAACGGCAGCCAGCGTCAGGGCGGCGACATTTTTTGAAGAAGTCGAAGAAGTCATTGAGGTTGGGATCGCTATTCAAATTCGAGGCATCACACATTCAGGCACGGATCGTAGCACTAAACAGCACCGGATTTGAGGCTTGGGGCGTGCAATCGTGATGGTGGCGAATGGGTTGCCGGTCGATTCGTTTGCGCCGCTTCGGCTAAGCGATGCGCCGTTGCAGCCATGCCGCCGCCGCATCAATGCTGCGAAAGGCGTCGAGCGAGCGGCATTCGAGCCCCGGATGACGCTCGCGCAGCATGCGCGACAGCGCATCGCCAGGGCCAAGTTCCAGCGCCACCGCGATACCGCATTCGACCAGCGCATCCATGCAATCGGCCCAACCGATCGGCGACGCCAGCTGATCGACCAGCGCCGCCTGCGCCGCAAGGGGCGTCTGAATACGCTCGGCGCGCACGCCGCCCAGCACCGGAACGGCACAGGCATGCCAGTCGTGCTGCGCCAACGCAGTGGCGAACCCGGCTTGCGCGCCGGCCATCCAGGGGGTGTGCGAGGCGACTTCCACCCGCAGCCGCTGGCAGCTGGCGCCGGCCCTGGCGAGGGCCGTTTCGAGTGCCGCCGCATCGCGCGCCAGCCCGCCCGCAATCATGCGGTCGGCGCCATTGTCGATCGCGACGACCATGCCGTGTTCACGCAGCAAGAGCGCGGCCTCGGCGTGCCCGATACCGCCGATGGCCAGCATCACCTGCGGCAAGGCCGGATCGACACAGGCGTCCATCAGGACGGCGCGTTGTACTGCCAGCGCAAGCAAGGCATCGCTCGGCAACGCGTCGGCCACTCCGTAGGCAGTCAGCTCGCCGACACTGTACCCGGCCACCAGCGCTGGCGGCGGGATGTGCGCTCGCAGCGCCTGCCAGCGCGCCAGTCCTGCGGCGACGATCAGCGGTTGCGCATGGCGGTTGGCGAACAGGAGCGCCGGATCGTTGAGGATGTGCTCGATCGGCTCGGCCAGCGCAGGTCGTGGCGCGTCAGGCGTGAGCGCAAACAGCGCCGCAGTTTGGCCCCCCTGCCCCGGGCACAAGATGGCAAAGCGCAAGGTCATTGCTGCCGCGTCGCGTGATGGACCAGACAGGTGGCCGCCAACAGGTCTGCCGCACCGCCCGGCGACAGATTCAGCGCCACGAACTGCCGGCCGCATGCGTCGGCACGCGCCTCCCAGTCGGCGGCGGCGGTGCCACCCGCCTGCAGGAAAGCCTGCGCCAGCTGACGTGCCTTGATGCCGCCAACCACGCCGCCGCGATGCACGACATTGGTATCGCTGATGTGGGCGATCAGCGCAAACAATGTGTCGACACAGGCTTCGCGCAAGCTGCGTCCGGCCGCCAGCGTCGCGTCCAAGCGCGGCAAGGCCAGCTCGAAGACGGCGGGAAAACCACGCTCGGCCTCCTCGCGCGCGCCGCTGGCGGCATGCAGCAGACGCACGGTTTGCCCGTGCGAGGCGGCGGCATTGGTATGCAATGCCAGCGCCGCGCCCCAGCGCACGCGCAGTGTTTGCCGGATCAATGCCGCACTCAGCGGACGCGGAGATTGCATCGCAGCGCCAATCGCCGCTGCCAGCATGCCGCTGGAAAAGATCGCACCGCGATGGGTGTTGACGCCGCCGGTGGCCCGCAACATGGTGCGCTCGGCATCGATACCGAGCTGGCGCAACACGTGAAATGGCGCGCCGTCCGCGCCGGCCCGGGCGATGTCGCGAAAATAGTGGCGCAACGCGAACAGGCTGCGCGCAAACGTCACCGCCGTCATGTCGCGATGGCTGCCGTTGTCGTGCGGTGATACCAGTCCTGGCTTCGGATGCAACACCAGTTCCGCATGCAGGCTGCGCAGGGCCAGGCGCGCAACGATCCGGCCCGGATCAATGCGACCGGCATCCGGTTGCAGCACTAGCCCGCGCATGCCGCACCCTCCAGCGTGGCGCGCAATGCCGACATGGTCAGCAAGGCAACGCCGACGCGGCGCTTGACCAGCACACGCGACGGCACCTGCTGTGCATCGGCATTGCGCCATTCTCTCCACGCCACCGCATCGCCGGACGGGAACACGATTTCGCCGTCCAGCGGCAAGGTTGCGCTGGCCACCATCAGCAGCGCCAGGCCGCGGTCAAGCTGGTCCGGGATGACCGGGCTGAGCAGCACATCCAGGTCTGATTGCGCATGCAGGTAGCGCAAGCCGGTAATCGCCTGCAACGCGGCCGAGCCGTACACGCGCAGCGCCAGCTCGGCCGTTTCCGCTTCGGCGTCCAGAGCCAGCAAGGGCGCACGCCAGGGCGCCGGAACGGTATCGAGGACGTCTGCCAGAATCAACGGTGCACGCGCATCGGTAATCTCGTTGACCGGAATGCGCAGTGGCAGCCGAACCTTTTCATACGTTACGGGATGGGGCGGTAAAGCCAACCCAAGACAACACATATCGGACGGACAATCCGGTTCCTGGCGGCGTGCAATCACCGGCCAATCGGCCGCGGCCCAGCGCTGCACATCAGCGTGATACGCCGCCGGAATCTGCCGGTGCGCCACATCCCAGCCTGCCGCGGACAGTCGGACCAGACTATGGCGCGGTGGCATGACCATCCCGAAGCACCGCTGCGGTCACGGTTGCCGCCATCTTGCGGCCACCCCGCTGCAAGCCAAGGCTGCTGCGACGATCGACTGGATCGGCGTCGCTCAGCGCGCTTGCCAGGCACTGCGCCAGATCGCCTTCCCAGAGTCCTTGCAAGCCGCCCATGCGCACATAATTTTCCGGGCCAGGGGCAAACACCGGATTGTCCTTGGCCAGCTCGGTCAGGCGCGCCTCCGGCACCTTGGTGATGCGCGCCATCGCCGGCAGGCCCATCACGCGGATAGTCGCCTGCGGCAGTGCGTAGCAATCATCGGCCATCAAGCCACTGGTGATGAAACCGCCCGACAGGGCCTGGTCGTACACCAGTCCGATGACGCGGTGACCTGATTGCCGTGCCAGCGCGATGCATTTGCCCAAATGCGCCATGTAGGCATTGATGCCCAGCATTTCGTCGCGATGCCGCAAGCGCTGGCCCTGGGTATCGACCAGGATCAGAATCGGTCGTTGCGGAAAATCCCGCACCGTCGCCAGCACCGCCTTCGCCTGCGCCAGTGCGATTTCGACACCGATCGGCGTGTGCCCGGTGGTGCCGATGATTGCCATGGTCTGCTCGCCGACGCGGGCCGTGCCACTCAGAAAACAATCCTGCTCGGTAACCTGGTGCCCGAGCGGAAACAGTTGCCCGGTCAGTGTTTGCCAATCCATCAACGACTCCTTGCCGGGCGCGCCACGGCCATGAATGCATCGGGCTCCATTAACGCAATGCTGTCCGGGTCGACAATCCCGCGCTGCCGCCAGATCTCCATCGGCTCGGTGGCGGCGCCGTGTAGCGTCAGGCGACGCTGCAGCCGCAACTGTTCCGCTTCGAGCGCGGCCAGCGTCAGCGGCACATCGGCAGGCGCCAATTGGTCCAGCAACGCCAGTGCGGCAGCACGAAATGCGTCGACGCTGTCGGCCACGATGCAATCGCAGTCCCCCAGCAGATAGCGATGCTTGCCGCCGGTCGTGCGCCACACCAGCGCACGGTCGCGCGAATCGAATTCTTCGACGCCATTGGCGGTTTCGATGACTTCCGGACCGGACATGGCAAGGCGGGCCTGCTCCGACATCACGATGGCGTTGGCGCAGCAAGCCACGATGCCCATGCCGCCGAAGCAGCCGTTCGAGCCGCCGATCAGCACGATCACCGGAATGCCTGCGGCGCGTACGTCGAGCAGCGCGCGCATGACTTCGGAGACGCCGATCAGTCCGGCATTGGCTTCGTGCAGCCGCACACCGCCGGTTTCCAGCAGCAGAATGACCGCGTCGGGCCGCTCGACGACCGCCCGCCGCAACAGGCCGACCAGTTTCGCGCCATGCACCTCACCGACCGCGCCGCCCATGAAACCACCCTCCTGCGCCGCGGCAAAAATAACCTTGCAGGCCAGCGTGCCACGCCCGATCACGACGCCGTCGTCGAACGAGATCGGTGCATCGAGCTGCGCCAGATGCGGGCTGACAATGCGCGCCGCCGGTGGCAACCATTCCTCGAAACCGGCGTCTTCGAACAGCCAGCCAAGGCGCTCGCGCGCGCTCGCTTCGAGGTAGCTGTGGGCTTGCGCCATCATGCGGATTCTCCCAGCATCGATTCGACCGCCTGATCCAGCCGCAGACTCACGACGGCCGGCGTGGCGCCCATGTCGTTAATCGAAATGCGCGTGTCGGCGAGTTGCCAGCGCGCGTGAAAATCGGTCATGACCGCTTGCCAGATCGCGCCGAAACCCCGCGCCGCGGTTTGCACGTGAATCTCGCAAGCGCCCTGCAGCGCGGCGGCCTCGATCAGCACTTCCAGATTGCCCGAGCTGACCACGCCCACCAGTTGCGCCTGTCGCGCACCGCGTGCGCGTCCGCCGTCAAAATGAAATATCAAATTTTCCATCGTCTCTTTCGTTACCAGTTCCGAAAGCGTTTGGGTGGCATGTACAGGCCACCCGATGCGCGCACCAGATCCTTCATGTTGCGCGCGGCCAGCAAGTCACGCGTGGCCAGCCGTTTGTCGATACCCATGTCCTCGGCGCGCTGGACGATGCCGCGATCGCGCAGGTTCTCCACCATGCGACGGTCACGCGCCATGCCGACCGGGGTGTAACCGGCAACGCCGCGAATGGCCTGTTCACGTTCTTCATCGGTGCGGCACAGCAGCAGGTTGGCAATCCCCTCCTCGGTCAGGATATGGGTCACGTCGTCACCGTAGATCATCACCGGCGGCAGCGCCATGCCGGCCTGCTCGGCCAGTTCCCAGGCGTCGAGCTTCTCGACGAAGGCCGGTTGCATGTGCTCGCGAAAGGTCTCGACAATCTGCACCACCAGCTTCTGCCCGCGCGGCATGCGGTTGCGGCCCTGTCCGGCCTGCTGCCCGGCCTTCAGCCATGCGGCACTGGCATGACGTCGCCCGCGCGCATCGGCGCCCATGTTCGGCGCGCCGCCAAACCCGGCAATGCGGCCCAGCGTGGCGGTCGACGAATTGCCCTGCAAATCAATCTGCAGCGTCGAGCCGATGAACATGTCGCAGGCGTAGTGACCGGCGGCCTGGCATAGCGCCCGGTTGCTGCGCATCGACCCGTCCGCCCCGACAAAGAAGATATCCGGGCGCGCGCTGATGTACGCCTCCATGCCCAGTTCGGAACCGAACGAATGGACCGATTCGACGAAGCCAGCCTCGATCGCCGGAATCAATGCCGGATGCGGATTCAGGGCCCAGTGGCGCGCGATCTTGCCTTTTAGCCCGAGCGACTCGGCATAGGTTGGCAACAGCAATTCGATGGCGGCCGTGTCGAAGCCGATGCCGTGGTTCAGGCGCTCGACCTGATATTCGGCGTAGATGCCCTTGATCGCCATCATCGCCATCAGCACCTGGATTTCCGAGATCTGCGCCGGGTCGCGTGTGAACAACGGTTCGATGAAGAACGGGGTCGGCGCGGCGATCACGTAGTCGACCCAATCGGCCGGAATATCCACGCGCGGCAGCACATCGACGATACGGTTGACTTGCACGATGACGATGCCGCTCTTGAACGCGGTGGCTTCGACGATCGCCGGGGTGTCCTCGGTATTCGGTCCGGTGTACAGGTTGCCGTGCCGGTCGGCCGCTTCAGCCGCGACCAGCGCGATGCGCGGGGTCAGGTCGACGAAATAGCGCGCGAACAATTCGAGATAGGTGTGGATCGCGCCGATGTTGAGCTTGCCGCCGGCAACCAGCCGGGCCAGCCGCGCCGCCTGCGGACCCGAGAATGAAAAATCGAGCTTCGAGGCAATGCCGTTTTCGAACACGTCCAGATGTTCCGGCAACGCCAGCACCGACTGCAGCATTTGCAGGTCATGGATGCGCGCCGGGTCCAGCGTCGCCAGCGCCTTGCCGAGAAAGTCCGCCTGCTTCTGGTTGTTCCCTTCCAGGCAGACCCGGTCGCCGCACTCCAGCACGGCATGCAGCAAATCGGCGATGCGCGCCGACGGCAGCACCTTGCCCTGCAAATCGGCGCCAAGCACGGCGCGCCCACGTTCCATGCGCGCCGCGCGATTGCGCTGCTGATGATTCCAGATGCGTTCGGGTGCACTCATCTACTTTGTCCCCATCAACATGGTCGGCAAGGCGGTCGCGATCTGCGGAAAGAAGCACAGCAGGAATACGGCAATGAACATCAGTCCGACAAACGGCATCACGCCCCAGATCACGTCGCGCAACGGAATATCCGGCGCGATGTTCTTGATGACGAAAATGTTCAGGCCGACCGGCGGATGGATCAGTCCCATCTCCATGACAATCGTCATCACCACGCCGAACCAGATCAGATCGAAACCGGCGGCTTTCAGCGGCGGCAGGATGATCGGCGCTGTCATCAGGATGATCGACACCGGCGGCAGGAAGAAGCCGAACACGATCACCATCAGCAGGATCACCGCCAGCAGCACCCATTTCGACAGATGCATCGCCACCACCCATTGCGCCGCCGACTGGCTGATGTGCAGATAGCTCATCACATACGAATACAGCAAGGACATGCCGATGATCAGCAGCAGCATGGTCGATTCCTTGATGGTCGAACTGAGGATCGGCGTCAAATCCTTCGGCTTCCAGATGCCGTAGACGATGGCGATCAGCACCAGCGCCAGCAGCGCGCCAAGTCCGGCGGTCTCCGACGGCGTGGCATAGCCGCCGTACAGGGCAACCATCACGCCGAGCAGCAGGATGATGAACGGCAGCACGCGCGGCAGCATCTCGACCTTCTGTGCCAGCGTGAAGTGTTCGACTTCCAGATAGGCCGAGGCGGTGCCGTGGCGCGAATACGCATCATGCGCCGCGCGGTATTCCTTGCGGGCCCGATACACCGCGTAGCCCGAGAACAGCGCCACCAGCAGGATGCCCGGCCCGATCCCGGCGAGGAACAGCCGGCCCAGCGATTGTTCGGCCGCGACTGCGTACAAAATCATCGTGATCGACGGCGGCAGCAGGATTCCCAGGGTGCCGCCGGCGGCAATGATGCCGGCCGCGAAACCGGGCGAATAGCCGCGTCGGCGCATTTCCGGAATACCGGCCGAGCCGATCGCCGAGCAGGTCGCCGGCGACGAACCGGCCATGGCAGCAAACAGCGCGCAGGCAAACACGTTGGCAATCCCGAGCCCGCCCGGCACCTTGTGCAGCCAGGTGTGGATGGCCGAATACAGGTCCTTGCCGGCCGGCGACTTGCCGATTGCCGCGCCCTTCAGAATGAACAGCGGAATCGACAGCAGCGTGATCGACGCCATCTCTTCGTATACATTTTGCGTGACGGTATCCAGCGACGAGGCCGGCATGAAAAAGTACATGAAACTGACCGCCACCACACCCAGCGCGAAGGCGATCGGCATACCGGAAAACATGACTACCAGGGTCGCTACGCCGTACATCACCCCCAGCGTGAGTTCGCTCATGCCGCCCGCCGCCGGTTGGTCATGCGCGCCAGCACCTGCACCACGATCTGCACGGTAAGCAGGGTCATGCCGAAGGCCATCATCCCGTACGGTATCCACAGCGGCGGTGCGAAGGTCGAACTGGTGGTCTGGCCATCACGAAACGGCTCATGGAACAGGGTCCACGACTTCCACGAAAAGAAGGCACAGAACAGCAGCGACAGCGCATCGACGAACAGCAGGCGCGCCGCATTCACGCCGGCCGGCAGCAAGCCCGCCAGCGCTTCGATGCCGATATGTCCGCGCATCGATTGCACGAACGCGCAACAAAAAAAGGTCACGCCGACCAGCATGAAGACCGAGGCCTCGTCCTGCCAATCGGTCGGCAGCTTGAAGAAATAGCGCGACACCACCGAATAGGTCAGCACCAGCGCCGTCACCACCAGCGCCGCCATCGACAGCATCAGCAAGGCGCGGTTGAAGGCATCCAGCGCGCGCGACAGCCTGGCGACCAGCGGGTGGTCGGGCACGGCGGGGCCAGCCGCCGGGCCGATCTCGAAGCCGTGGCTCACAACAGCTTCTCGGCCAGCTTGAGCAACTTGGCGCAGTTCTCGTTGCGCTCGCCATAGTCCTTCCATGCCGTGGTGCGGGCAATCGCCTGCCAGCGCTTGACGGTGGCAGCATTCATGTCGACCACTTTGGCGCCAGCCTTTTGATACACCGCAGCGACCAGCGAGTCGTCGAGCTGGGCCGACTTGCGCGCCATGGCTTCCAGTTCGGTGCCAACCGCCATGATGACCGCCTGCTGGTCCTTCGGCAGTTTGTCGAACACGACCTTCGACATCATCAGCGGTTCGAACATGAACCAGTACGCATTACCGCGACCGGTGGTCAGGGCTTTCGACACCTCTTCCAGCCGGAACGAAATCAGCGAGGTCGACGAGGTCAATGCCGCATCCATCGCACCGGTTTGCATCGCCGCGTAGATTTCATTGGACGGCAACGACACCACGGCAGCGCCGGCGGCTTTCAGGATCAGATCCATCTCGCGCGAGCCGCCGCGAATCTTGAGGCCCTTGGCGTCTTCCGGCTCGACGATCGGTATCGTGCGCGAAGCAACGCCGCCGGCCTGCCAGATCCAGCTGACCACGACGATGCCTTTTTCCAGCAGGATGCGATTGAGTTCGCGACCGACTTCGGCGGTCCGCCAGGCGTAACCCTGTTCATACGAAGTGACCAGCCCCGGCATCAGGCCGATGTTGACTTCCGGGACCTCGCCGCCGGCATACGACAGCGGCACCAGCGACAGGTCCAGCGCGCCCTTGCGCATCGAGGAAAACTGCGCGTTGGTCTTCATTAACGAGGAGCCCGGATAGACTTCGAATTTCAGCGCGCCCTTGGTGCGCTTCTCGCACTCGGCGGCGAAGACGCGGCACAGGCGATCGCGAAAATCGCCTTCGGTGGCGGTGCCACCCGGGAACTGGTGCGAGATTTTCAATGCGGTGGTTTGGGCCCAGGCCAGTGGCAGCGAAACAAACGGGCTGGCAGCGATCGCGCCCAACAGCGTACGGCGCTTATTCAAAAACATGCGTGTCTCCTCGAATGACTTGTTTATTGCCTGGATAGGCGACCAAATACTTTTTTCTTGTATACAAGAATATATTCAACGTATGCATTGTCAAGCATTAAATATTCACTATACTTTGGCAATGAAACCTGACAACAAGCGCAGCATTGCCGACCCAGCAGTGGGCACCACCAGGAACCGCTCGGCCGAGTTGCGCGAAGCAATCGAGGAAATGATTGCGGTCGGCCAACTGGCGCCGGGCGACCATCTGGATGAGACACTTCTCGCAACGCGTTTTGACGTGTCGCGCACACCGATTCGCGAAGCCTTGATCCAGCTCGCCTCGATGGGTCTGATCAAGATGCGCCCGCGGCGCGGCGCAGTGGTCGCCGAAATCGGACCGCAACAGCTGGTGGAGATGTTTGAAGTGATGGCCGAATTCGAAGCGATGTGCGGGCGACTGGCGGCGCGCCGGATGACGCCGGCCGAGCACAAGCATCTGCTGGCGACCCATCATGCGTGCGAGAAGGCGCGCGACGCCAAGGACCCGGACGCGTATTTCTACAAGAACGAAGCGTTCCATGACGCGCTCTACAACGGTAGCCACAACGCGTTTCTGATCGAACAGGCGCGCGCCCTGCATCGCCGCCTGCGGCCGTACCGGCGCCTGCAACTGCGCGTGCGTGACCGTATCACGACCTCATATCAGGAGCACGATGCGGTGGTCCGCGCCATTCTGGCTGGCGACGGCGAAACCACGGCGGCGCTGCTGCGCGGACACATCATGATTCAGGGCCAGCGCTTCGCCGACTTGATCGCGTCGTTGCCGCAATTGATGCACGACGGCGCGCAGTGAGCCTGATCGCGACGGGCCTGAGCCTGTTTGCCGTCGCCACCGTGGCCGGCGCCATCAATTCGGTTGCCGGTGGTGGTTCGTTCCTGAGCTTCCCGACCCTGATGCTGGCCGGCCTGCCCGGCATCTCCGCCAACGCCACCAACAACACCGCGATGTGGATCGGCACGGTCGCCAGCGCGCATGGCTATCGCGAGGAGGTCAAACAGACCGGCGCGGTGGCGTGGCGCATGATCTTCTCCAGCGCTGCCGGCAGCATCGTCGGCGCCCTGCTGGTCTTGCTTACGCCCGAGACCGCCTTCGTCAAGGCGGTGCCGTTCCTGCTGCTGGCGGCCACGCTGTTGTTCATCCTCGGCCCCTTGCTGACGCGCCGGCATGGGCCGCAACCGGATATCGTCGAGCTGCCGCGCTGGGCCTTGCCGGCGCAATTCCTGCTCGGCATTTACGGCGGCTATTTCGGCGCCGGCGTGGGGATTGCGACACTGGCGCTGCTGGCGCAGATGGGCTTCACCAAAATCCACCAGATGAACGGCCTGAAGACCTTGCTGACGGCCTGCATGAATGGCGTCGCGGTGGTGCCGTTCGCGCTGGCCGGTGCGATTGTCTGGCACTGGGCGCTGGTGATGTGCGCGGGTGCAATGATCGGCGGCTACGTCGGCGCACGACTGGCGCGCAAGGCCTCGCCGGCACTGGTACGACGCATGGTGATCGTGATTGCGGTCAGTATGACCACCTACTTTTTCTGGAAGACTTACGGCTGAACAGGGATCGATCGATGCCGACCAGGCCATTTTCGCCACCGCGCGCGCCAGCCGCGCAGATCATGCGCACTGCGTTATTGACCGCGCTGGCGCTGCTCGCCTTCGCAGGCAATTCGCTGTTGTGCCGGCTTGCGCTGGCGGGGGCGCACACCGACCCGGCCAGTTTCACCGCCATCCGGCTGGTCGCTGGCGCGATGGTGCTGGCGCTGCTGGTGCGGCGACGCGGCAAGCGCTTGCTGGGCGGCGGAAGCTGGCTGGCGGCCACCGCATTATTCGTCTACGCGGCGGGATTTTCGTTTGCCTACGTTGGCCTGTCGACCGCAACGGGCGCGCTGCTGCTGTTTGGCGCGGTGCAGATTTCCATGACCGGCGCCGGCTTGTGGCACGGTGACCGATTGGCGCGCTGGCAGGTAGCCGGATTATTGGGCGCGCTCGTCGGCTTGTTGCTGTTACTGTTGCCTGGTCTGTCGTCACCGGCGCCGCTGAACGCGGCATTGATGATTGCAGCTGGTGTCGCATGGAGTGTGTATTCGTTGCGCGGGCGTGGCGCGGGTGATCCGACTGCGGCCACGGCAGGCAATTTTCTGCGGGCGGCACCCATGGGGTTGCTGTTGCTGGCGCTGGCGCCGCCCAGCCGCTTCGATCGCACCGGGGTGGCCTGTGCGCTGCTGTCCGGCGCGCTCACCTCCGGTCTGGGCTACGTGATCTGGTACAAGGCATTGCGCGGCTTGCGGCCCGTCACCGCCGCCACCGTTCAGCTCAGTGTTCCGGTGCTGGCCACGATCGGCGGCATGGTGTTTCTGGCCGAACCGTTCACGACAAGAATCCTGCTGTCGTCGGCCGCCATCCTGGGTGGCATGGCATTGGTGATTCTGGCCCGGCCGTCGCCACCTTCCTGACGACCGGCATGGCTCACGAAAGATCGATCGCCGGCTCGTCAAGGCGGGATTGCGCCAGCAGCCAGGCGGTGGTGGTCGCGGCATCGGCCGGGCGTGCAAACAGGTAGCCCTGCAACTGCGGGCAACCCATCCCGATCAGGAGCGCCGCCTGCCCCTCGGTTTCGACGCCCTCCGCAATGACGTTCAACTGCAGGCTGGCGGCAATTGCCAGGATCGCCTTGATCAGTTCGCGATCATTGACGTCGCTTTCCATATCCCGGACGAACGACTGGTCGATCTTCAGGGTATCGACCGGAAACCGTTTCAGATAGCTCAGACTGGAATACCCGGTGCCAAAGTCATCGATGGCGATTTCGATGCCGAGCAGTTTGATGCGATGCATGACTTGCAGCATGGCCGCTGCATTGGTCATCAGCGTCGACTCGGTGATTTCGAATTTCAGCCGACTGCCCGGAACGCCGCTCTCGCGCAAAATCGCACTGACCATGTCGACAAAGTCGGCCTCCCGCAACTGCACGGTCGAGACATTCACCGCCATCTGCATGTGCCGCAGTCCGGTGCCGGACCATGCAGCAAGCTGGTGGCAGGCCTGCTCCAGGATCACTTTGCCGAGCGGGACGATCAAGCCGCTCTCCTCGGCCACGGGAATGAACAGGGCCGGACTTTCGGGTTGTGTGCCATTGCGGTCCCAGCGCGCCAGCGCTTCGACACCGATCACGCGGTGACTGCGCGCCTCCAGCACGGGCTGGTAATGCACGTAGAAATGCTGTTCGTTGATGCCGCGCCGGATATCGGATTCGAGCTGCAAACGCGCAGCGGCGGCGTCGTCGACCGCCTTGGAAAAGAAGTGATAGCGGTTGCGTCCTTCGCGCTTGGACCGATACATCGCGGTATCGGCGCGCTTCATCAACGTGTTCGGGTCATCGCCATCGTCCGGAAACATCGCAATGCCGACGCTGACGGTCAGATTCAGCTCGACGCCGTTCAGGAACAAGGGCAAGGCGGCCTCGTCGATGACGTGCTGGGCGATGTCATCCACGGCGTGGCCGTCGCCGAGCCCCATGAGCAGCATGACGAACTCATCGCCCCCCAAACGACTGACGGTGTCGCCGGCACGCAGGGTCCGGTTCAGGCGCTGCGCGACGGTTTTCAAGACTTCATCGCCCATCGCATGGCCAAGCGAATCATTGATGTGCTTGAAATGATCGAGATCCATGAACACCACCGCAAACCGCTCGCGGCGATGCGCGCCATGCTGGCAGGCCTGGCGTAACCGGTCATGAAACAGGATCCGGTTGGGCAAACCGGTCAAGCCGTCGTGGTGGGCCGCGTACGACATTTCATCGGCGTGGCGGCGCGACTCGGTGACATCCTGGAACACCATCACCGCACCGAGCAGCACGCCATCGGTATCGTGGATCGGCGCGATCGAGTCGCGCACACCGAACTCCTTGCCGTTGCGACTGCGCAGCGAGGCGCTCTCCGGCAATCCGACCCGGTCCTGCGTGCGCAGGCATTGTTCGATGGGGCTAGGCAGCCGGGCGCCGTTGTCTTGGTCGAACAGGTACACCACGTCGGAAAACAGCAGTCCGCGCGCTTCCTCCAGGGTCCAGCCGACGATCTCCTCGGCAACCGGATTGAGATAGGTGATGCGGCCGTCCGCGTCGGTCGACAGCACGCCATCGCCAATCGAATGCAGCGTGACCCGGATCTGTTCCTGCTCGGCGGAGCGCTCGCCGGCCAGGCGCTTGCGCTCGGTGACATCGGTCAGCACCGACATCGTGCGCACCCGATTGCCGCGGCTATCGTGCGCCCAGATGGCCGACACCAGCACATCGATCAGTTCGCCGGTTTTACTCACCAACTGGTAGGCCACATCCACCGTGCGTCCGCCGCTCATCAAGTTCGGCAACACTACCTCACGCGCAAAACGGGCTGAATCCGGCGTCATGAATTCGACCGACTGCCGTCCCAACACCTCCTCGCGCCGATAGCCGAGCCGATCCAGCCAGCTCTGGCTGACACTGACCAGCCTGCCCTGCGTGTCGAGCGAGTGCATCATCGCCGGCGTTTGTTCATACAGCGCGCGGAAATGGGCTTCGCGTTCGCCGGCCTCACGACTGGTGACCAGCACCTTTTCAAATGCGACCGCCAGCAGCATTGGCGGCGCCAGCGTCAGCAACAGCGGCAAATAGACCAGCAGCATCCCGAGTGCGCCAACGCCGTGCTGCGGCTGCAATGCGCCGCTCGCCAGCAAGGTGCCGCTGATCGCCGAACAGGTCAGCACCGCGACGGCAGTAGCGCCGAACGATCCAACCACCGCAACCAGAATCAGGGCGATGAGAATGTAGACATACGGATAGCCGAGACCCGACGGCGTGGCCAGACAGACCAGCACCACCGCCGCCATCGCGACCGCCACGATCGGCTTGAGCGCGCCGCCGAGCAAATCGCGCCAGCCGCACGTGCGCAGGCAAAAAATCAGCGGCAGGACGGCGACGCTGCCGAGCGCGCTGGCGGCGTACCACGCCGGCCAGACCTGCCCGAACGGCCTGAGATGCTGCAATGACAGCACCGCCGCGCCGGCCAGTGCGCCCGCCAGAGCCGGCACGAGACCGCCCAGCGCCAGGCCACGCAGCAACATGCCGACCTGCGTCAGGCAGCGCCCGAGGTCAACGTAACGCCGCATCAGGTACGCCGACAAACCGATTTCAAGCAGGTTGCCGGGTATGAACAGCGCGGTCGTCAGCATCGACTGCGGCGAGCCGACATTGACTGCGGCGTTGCCTGCCGCGACCGCCAGCAACAGCACCGGCCATTGCCGCACCGGCGACGACAGCAGCATCGCGGCGGCGACGGCATTGGCATACCAGAGCGCGACCGGACCGCCATCGTGAGCGCAGACAAACAGCGTTGCTGACGCCACCAGCCAATACAACATGGCTGTCAACAGCGCCCAACGCAACAGCGATCCGGTTTGGATAGCGGGGGCGACGGGCTGGATCTGATCAGAAAGAGTCATGGCCGATGGAATACCGGCGAGAGCACGTCCACCTGGTGCGGAAGATTAATCATTCGCTCCATTCATCGGAACAACTGCATTGGGCTGCGGAGACACGACAAATTGGCCAGCCAGCCGCGCAAGATTAGCCTGACGGCGGGTGCGCTCCCGCCTACTGTGCCATGAATGGAATGACGCCACAACACCTGTGCGGCCCAAGTGGGCGGATGCCACTTAAAGTACCCCGGGATTCGCTCCACTTCGTTACCACCGGCAGATCGCTATCATCCAATCGCCAGCCTGTTTCGTCGCGCCCGCGGTGCCTTGCGGAGACCGACGACACGCCGGACTCCGGCCAGGCCAGGCCAGCGTGTCACACTATGGGGCGCTTCGACACCCTGTCCCCCGGGCTGACCTGCACTTCCGACGGCGACAACGCCTTTGCCGTCCCATCGAAAGCAACCCATGGAACACAACATCCCGCTCATCACCACCATCGCTGCGGCATTCGGCACGGCCCTCATCTTTGGTTTTCTGGCCGAGCGGATCAAGGTTCCTGCGCTGGTCGGCTATCTGGCCGCCGGCATCCTGATCGGCCCGGCTACCCCGGGCTTCGTGGCCGACGCGCAGATTGCCTCGCAGCTTTCTGAAATCGGCGTGATGCTGTTGATGTTCGGGGTCGGACTGCATTTTTCGCTCAGTGATCTGCTCGCGGTCAAGCGCATTGCGATTCCCGGCGCGGTGGTGCAGATGGTCATTGCCACGCTGCTTGGGATGTTCATTGCCTGGTGCTGGGACTGGCCGCTCGGGACCGCCTTCGTGTTTGGCCTGTCGCTGTCGTGCGCCAGTACCGTGGTGCTGCTCAAGGCGCTGGAGGCGCGTGGCGTGCTCGATTCCATGAACGGCCGCATTGCCGTCGGCTGGCTGGTGGTCGAGGACCTCGCGACCGTCATGGTGCTGGTGCTGCTGCCGTCGCTGGCTGGCATCCTCGGCGGCGCGACCAGCCACCTTGCCGACACCAAGCCATTGTGGGCCAGCATCGGCCAGACCCTGCTGCAGGTCACCGCCTTCATCGTCCTGATGCTGGTGGTCGGACGACGCGCGCTGCCATGGTTGTTGTGGCAAGTCGCCCGCACCGGTTCGCGTGAATTGTTCACGCTGGCCGTGGTCGCCAGCGCGATCGGCATTGCCTATGGCGCCTCGGCCATCTTTGCGGTGTCGTTCGCGCTCGGCGCCTTCTTTGCCGGCACCGTGATGAGTGAATCCGAATTCAGCCACCGTGCCGCGCAGGACTCGCTGCCGTTGCGCGACGCGTTCTCGGTGCTGTTCTTCGTCTCGGTCGGCATGCTGTTCGACCCGACCATCCTGTTGCAGCAACCGCTACGGTTGCTTGGCGTGGTGGCGATCATCATCGTCGGCAAATCGCTGGCGGCGCTGGCGCTGGTGATCGCGCTGCGCTACCCGCTCAATACCGCCCTGACGGTGGCCGCCAGCCTGGCGCAGATCGGCGAGTTTTCCTTCATCCTGGCCGGCCTTGGCGTATCGCTTGGCCTGCTGCCGGCCCAGGGCATGAGCATGATTCTGGCCGGTGCGCTGATTTCAATCGCCCTGAATCCGCTGCTGTTTGCCGGCATCGCGCCCTTGCAGCGCTGGCTGCTGGCGCGCTCGGCACTGGCACGCAGCCTGGCGCAGCGGCAGGACGCGACTGCGGAACTGCCAACCGATACCGCCAGCGAGTATCTGACCGGACAGGTGGTGCTGGTCGGCTATGGCCGGGTCGGTCGTCGCATCGCCGAGCAACTCGATGCGCATGGCATTCCCTACGTCGTCGCCGAGCAGAACCGCGAGGTGGTCGAGGCACTGCGCAAGAAGGGATTGCAGGCCGTCTCCGGCGACGCGGCCAGACCGGAAGTGCTGATCCAGGCCCACATCGCCACGGCGGCAATGCTGGTGATTGCAACGCCTGACCAGCTCCATGTGCGTCACATGGCGGCAACTGCGCGAACGCTCAACCCCGATATCGAGGTGGTGGTGCGTACCCATGGCGAAGAGGAGTCGCAGCATCTGCGCAAGGAGGGTACCGGCACGGTATTTTTTAGCGAGGAAGAACTGGCCAAAGGAATGACCAGCCACATCCTGCAACGTTTCGCGCCGCAGGACACGGCAAACGCACCAGCCCACGGATGAGCCAGCGCGCCACCCCGCTCTAGGTACCCTGCTCGACAAACTGCGCCGGGCGCCAGATCAGCAAGCGGTTCTCGATGGCCGTCAGCAGATACTCGGCCGCCAGCGCCACCACCGCCAGCACGATCATCGCCGCGAACACCCCGGCTGCATTGAAGGTGCCCTGGGCAGTGGCAATGAGCAAACCGATGCCATGCCGGGCGCCTAGGAATTCACCGACCACCGCGCCCACCAGCGCAAAGCCGAAGCTGACATGCAGGCTGGCCAGAATCCACGTCAGCGCCGATGGGAACACCACCGAAAAGGTCACTTGCCGCTTGCTGGCGCCCAGGATATAGGCGTTGGCAATCAGGTTGCGGTCGGCTTCGCGCACGCCCTGGAAGGCATTGCCGAAGACGACGAAGAACACCATCACGACCGCCAGCGCAATCTTCGATCCCATCCCGAGGCCGAACATGATGATGAAGATCGAGCCCAGCACGACGCGCGGAATCGCATTGGCGACCTTGATGTAGATGCTGAACACATCGGCGGCGAGCTTGTTGCGGCCCAGCGCGATGCCGCAAAAAATCCCCAGCGCGCTACCGATCAGGAAACCGAGCACGGTCTCTTCCATCGTGACCAGCAGCTCTTTCCAGAGCGGTCCCTGCGCGGTGCCCTCGGTCAGCCAGGTTTCCAGTTGCGTATAAATGGCCGACGGCTGCGAGAAAAAGAACGGATCGATCAAGCCGTATCTGACCGCGGCCTCCCAGCCGGCCAGCGTGACGACCGCGACCGCGATGCGTAAAAACAGCACCAGCCGGCGATGATTGACCGCGCGCGCGATGGCCTTGCTTTCCTCGATGCCGATTTCCGGCTGCGCCAGTGAGGTGGCGGTGGCAGTGTTCATGAATGGGCTCGCCTTTAAATTTGTACTTCGTCTTTGAGGTCGGACCAGATCTGGCGCGACAGGTCGATGAAGGGCTTGGAATAGCGCGCCTCGGACACGTCGCGCGGACGCGCCAGCGGAATCTCGTAGCTGCTCTTGACGCTGCCCGGTCCCTTAGTCAGCACGATGACCCGATCGGCCAGCGCGATCGCTTCTTCGATGTCGTGCGTGACGAACACCACCGAGGCCTTTTGTTCCGACCACAATCCGAGCAATTCTTCCTGCATCAGGGCGCGCGTTTGCACGTCAAGCGCCGAGAACGGTTCGTCCATCAACAGGATCTTCGGCTCGTTGATGAACGTCTGCGCCAATGCCACGCGCTTGCGCATGCCGCCCGACAGTTGATGCGGATAGTGGTGTTCGAATCCCGCCAGGCCAACCCGGCGCACCCATTCCGCCGCCATCTCCAGCGCCAGCGCGGGCGCCTTGCCGCGAAACTTCGGACCGATCGCGACATTGTCGAGCACGCTTTTCCACGGGAACACCGCATCGGCCTGGAACACAAAGCCGATGTCCGGATGAATCCCGGTCACTGGCTGGCCAAACACTTCCACACTGCCGGTCGATGGCGGACTGAGTCCGGTAATCATGCCCAGCGTGGTCGACTTGCCGCAGCCGGTCGGGCCGACGATGGCGCAAAAATCGCCGGTGTTGACCGTCAGGCTGAAGTCGCGCAAGGCTTGCGTGACCTTGCCCGCCGGACTGATGAATTTACGGCTGACGTTGGTCAGCTGGATGGCGACATTGGACATGGTCAGCGCGCCGCTTTCACGAACTCGGTGGTGTAGGTGGCGGCCAGATTCAGCGTCTTGCCCTGCACTGCCTTGTCAAAGCCGTTCAGCACCTTCAGCACGGTGGCCGGGCCCTGCTCCGGCATCACGCCGTCGGCCGTGAACATCGCCTTGCTGGCGTCGAGCGCGTCGATGTAAAGCTGCTTGTTGGAGGCAAAATAATCGGCTGGCATCTTCTCGGCGATTTCCTTGGCGCTGTGGGTGTTGATGTATTTCAGGGTCTTGACGAACGCGGTGACGATTTTCTGGACCTGATCCTTGTGGGTGGCAACCCAGGCGTTGGGCATATACAGGCATGCCGCCGGATACGGGCCGCCCAGCGCCGCCTCGGTTGGCTTCAGGGTGCGCAGATCGACCAGGATGGTGGCCGCGCCGGTTGTCACCAGACGCGATATGGTCGGCTCGGTAGTCATGCCCGCATCGATTTTTCCCTGCGACATGGCGGCGATGAAGGTCGATCCGGCGCCGACCGGCAAGGTGGTGAATTCGCTGTTCTTGACTCCAGCTTTGGCCGCCAGGAACTGGGTCAGAAAATTGGTCGACGAGCCGAGGCCGGTCACGCCCATGGTCTTGCCCTTGAAATCGGCAGCCGACTTGATACTGCCGGCTGCCGCCTTCGATACCAGGATCACTTCGCCGGGCGCGTCGCTGAACTGCACCACCGACTGCACCATCTTGCCGCGCGCCTGCAGGTCAATGGTGTGATCGTAAAAGCCGATCACCCCTTGCGCCGCGCCGGACAGCATTTCGGTCTCGGCGTTGACGCCGGCCGGTTCGCTCAAGAGTTCGATGTCGAGTCCGGTTTCCTTCAGATAGCCCAGTTGCTCGGCCAGCTTCGCCGGCAAGTAAATCTGCTTCTCGATGCCGCCGACCATGATGGTGATTTTTTCTGCAGCGCTGGCATGCAGGCTGGTCGCCAGCAGCATTGCGGCGGCCAGTGCCTTGAGGGGATATGTCATGTTCCGTCTCCGTTGAATCGTTATTTTGAATTGGCCTGCAGTCATTGTCCGCCAGGCTGGCGGGCAATGACGAGTCCTTGCTGACAGTTTAGAACTTGAAACGCATCCCGGCAGCCAGCTCATGCTGCGACGTGAAGCCGTTGGCCTGCGATGCCAGGTAGGTGCCATCGGTGTTGAGCTGGTCCAGCGCCAGATACAGCTCGGTGCGTTTGTCGAGATGGTAGAAGGCGGAACCGTACCATGTCCGGCGTTTGCCGGTCGCCGTTTTGGTCGCACTGGCGGTGTTGGCGTAGGCATTGAGCACATAGCCGCTGCCGTTGACTGCCGCATTGTTGGCATTCATCGTTTGCCAGCCCAACTCATAGTCAAATTTCCCGGCAGGAGTGAATTTGGCGGAGACGGTGTAGGCCTTGTCGCTGCGATTGCCGATGGCCGTCGGCTGATCCGCCTTGTAGCTGATATAGCCGGCATTTACGCGCACCAGGCCCAGTTGGTAATTGCCGCCGAGCGAGTACGACGTATGGGTGAAATGATTCACATTGGCGGTGTTGTAAAAGCCGGAGACATTCGCCACGCCGCCGTTGTACGCCAGTCCGACCGATTTGGTGGAGCCGCTGGCAAAGTCGCCCGGCACGCCGCCGAACTGGAAGCCGACGCCGGCGACGATCTTGCCGAATTCCTTTTTCCAGACCACGCCCTTGTCGTAACGGGTACCCGTCGCGCTGCCCGAATAGAAAATCAGTTGCTTGAAATTGTTGTTGTTGCTGTAGCCGCCCTCATCCAACGTCACTGCCGCCGTGCCATACGGATCGCCGTAGGTCTTCGAGAATTCGCGCGCCAGTGTATTTTGGCGACCCAGCGTCAGCTTGCCGAGCGAATCACTTTGCATCCCGAGCCAGGCATCGCGGTTGAACAGCACCCCGGGCGTGTCCATCGAGCCGGTCGGCAATTCATACTCGCTTTCGAGTTTGAAGATGGCTTTCAATCCGTCGGTGTCGGCCAGCGCATGCTCGCCTTCGATGCCCCAGCGATTGCCGCTGAACCACGCGACCGACATGTCGGTGAGACGCTTTCCGGTCTTGTCGGCATTGTTCTTGTTGCTCACGCTCAGATCGATCAGGCCATACAGCCGCACACTGTCGCCGCCCCCTTTGTAGACCAGGCCCTCGCCCGGTGGCTGCGTCAGGCTTGACGATGGACGAGCATTCTCTGCCGTTTGCACTTTTGCTGCAGCCGTCGCCTGCTGGATCTGCGCCAGCGCATCCATCGCCTGTTGCGCCGCGACTTGTGCATCGGCAGCGGCTTTCTGGGCTTGCGCCAGGGCTTGTTGCAAATCCTGCAGCGTGGTGCCCTGGGCGTGTGCGGTTCCGGCGAATGCGCCCACGACGGCGATCGCCAACAACGTTTTCTTCATTTTTTGTCTCCTGATTTTTGTAGGTGCATGCCTCGCCCGCTTCTTTGATCGGACCAGCATGCGAGAGCAAATGTAGGCTGGCGAAGCCTTCTGCTTGCCTTCAAAAGATGCGGCGAATAAAAAATGCCACAGCGCGCCAACAGTCGTGGTCAGCCCAACCAGAATGGCCCACCGCTGCGCAGCAAAATGATTTAGTCTCACCCCCATGAAACTGCTCCTGGTGGAAGACAATGCCGACCTGTCATCGTGGCTCACGCGCCTGCTGAACCAGTCCGGCTATGCGGTGGAACAAGCTTTTAGCGGCGAGCAGGCAGCGCATTTTTTATTGACGCAATCGTATGACGCCATCCTGCTCGACCTGACGCTGCCGGGCACGCCCGGGCAGGCGGTGTTGCGCGATCTGCGCAAGAAGAACAATCCGGTGCCGGTGCTGATCATCAGCGCGCAGGACACGCTGCAGGACAAGATCGCACATCTCAATCTGGGCGCTGATGATTACCTCGCCAAACCATTCGACATCCTCGAGCTGGAAGCACGTCTGCGCTCGCTGCTGCGCCGTGCCAGCGGCAAGACCAATCCGGTGATCCGCTGCGGCGAGCTGGAGTACGACAGCAATTCGAAACAATTCAGCAATCGCGGTCAGCCGAGCAACCTGACACCACGCGAGCATGCGGTGCTGGAAGCCCTGATGCGGCGCCCCGGCAAGACCGTCTCGAAGAAGGATCTGGCGGACGGGCTGTTCACGCTCAACGATTCGGTCTCGCCCAAGGCACTCGAAATCTACATTGTTCGGCTGCGCAAGAAGATCGAACACTCCGGCGCGCAAATCATTACCCTGCGCGGACTGGGATACATGCTGACCCATGTTGCCGCTACCGATCCGTAACATCCGCAGCCTCAAGAGCCGGCTGGCCTTGTGGGTGCTGCTGCCGACCGTGCTGATCTCGGCCATCGATCTGGTCAGCACCTGGGTCAGCACCGACCAGATCGCCACGCTGGTGCAGCAGCAGCTGCTCAAGGGTTCGGCCAAAATCATTTCCGAGCAACTGGCAGGGGTCGAAGGCGACTATGAGATCAATGTGCCGCCGGCGGCACTCGAACTGTTTGCCAACGGCCACCGCGATCGGGTGTTCTATTCGGTACGCAGCAAGGAAGGCCGGCTGATCGTCGGCGATGATGGCCTGGCGCGCTATGGCGCGCCGCTGCAGGTCGACCAGGAAGCCTATTTCGTTACCGTGATGCGCGGGCAGCCGGTCCGGGTCATCGCCTATGCCCATGCGCTGCCCAGCACCACCACCAATGACTATGCGATCACCCAGGTGGCGCAAACGCTCAAGGGCCATGATGCATTCCGGCGTGATTTGATGATGCTGACGATCCGTGAACATCTGCTGCTGCTGGTGATTGTCGTGCTGGCGCTGATCGTGGCGTTTCGCTGGACCCTGCGTCCGCTGAACCAGTTCGGCGCGACCCTGCTGGCGCGTCGCCCGGGTTCGCTCGAGACACTCGACGCCAGCAGTGTGCCAATCGAGCTGGCGCCGGTGATCTTTGCCATCAACGATTACGCCGCCCGGCTCGACAAGACCATCAACGCTTACCAGCAATTCGTCGCCAATACCGCACACCATCTGCGCACCTCATTTGCGATCGTGACCTCGCAGATCAATTTCGGTATGCGTCAGGCACAGCTCGACCAGAGTCAGCGGGAAGTCCTGGAGGCAATCCGGAAAACGGTGGTGCAGGCGACCAGAGTGATCAATCAGTTGCTGGTGCTGGCAACGCTGGAACATGGCCAGCAACCATTCGTCGCGCTCAACCTGGCCGAGCTGATCAAGATCGTGCTCGACGAATTTGCGCCGCTGGCGCAGCAACGACATATCGAACTGGGCGTCGACGACATGGATGAGCTGGTGATGGTGTCGGCATCGCGGGCGCTGCTGCGCGAGTTGCTGTCGAACCTGCTGGCCAACGCCATCCTGCATGGTCATGCCGAGGGCAGCGTGACGGTCGGGCTGATGCGCGCCGGCAGCACCGCCGTGCTGCGCATGGTTGACACCGGACCGGGGATTCCCGCCGACCAACGCGACAAGGTCTTCGAGCGCTTTTACCGGCTGGATCGCAGCAAGCCCGAGGGCTCCGGACTCGGGCTGGCCATCGTCCTCGATATCGCCGACCGGCTCCAGGCGAGCGTCAGCCTGCGTACGCCGGATAATGGCATCGGACTGTGCGTCGAGGTGGTTTTTCCGCTTGCTGCAGCAGGCACGCAATACACCTGACTGCGCAGAGACTGATACGATGCGCGACAGCGACTCGCCAGTTCAACCGCGTCCACCCCATCCCAGCTAAAAAAAGGTACCGCAGCAATGGCATTGAACAACGACCTTGATGAACACGATCCGGATGGTGGCGCCAAGCAACAGGCCGCCAAGCGCAGCACGCTGGTCAGCGTCGCCGTCAACATCGGCCTGACCATCACGCAAGTCACCACCGGCATCATCTCCGGCTCGCAGGGCTTGATCGCCGACGGGATTCATTCGCTGTCAGACCTGATCGCCGATTTCGTCGTCCTGTTTGCGAATCATCACAGCCAGAAGGCGCCAGACGAGGATCATCATTACGGCCACCAGCGCTACGAAAATGCCGCCTCGCTGTCGCTTGGCGCACTGCTGCTGATCGTGGGTATCGGCATGCTCTGGGGCGCGTTTCGCAAGATTGAACAGCCGGAGGCCATCGCGCAGGTCAAGATCATTGCGTTGTGGGTGGCAATCGGGTCGTTGCTGGCCAAGGAACTGCTGTTTCGTTACATGCTGTCGGTGGGTGAACGGGTCCGCTCCGGCATGCTGATCGCCAATGCCTGGCATGCGCGTTCGGATGCGGCAGCGTCGCTGGTGGTTGGCGTCGGCATTGTCGGCAATTTGCTCGGCTATACGATGCTGGACCCGCTGGCGGCAATGATCGTTGGCTTCATGGTCACCAAGATGGGTTGGCGCTTCGCCTGGGATGCACTGCATGACCTGATGGACCGCGCGGTCAACGAAGAGACCATCGAAGGCATCCGGAAAACGCTGACGGCAACGCCAGGCGTACTCGGCTGGCATGACCTGAAAACCCGCAAGATGGGCGATCTGGTGCTGGTCGACGTGCATCTCGAAATCGACGCGACCATGACGGTCGAACAGGGTCACGATATCGCCCTGGCTGCACGCGAACGCGTGATGCAGCAACATCCGGTATTGAACCTGATGACGCATGTCGACCCCGTCCACCCAACTGCCCCGAAATGAAACCATGAATGCACTGATCGATTTGCGCAGTGACACCGTCACGCGACCCACCGCTGCCATGCGCGCCACGATGGCCAACGCCGAACTGGGCGACGATGTGTATGGCGACGACCCCAGCGTCAATCGCCTGCAGCAGGTCGCCGCAGACCTGTTCGGCTTCGAGGCCGCATTGTTCGCGCCGTCTGGCACGCAAAGCAATCTGATGGGCCTGCTGGCCCATTGCGCGCGCGGCGATGAATACCTGGTCGGCCAGCAAGCGCATACCTACAAATACGAAGGCGGCGGCGCTGCGGTGCTCGGCAGCATTCAGCCGCAACCATTGCCAAATCAGCCCGACGGCTCGCTCGCGCTGGCCGATATCGAAGCGGCGATCAAGCCCGATGACGTGCATTTTGCGCAGACCCGTCTGCTGGCACTGGAGAACACCATCGGCGGCCAGGTACTGTCGCGCGACTATCTGGATCAGGCCACGGCGCTCGCGCATCGGCATGGCCTGATTGCGCATCTGGATGGCGCGCGCATCTGCAACGCGGCGGTCAAGCAGGGCATCAGCCTGCGTGCCGCAGTGGCCGGTTTTGACTCGGTCTCGGTATGCCTGTCCAAAGGCCTGGGCGCCCCGGTCGGTTCGGTCCTGTGCGGCAGTCGCGAGGTCATCAAACGCGCGCTGCGCTGGCGCAAAATGCTTGGCGGCGGCATGCGTCAGGCCGGCATGCTGGCCGCCGCGGGACTGTATGCGCTGGAGCACCACGTCGAGCGCCTGGCCGACGACCATGACAACGCATCCTTGCTGGCCCGGGGCCTGGCGGACATCGATCAACTGCGCGTGACGCAGCCACAGACCAATATTCTGTACGTCGATCTGGCAGCGGCACATTGTACCCCGCTCAAAGCGCATTTGCAGTCGCTCGGCGTGATCGCCAGTGTCACTCCGCACCTTCGGCTTGTCACTCATCTGGATGTCACGCGCGCGGATGTCGCGACCACGGTGGCCGCGTTCAAATCCTTTTTCAAGTCGGTCTGACAGGCTCCGGCGAACGGACGCGTCAGACAACAAAAAACCCGCTCATCGGAGCGGGTTTTTTTACGGCCTGCGCGCTTATTTCGCGCCGGCCTTGTCGTCGACAACAACCGCTGTCTTGTCCATCGGCCGCAAGATCTTGACCTTGGCCTTTTCCTTCAAGACATTGATATAGGCGAGCATTTCCTGCTGCGCCAGCGCATTGCCGACCTGCTGCTGTTCGGCCTGGCGGCGCGCGGCATCGACCTTCTCTGACTGCGCCACCTTGCTGATGCGATAAATCGCGTAACCCTGGGTGCCCAGGTCGGCGCCCACCGATACCGGCAGCTTGCTGACATCTGCCTTCATCACGTTATCGAAGGCAACCGGATTGAGCGCATCATTCTTGGCGCGCGAGACCGTCTTCGCTGCGGCAAATCCGGTGTCGCTGTCAGCCCCGACCAAAGCGGCCAGTTTCGCTTCGCCAGCCTTCCTGGCCAGCACGGCCGACTCCGAGGCGACAACCCGCTCGCGCACGATCGCTTCGACTTCCGCCAATGGCCGCGTGCTGCTGGCCTTGTAGTCGACAATGCGACCGGCGATGAGCGTGTTCGGTGCGATCTCGACGGCTTCCGTATTGCGCTTGGCCTTGATCGCATCGTCAGCAAACAGCGCTTTCAGAAACTTGGGATTGTTGTAGCGTGCATCCGGCACCGCAGGATTGCCGGTGCGGGTAATGTTGTCGACCGTTTCGATTTTCAGCTTCAGCTTGTCGGCGACTGGCTTGAGGCTGTCGGCCTGCTCGTAAACGGTGTTGGTGAACAGTTCGGCGGCTTCGGCATACTGCTTGGCGGCTTTCTGTTTCTTGATCTCTGCGACCACTTCAGCCTTGACCTGCTCCAGCGGCTTGATCGTGGCCGGCTTGATGGCCGTGACGGTGATGATATGGAACCCGAAATCGGTCTCGACCAGATCGCTGATCTCACCTTGCTTGAGCTTGAATACTGCTGCCTCGAACGGCGGTGTCATCATGCCCTTGCCGAAGAAGTCGAGGTCGCCGCCATTGGCCGCAGTGCCGGTGTCTTCGGAACTGGCCTTGGCAATCCTGGCGAAGTCGGCCGGCGCCTTGCGCACCTGCGCCAGCAACTGCTCTGCCTTGGCCTTGGCCGCAGCCTTGTCGCTGGCCGAGGCGCCCTTTTTCAGGCTGACCAGGATATGGCTGGCGCGGCGCTGTTCTTCGACGCCGAAACGTTTTGTGTTCTGCTCGTAGAAATCGGCGGCTTCCTTGTCGGTCACGCTGATCTGGGCAGACAACGCTTCGCTGTCGAGCACGACATATTCGATTTTTGCTTGTTCCGGCACTGCGAACTGGCGCGTGTTCTTGTCGTAGTAGGCCTTGATCATTTCCGGCGTGGCCTTGACCTGCGCGACGAAATCGGTCGGCTTGAAGAACAGCTCCTGCACGGTGCGTTCCTGGTCGTTGATGTCGGACATGCGTTGCGCCACCGACTTCGGTGCGAACGCGGTATTTTGTACCGCCGAATTGAGCTGCTGCAGCGCCATGTCCTGGCGCAAGCGCTGCTCGTAGCTGGCCGGCGTCATCCCCTGCATGGCCAGCAAGGAACGATAGCGCTCACCGTCGAATTTGCCGTCCGCGCCCATCAGGCCGGGAATGCTCGTGATGCTTTGCTGCAGCACCGCGTCGGACACGCTAAGGTTCTTGTGCCTTGCCTCGGCCGCCAGCGCACGCTGTGCAATCAGGTTGTCGAGAATGCCCTGCCGTGCTTCCGGCGTGTCGAACATCTTTGCGTCGAACTGGGCGCCGAACATCTGCTGGAATCGCTCCATCTGCTCGCGCTGTGCGGCATCGTATTCGGGCTGCGTGATCGGTTGGCCGGCGACCTTCGCAAGGACGTTCTCGCCGTCGCCGAAGCTCTTGTAACTGCCCAGCCCGACAAGGGCGAACGATGGGATGATGATCAGCAAAAGCATGAACTGCATCAGGCGTTGATGGGTACGAACAAATTCAAACATGGTCAGCCAATCCGTAACAAGTTGCGATCAAGGTTGCGATGATTTTAATCGCAGACGATACATGTGAAAAAGGGCGAACTCGCGTTCGCCCTTTCAAATAATTTGGCGGAGTGGACGGGACTCGCCCACATCCTGCGGGCCGCGGAATCCCTTGCAAGGGATTCCCTTCGAGTCCCGCCGTGAGGCCTTTCGGCCTCACTGATCCGTACTAAATTCTGGCGGAGTGGACGGGACTCGAACCCGCGACCCCCGGCGTGACAGGCCGGTATTCTAACCAGCTGAACTACCACTCCTGATTACTACGCTTGCCTGCTGCGCTTGATACTGCATTGCAGTCGGCTGCTTGGTGGGTGCTGAGGGGCTCGAACCCCCGACCTACGCCTTGTAAGGGCGCCGCTCTACCAACTGAGCTAAGCACCCTGATCGCTTTTTACTTAGCCAGCCAACTGTCAGTTCTGGCGTTTGTCACCACGCCAAACTCGGCTAGTTTAGCGCATCTTTCAGGCCTTTGCCAGGCTTAAATTTTGGCACTTTGGCCGACTTGATCTTGATTGCTTCGCCGGTTCGCGGGTTGCGGCCTGTGCGCGCCGCACGCTTGCCAACAGAAAATGTGCCGAATCCCACCAGCGTGACCGTTCCATTTTTTTTCAGCGTCGTTTTGACCGCACCGATCATCGAATCCAGCGCACGCGTGGCAGCGGCTTTGGAAATGTCTGCCGATGCGGCGATGTGATCGATTAATTCGCTTTTGTTCACTAGGCTCCCCCTGATTGGATTGATGTGTGCGGTATTGTTTGGACGTTATTGGTTGCACCGCGATTGTAGAAAGCAGAAACAATCTGCAACAAGCATTAGACTAGCCGCAAAGCGAGGTGTCAAGCGGTTTGCCGCCGATTTGATGGGGCCGGCACATGCACCGTTTGATGCGCGCACCGCCGATTTCCTGGGTACGAAAACAGCACTGGTTGGTGACAAAATAAAGTTGACCGATTGACGAGGAATGATGCTCGTTAGCGCTGTCATCTGTTAAATCAGGAATAAAAGAATGGCGCCCCTCGGAGCGCCATTTTTTGGTGAGCGGGTTTCGCTCAGTGCGTCACGACCGTCGGATCGGTTGCCGCCGCAATTTTTTGCGCAGCAATCGCACTCAACGCCGCCTCTTCGTCGGTCAACGGCACCGGCATTCTCTCCAGGGCGATTTCAAGCGCTTTATCAATCCACCGGACCGGTACGATTTCGAGCTTGTTTTTGACGTTATCCGGAATTTCCGCCAGGTCCTTGACGTTCTGTTCCGGGATCATCACGGTTTTGATGCCGCCGCGATGTGCCGCCAACAATTTCTCTTTCAAGCCACCGATCGGCAGCACTTCGCCACGCAAGGTGATTTCGCCGGTCATCGCGACATCGGCCCGCACCGGTATGCCGGTGAAGGTAGATACCAACGCGATGGTCATCGCCACGCCAGCGGACGGACCGTCTTTCGGCGTCGCGCCTTCCGGAACGTGAATGTGAATATCGCTCTTCTCGAACGCATCAAGCTTGATGCCGAGATTCTTGGCGCGGCTGCGCACCACCGTGCGGGCCGCCTCGATCGATTCCTTCATCACGTCGCCGAGTGTGCCGGTTCGAATGATATGCCCCTTGCCCGGCATCGTTACCGCCTCGATGGTCAACAGGTCGCCGCCCACTTCGGTCCAGGCCAGCCCAACCACCTGGCCGATCTGGTTTTCCTTTTCGGCGACGCCGAAATCGTAGCGTCGCACACCCAGGAACTTGTCGACATTCTTGCCGGTGACAGCGACCTTCTTCTCCTGCTTTTTGAGCAGCAGCATCTTGACGACCTTGCGGCAGATCTTCGAGATTTCGCGCTCAAGCGCCCGCACGCCGGCTTCGCGCGTGTAGTAGCGAATGATGTCGCGAATCGCCGACTCCGCCACGCTGATCTCGATTTCCTTCAGACCGTTGTTCTTGATCTGCTTGGGCAGCAGGTAGCGTTGCGCGATGCTGGTTTTTTCATCTTCGGTGTAACCCGACAGGCGGATGACTTCCATCCGGTCGAGCAGTGCCGGCGGGATGTTGTACGAATTCGAGGTCGCCACAAACATCACGTCCGACAGATCGAAGTCGACTTCCACATAGTGATCCGAGAACGTATGGTTCTGTTCCGGATCGAGCACTTCCAGCAATGCGGACGACGGATCGCCACGGAAATCCATGCCGAGCTTGTCAATTTCATCGAGCAGGAACAAGGGATTGCGCACGCCGGTTTTGGCCAGGCTTTGCAAAATCTTGCCTGGCATCGAACCGATATACGTACGGCGATGCCCGCGAATTTCCGCCTCGTCACGCACGCCACCGAGTGCCATGCGCACGAACTTGCGATTGGTGGCGCGGGCGATCGATTGGCCCAGCGAGGTCTTGCCGACGCCCGGAGGTCCGACGAAGCACAGGATCGGTGCTTTCAGTTTGTCGACGCGTTGTTGCACGGCGAGGTATTCCAGGATGCGTTCTTTTACCTTGTCGAGACCGTAGTGATCATCTTCCAGCACTTTCTCGGCGTTGGTCAGGTCGTTGTTGACCTTGGATTTTTTCTTCCACGGCAAACCGACCAGCGTGTCGATATAGTTGCGCACGACCGTCGCCTCGGCTGACATCGGCGACATCAACTTGAGTTTCTTCAACTCGTTCTGCGCCTTTGCATAGGCCTCTTTCGGCATCTTCGCGGCAACGATTTTCTTTTCCAGCTCTTCCAGATCGGCGCCCTCTTCGCCTTCGCCCAGCTCTTTCTGGATCGCCTTAACCTGTTCGTTCAAATAATATTCGCGCTGCGATTTTTCCATCTGGCGCTTGACGCGGCCACGGATGCGCTTCTCGACCTGCAGGATGTCGAGCTCGCCTTCAAGTTGGCCAAGCAGATGTTCGTGACGCTTGGCAACGTTGAAGATCTCAAGGATGACCTGCTTTTGCTCAAGCTTCAGCGGCAGGTGCGCGGCAATCGTGTCGGCCAGTCGCCCGGCGTCGTCGATCCCGGCCAGCGAGGTCAGAATTTCAGGAGGAATCTTCTTGTTGAGTTTGACGTATTGATCGAACTGCTGAACGATCGCACGGCGCATTGCCTCGATTTCGGACTCGTCGCCAGCTTCGGATTCGACCGGCGTCAGATCCGCCACGAAATGCGTATCGAGCTCGGTGATGTGATGGATGCGGGCGCGCTGCGCACCCTCGACCAGCACCTTGACGGTGCCGTCCGGCAGCTTCAGCATTTGCAGAATATTGGCGATGCAGCCGATCTCATAAATATCATCGGCGGAGGGCTCATCCTTGGCTGCAGCTTTTTGCGCCGCCAGCATGATGCTCTTGCCCTGCTCCATCGCTGCTTCAAGCGCCTTGATGGATTTTGGACGACCGACAAACAAAGGGATCACCATATGCGGGAAGACCACAACATCGCGCAATGGCAATAACGGTAGCTGAGTGTGCTCAGTAAAAGTAGAAGTCGTCATGGCGAGCCTTATCAAAAACGTGTAATTGATGTTGGCGCGAGAGCCGGAAACACAAGGCTGTTCGGAAACATAAATCCGCAGGCCACACAAAACAAAATAAAAAAGCCACACGCGAAGTCGCCTTCGGGTGGCTTTTTCAACTAAGCCGGCGCGGTACCTGCTGGATTAATTGTACTGTGTTTGGGCAAAAAAACAGGTCGAAAACCGATTATTTAGCCTTCTTTACGGTGAAACATCACATTGCGCCGGAAACCTTCGGCTGATCGTGATAAATCATTAATGGCTTGGCACCATTCGTGATCGTATTCTCATCAATCACGACTTTTGCAACGTTTTGCTGGTTGGGTAATTCATACATAACGTCCAGCAATGCGTGTTCCAGGATCGAACGGAGGCCACGGGCGCCGGTTTTGCGCTGCAGTGCCTTGCGCGCGATGGCGTGCAACGCTGCAGGCCGGACTTCGAGCTCTGCGCCTTCCATTTGCAGCAGTCGCGAGTACTGCTTGATCAGCGCGTTCTTCGGTTCGAGGAGAATCTGGATCATGGCCTCCTCGGTCAATTCACTCAGCGTGGCAACCACCGGCAAGCGTCCGACCAACTCCGGAATCAGGCCAAACTTGATCAGGTCTTCCGGCTCCGCTTCGAGCAGCATTTCGCTGGCGGTGCGCTCGCTCTGACTCTTGACGCTGGCGGAAAAGCCGATCCCGCTTTTTTCGGAACGATTGCTGATGATCTTGGCCAGGCCGTCAAATGCACCACCGCAGATGAACATGATGTTGGTGGTGTCAATCTGTACGAAATCCTGATTCGGGTGCTTGCGTCCGCCCTGCGGCGGCACTGATGCCATCGTGCCTTCGATCAGTTTCAGCAACGCCTGTTGCACACCTTCGCCTGACACATCGCGGGTGATCGACGGGTTGTCGGACTTGCGCGAAATCTTGTCGATTTCATCGATGTAGACAATGCCCTTCTGGGCTTTCTCGACTTCGTAATTGCAGTTCTGCAGCAATTTCTGGATGATGTTCTCGACGTCCTCACCGACATAGCCGGCTTCCGTCAACGTCGTTGCGTCGGCAATCACAAACGGCACGTTCAACATCCGCGCCAGTGTTTGGGCCAGCAGCGTTTTGCCGGAACCGGTTGGGCCGACCAGCAAAATGTTGCTCTTGGCCAGTTCGACATCGTCCTTCTTGCCCAGATGCTTCAGACGCTTGTAGTGGTTGTAGACGGCGACGGAGAGAATGCGCTTGGCGGTATCCTGGCCAATCACGTACTGCCCCAGCAGTTCACAGATCTCTTGTGGCGTCGGCAAATCCGACTTCGGTCCGGTGACGGACTCAACGGTGGAAGCCTCGTCGCGAATGATGTCATTGCACAAGTCGATACACTCGTCGCAAATGAACACGGACGGGCCTGCAATCAGCTTTTTGACTTCGTGCTGGCTCTTGCCGCAGAACGAGCAATACAAAAGTTTTTCGCTGGTAGAAGATTTTTTATCGGACATGGAAGGATGGTCTTGGTGAGGGTTTCTTTGATCTTACGCGTGAATTCAAAATTCGTCACGGCACCGCGCAACAAACAGGTTTTACGTTGACGCATTCGTCGTCCGAAAACAAAACGCCCGAACGAGTTACCGTCGGGCGTACGCTGCGCCGAAACCGTTGTCGGCTGGAATTACTCGCGAGTACTTAACACTTTATCAATCATTCCGTAGGTCTGCGCCTCATCGGCCGACATGAAATTATCGCGTTCGGTATCCCGGCGGATTTCCTCGATCGTGCGACCGGTCTTTTCGGCGAGAATGCCGTTGAGACGTTCGCGCAAATAGAGAATTTCCTTGGCCTGGATTTCGATGTCAGTCGCCTGACCCTGCGCGCCACCGGATGGCTGATGAATCATGATGCGCGAGTTAGGCAACGAAAACCGTTTCCCTTTTGCGCCAGCGGCCAACAGGAACGCACCCATCGACGCCGCCAACCCGGTACACAGGGTCGAGACTTCCGGCTTGATGAACTGCATCGTGTCGAATATCGCCATACCGGCCGACACCGAACCGCCCGGCGAGTTGATGTAGAGAGAAATATCCTTGTCCGGATTCTCGCTCTCCAGGAACAGCAGCTGCGCGACGATCAGGTTGGCCGCATGGTCATTGACCGGACCGACCAGAAAGATAACCCGTTCCTTGAGCAGTCGCGAGTAAATGTCATAGGCACGCTCACCACGGCCGCTTTGTTCGATCACCATCGGCACCATGCCGAGCATCTGCGTATCGAGGGCGGAATTTTGTATCATGTTTGCCATCTGCTTTCCTTCGAAGAGCGCACCGCTTACGCTTGTGCGTTGTTGCCCATCAATTCATCAAACGCCACGGATTTCTCGGTGACCTTCGATTTTCCCAAGACGTAATTGACGACGTTTTCTTCCAATACAAGGGCTTCGACTTCGGCCAGACGGTTGCGGTCGCTGAAATAATATTTCAGGACTTGCTGTGGGTCTTCGTAGCTTTGTGCAAAGTCTTCAACCTGCGCCTTGACCTGCTCCGCCGTTGCCTGCAAATTGTTGGCCTTGACGACTTCGGCCAGGATCAGTCCGAGGCGAACGCGACGCTCGGCCTGCGCGGTGAACAGCTCCGGTGGAAACGGCATGCTCTTGACATCCATACCACGCTGCACCATGTCTTGACGGGTCATGTCGGCCAGGCGCTCGACGTCCTGCTCGACCAGTGTCTTCGGCACATCCAGTTCCGCCACCTTGATCAGCGCATCCATCACGCTATCCTTGGTCTTGGCCTTGGTGCGGCCGCCGACTTCGCGCTCAAGATTGGTCTTGATATCCGCGCGCATTTTGGCGATGTCGCCATCCTGAACGCCCAGCGTCTTTGCAAACTCGTCATCGACTTCAGGCAGATGCGCCCATTCGAGTTTTTTCAGCGTGATCGTGAATTCTGCAGTTTTACCGGCGACATCCTTGCCGTGATAGTCGGCCGGAAAGGCCAGTGGGAAGACTTTCGATTCGCCGACTTTCAGGCCGGTGATGGCAGCCTCGAACTCGGGGAGCATGCGCCCTTCGCCGAGTACAAATGCGTAATCGTCGGCCTTGCCACCCTGGAATTCGACGCCATCGATGGTGCCGGTGAAATCAACGGTGACGCGATTGTCTGCTTCGGCAGCCAGGTTCGCTCCGCCATCGCCATGGGCATCGTGCTGGCCCTTGACGTGGTAATGCACACGTTGCTTGCGCAGGATTGCGATCGTCTTGTCGATTTCGGCTTCGGTGACTTCAGTGACGGTCTTCTCGATCTCGGCCGTGGCCAGATCACCGATCTTGACTTCCGGGTAGATTTCGAACGTCGCATCGAACATCGCAACGCCTTCGACTGCGCCGGCAGCTTTTGGCTCGATGCGCGGATAACCGGCAACGCGCAGATTGTTTTCGTTGGCGGCATCGGCGAAAGCCTGACCGACTTTGTCATTGAGCACTTCGGTTTCGACTTGATAGCCGTATTGTGCGGCGACCATTTTCATCGGCACTTTACCAGGACGGAAGCCAGGGGCTTTCGCAGTCTTGGCGCGCGCTTTCAGGCGTTTTTCGACTTCTGCCTGGACATCTGCCAAAGGGACCGTGATCGTGATGCGGCGCTCAAGTTTTTCGAGGGTTTCGACAGCAGTTGCCATGTGAATCGTCCAAAGTGTATTAAGAATTCTGTGGTGCGAGGAGGGGGACTCGAACCCCCACACCATTGCTGGCGTCAGGACCTAAACCTGGTGCGTCTACCAATTTCGCCATCCTCGCGGGAAAGTGCGCCTGCCAAAAGCAAAGGGCGACCCTGAAGTGAAATCTCGGTCGCCCTGCACTGCCTTTGTCAGAGGCTGTTCAACTTCTGTCGGCGATTTTACTGGATTTTTTAACAGCCCGCGTGACTTTTGACTCTGCGGGCCGCCTTTTCGGGGTTCACCCCGGCCATCTCAGCTGGCAACCGGCTTCTTGACACGGAACCATGCCGCATACAAGGCCGGCAGGAACAACAGCGTCAGGGCGGTGGCGACGATCAGGCCGCCCATGATGGCGACCGCCATCGGCCCCCAGAACACCGAGCGCGACAGGGGGATCATCGCCAGCACCGCCGCTGCGGCGGTGAGAATGATCGGCCGGCAGCGCCGCACGGCTGACTCGACGATGGCATCCCACGGCGCGGCGCCCGCGGCAATGTCCTGCTCGATCTGGTCGATCAGGATCACCGAGTTACGGATGATCATGCCGAACAGCGCGATCACGCCGAGTTGCGCGACGAAGCCAAACGGACGATGCAGCAGCAGCAGCGCCATGGCGGCGCCGGCCACGCCCAGCGGCCCGGTCAGAAACACCAGCAGCGAACGCGAGAAACTGTGCAGCTGCAGCATCAGCAGCGTGAAGATGATGAAGATCACCAGCGGAACATTGGCGGCAATCGATTCCTGCGCCTTGCCGCTGTCGGCGGCGGCGCCGGCCAGTTCAATCTTGTAGCCGGCTGGCAGGCGGCTGCGCAGCGCGGCCAGTTTCGGATTGATCTGGCTGGACACGGTAGGACCCTGGATGCCGTCGGCGACATCGGATTGCACGGTGACCGCCCATTCCCGGCCTTCGCGCCAGATCACGCCGGGCTCCCAGACGAAACGCGCCTTGGCCAGTTGCGACAGCGGCACCGTCTTGCCATTGGCGGTCGGGATGTTGGCCTGGTCCAGCGCCGAGATCGTCGAACGTTCTTCAACCGGCTGGCGGATCACGATGTCGATAAGTCGGTTGCCGTCACGGTACTGGCCGATGGTGCTGCCGGTCAGAATGGTATTGGCGGCGCGCATCACGGCTTGCGAGGTCACGCCCACGGCGCGCAATTTTTCCTGATCGAGATCGAGCCGCAATACCTTGACCGACTCATTCCAGTTGTCATTGACACCCAGCGTGTTCGGGTTGGCGCGCATGACTTCCTTGACCTGATCGGCGATTGCACGCACCTTGGTCACTTCGGTGCCGGTAACGCGGAACTGCACCGGATACGGCACCGGCGGGCCATTCGGCAACAGCTTGACGCGGCCGCGCACCTCCGGAAAATCAACCTTGAAGATCGCGGCGATCTTCAGCCGCAATGTCTCGCGCGCCTTCAGATCCTTGGCCAGCACCACCACCTGCGAGACGTTGGTCTGCGGGAAAATCTGGTCCAGCGGCAGGTAGAAGCGCGGACTGCCGGTACCGACATAGCTGGTCACGCTTTCGACCCCATCCTGTTTCTGGATGAACGCTTCGAACTTCTTGGCCTGCGCCTCGGTCGCCTTGAAGGACGAGCCCTCCGGCAGCCACAATTCGACCATCAACTCCGGCCGGCTCGAATCCGGAAAGAATTGCTGCTCGATGAACTTGAAGCCAAACACACCCAGCCCGAAGGCTGCCAGCGTCAGCAGGATCGTGGTCTTGCGCCATTCGACACACCAGTTCACGGTCTTGCGGAAGCGGTTGTACATGGGCGTATTGAACAACTCGTGATGCCCATCGGCCCCCGCCGCCGGCTTGACCTTCAACAGCACGTAACCGATATAGGGCGTGAAGACCACGGCCACCACCCAGGAAATCAGCAGCGCCAGTGCATTCACGGAGAACATCGAAAAGGTGTACTCGCCAGCGGCCGACTTGGCCAGGCCGATCGGCAGGAAGCCGGCCGCGGTAATCAAGGTGCCGGTCAGCATCGGCATCGCCGTCGAGGTGTAGGCGAAGGTGGCAGCATCGAAGCGGTTGAAGCCCTCCTCCATCTTGCGCACCATCATTTCGACCGCGATGATGGCATCGTCGACCAGCAGCCCCAGCGCGATGATCAATGCGCCGAGCGAAATCTTGTGCAGGTCGATATCCAGAATCCGCATGAACAGAAAGGTAATCGCCAGCACCAGCGGAATCGTCAGGCCAACCACCAGACCGGGACGGATATCCAGCCGAAACGGTTTGGTGTGCAAACCCAGCGCGAGAAAGCTCACTGCCAGCACGATCAATACCGCTTCCATCAGCGTGTGCAGGAATTCCCCGACCGACGAGGTGACCGCGCGCGGCTGGTCAGCGACCCGCGACAGTTCGACACCGACCGGCAGTTTCGCCTTGATGGCGGCCACCGTCGTTTCCAGGCTCTTGCCCAGCTCGATGATATTGCCGCCCTTCTCCATCGAGATCCCGAGGCCGATCACTTCCTTGCCGTTGTAGCGCATCTTGTCCTGCGGTGGATCGCGGTATTCGCGCCGTACCGTGGCGAAGTCGCTGAGCTTGAAGCTGACGTTGTTGGCGCGCAGCTCCAGGTTCTCCAGGTCTTTTACCGTCATCAGTGCGCCGCTGACGCGCACCTGCAGGTTGTCGGTTGGGGTGATCAGCACGCCGGTGCCTTCCACCGAATTCTGTGCACTTAACTGCGCGATGATGCTGTCGAACGAGACGCCCAGCTGGGCGAATTTCTTTTGCGAGAACTCGATCGTGATGCGCTCGTCCTGCAAGCCAAACAGTTCGACCTTGGCCACGTGCTTGACCAGCAACAGCTGCTGCCGCACGAAGTCGGCGTAATCCTTGATCTCGGCGTAGGTAAAGCCGTCGCCGGAGAGCGCGATGATGGAGCCGTAGGTGTCGCCGAATTCGTCATTGAAGTACGGCCCGTTGACGCCCGGTGGCAGCGTGGCGCGAATGTCGCCGATCTTCTTGCGCACCTGATACCACGACGCGGGGGTGTCCTTGGGCGGCGTCGACTCGCGCAATTGCAGGATGATCAGCGTTTCGCCCGGCTTGGAGTAGCTGCGGATCTTGTCGATGTACGGCGTTTCCTGCAGCTTCTTTTCCAGCTTGTCGGTGACCTGCTCGGCCATTTGCAATGCTGTGGCGCCAGGCCAGGTGGCCCGTACCACCATCGCGCGAAAGGTGAACGGCGGATCTTCGTCCTGTCCCAGGTTGGTGTAACTGAGCAGGCCACCGATCACCAGCACCGCCATCAGATAGCGGGTCAGCGGAATGTGTTCAAGGGCCCAGCGTGAGAGATTGAAACCGCCCTTCATTTCGGCGTCCCGGATTCTGAGCTGCGCAGCGCCGCGTCGCGGACCGCCAGGTCGTCATCAAGGATCGTCACTTTCTGACCGTTCTTGAGCAGGTTGACGCCGGCGATGACGATGGTCTGCCCGGCTGTCACGCCACCGGCCAGCAGGATGTCATTGCCGGACGGCCCCGCCACCTGCACCGGCGCCAGCTTGACGGCGCCGTTTTCAATCACCCAGACCGCGGTCGCATTCTGCTGCCGTACCAGCGCACTCAGCGGGACCTTGATCATGGCCTTCGGAATTTTCGCGCGAAACGCGACATAGGCGGTCATGCCGAGCTTGACGTCGGTGGCCTCTGGCGGCAGCGTGATCTTGGCCGTATAGGTGCGCGACGCCGGATCGGCGATGGGTGACAACTCGCGCAATTTCCCGCTCAACTCCTTGCCTGGATCGGCCCACACATGCACCCGGATATCGCTCACCTGACGCACCATGGCAAGCTGGTCTTCCGGAATCCCGATCACGACTTCCTTCTCGCCACTCTGCGCCACTTTTACCACCGGCGCGCCTGCCGCGACGACCTGCCCGACCTCGGCATCGACACTCGTGACCACGCCCTCGACGTCGGACACCAGCGTGGTGTAGCCGGTTTGATTGGATTGGTTCTGCGAAGCGGCAACCGCCTGGTCGAGGCTGGCCTGCGCTGCCTGAAACGCCGTTTGCTTGGCATCGAGCACGGCCTGGCTGACGAAGTTCTTGGCGCGCAGATCCTGATAGCGCTGCAATTCCGCCTTGGCCAGATCACGATTGCTCAGCGCCGCCTTCTGCGCCGCATTGGCCTGCAACTGTGCCAGGCGCAAGTCCTGCGGATCAAGCTGCATCAGCACCTGTCCGCGCTTGACCAGATTGCCCACGTCGACCTTGCGTGCGACGATCTTGCCGCCAACCCGGAATCCCAGCCGCGACTCGATGCGAGGCCGCACGTCGCCGGAGAACTCGGCCACCGTGTCGGCATTACCGGCGGCCAGTTTGAGCGCCCGCACCGGGCGGATGTCTTCGGCTTTCTCGACGGGCTTCGAACAGGCGCCCAGCAGCGTGACGACGAACACGGCAAGCAGCGCCGATCTGGTCGGTGTGGACAAGGGAGAATGGGAATTTAGGCGGGCAGGCACGGTGATTTCCTTTACTATGCGGGCAGAAAAAAGGCAAAACGTCAGGCTGATCGCACCTGCTGCCCTGTCGGATCCGGATTCATTTCAGTTGTTACTGACTCTACGGTTATTAATTATAAAAGCATGTCCGGGTTTTTCATATGACTATTTAGTCAGCAATTTTTGGAACACGCTTGCATGGCCACTGACCACTACGAGAACTTCCCCGTCGCTTCGCTGTTGCTGCCGGCCCATCTGCGCCCGGCCGTCGATGCCATTTACGCCTTCGCGCGCAGCGCCGACGACCTGGCCGACGAGGGCGATGCCAGCCCCGGGCAGCGCCTCGCCGCACTGGCCGCCTACGATGCCGAACTCGACCGTATCGCCGCCGGCACCGCGTCGGTCCATCCCATGTTCATCAAGCTCGGCCATATAATCAGCAGCTGGCCGCTGCCACTGACCCCGTTTCGCGAACTGCTGTCGGCGTTCCAGCAGGACGTCGTCACCACCCACTATCCCGATTTTCCGACCCTGCTGGATTATTGCCGCCGCTCGGCCAATCCGGTCGGTGCACTGATGCTGCAGCTGTACCGGGCCGACTCCAGACCCGCGCGCCAGCAATCCGACGCGATCTGCTCAGCCCTGCAGCTGATCAATTTCTGGCAGGACGTGGCAATCGACTGGGAAAAATCGCGCATCTATCTGCCGCAGGACGACATGGCGCGCTTTGGCGTGACGCAAGAACATCTGGAGGCGCAACGCGTCGATCCCGCATGGCGGGCGCTGATGGCGTTTGAAGTCGCGCGCGCGCGCGCCCTGTTGCGCAGCGGTGCGCCGCTGGCATTGCAACTGCCCGGCCGGATCGGCTGGGAACTGCGCCTGGTGGTGCAAGGCGGATTGCGCATTCTCGAATTGATCGAGGCGGCCGATTTCGATGTATTCCGGCGCCGCCCCCAGCTCCGCCGGCGCGACTGGATGCTGTTGGCCTGGCGCGCAGTGCGCATGCAAGCGGAACCGGTGACTACATAGTGTTTGTCGGCACTGGCGCACTCGGCTAGCATAGCGGCTTCGCATTCGACACCGGCGCGCGCCGGGCCCTTCAATGTCTCCAGACGAGTACTGCCAGCAAAAGGCTGCCCAAAGCGGCTCCAGTTTTTATTACAGCTTTCTGTTCCTGCCGCCGGAACGACGTCGCGCGATCACCGCGCTGTACGCGTTCTGCCGCGAAGTCGATGACACCGTCGACGAATGCACCGACGTCGCCGTGGCGCGCACCAAGCTGATCTGGTGGCGCAAGGAAATCGGCGCCATGCAAGCCGGTGCGCCAACCCATCCGGTGACGCTGGCGTTGCAGCCGAACATGGCGGTGTACGGACTCGACCCGCAACATCTGCAGGCCATCATCGACGGCATGGAAATGGATCTGGACCAAACCCGCTATCTCGACTACATCGGGCTGCAGCGCTATTGCTGGCATGTCGCCGGGGTGGTCGGCATCCTGTCGGCCAGCATCTTCGGCTACACCGACAAGCAAACCCTGGTGTACGCAGAAAAGCTCGGGCTGGCGTTTCAGCTCACCAACATCATTCGCGACGTCGGTGAAGATGCCCGCATCGGCCGCATTTATCTGCCGGTCAACGAGCTGCAACAGTTTGGCGTGACCGCCGCCGACCTGCTCAATGCGCGTCACAGCGAACCGTTCGAAAACCTGATGCGCTTCCAGGTGCAGCGCGCGCAAACTGCCTACGACGAGGCCTTCGCATTGCTGCCGCCAGCCGATCGGCGCGCCCAGCGACCCGGACTGATGATGGCGGCAATCTACCGTGCGCTGCTGACGGAAATCGAGCGCGACGGCTTTCACGTGCTCAACCAGCGTATCTCGCTCACGCCCATCCGCAAGCTCTGGCTGGCGTGGCGTACTTACATTCGGAGCTGACCGATGACGGCGCACACGGCGGTGATCGGCGCTGGCTGGGCCGGCTGCGCGGCGGCCGTTGAGCTGGCGCAAGCCGGCCAGCGCGTGACGTTGTTCGAGGCCGGCCGCACCCTTGGCGGCCGGGCCCGCCAGGTCGAACTCAATGGCCGCATGCTCGACAACGGGCAGCACATCCTGCTCGGCGCCTACCGCGAATCGTTGCGCCTGATGCGGCTGGTCGGGATTGATCCCGATACCGCATTGCTGCGCCTGCCATTGCAAATGCGCTACCCGCCGTCCAGCGGACTGGATTTCGTTGCGCCGCGTTTGCCAGCACCGCTGCATGTGCTGGTCGCGCTGTGGCGTGCCAGCGGCATGCAGCGCGCTGACAAACTGGCCTTGATGCGTTTCTCGTCGGCCGCGCGCTGGATGGGCTGGCAGCTCGACACCGATTGCAGCGTGTCGGAACTGCTGCTGCGTTTTGACCAGACTACCCGACTGATCCAGCTGATGTGGCGTCCGCTCTGCATCGCCGCACTCAACACGGCGCCGGAGCAGGCCTCCGCGCAGGTATTTCTGAATGTGCTCAAGGACAGTCTTGGCGCGCGGCGCGCCGCTTCCGACATGCTGTTGCCACGCCAGGATTTGAGCGCCCTGTTCCCGCAACAGGCGGCGCGGTTTCTGGCGCAGCGCGGGGCCAGCGTCCACTGCGGCGTGCGGGTCCGTTCAATTGCGCCCGTGGCGCAGGGGTGGCAACTCGATTGCGTGGGCGAACCACGGCCGGAGGCGCGCTTCGACCATCTGATCCTCGCCACCGATCCGGATAATGCCGCGACACTGCTGGCGCCGCATGCCGACGTCACCGCACTGACCGGGCTCGCGCACGAACCCATCACGACCTGCTACCTGCAATACGCGCCGGACTGTCGGCTCGCGCTGCCGTTCCATGCGCTGATCGATGACCCGTCCACTGCGCAGTGGGGACAATTCGTGTTTGACCGCGGCCAGCTCAATGACCAGCAACAGGGTCTGCTGGCAGTGGTGGTCAGCGCCTCGACGGCAGCCGTCGAGGCCGGTCATCCGGCACTGATTGCCGCCATCACGCAACAACTCGCCAATGTGTTTGCACGACCGGAACTGACCACGCCATCGTGGAGCAAAGTCATCACCGAGAAGCGTGCCACCTTTCGCTGCTCGCCCGGCCTGTTGCGCCCGACCAGCTCGACCACCGCACCGAACCTGTTCCTGGCCGGTGATTACACCGCAGGTCCCTATCCGGCCACACTCGAATCGGCGGTGCGAAGCGGGATCGAGGCTGCCCGCCTGGTGCGCGCACTGCGCTGACAAGGAATCGCACCTCCTGTTGTAAGCCAGCCCCTGTGCCCTTGCGCACCGGTGCGCATTTTCTTCCCGTGTTTCAATTTCGTTTGTTGGTTATCAAGGAAGCGGGCGGCGCCGCGCATACAATTTTTCAACGTATTGCACTGGCCCCAACAAGCATGACCGAGATCATCGATGCCCGTTTTTCCACGAACCCAATTCCCGTCCACCGGACGCCGCCGTCACGTCGCGTCCCCGCCGCAAAGACCGCAGCCGGCATCGATGCCGCTGCGCCTGTCACCGCTGCTGCTGGGCATCGCATTCATCGCATCGGCCGGCGGCGTAGCGGCAGAGCCGCCCGCCGCCCGAACGACAACGGTGCAGATGGTTGCGGCCCGGGACGGCGCCGACGAGGCCGCCTTCATGCTGCTCAAGCCACCGGAGTTGTCCCGCTCCGAAAGTGGCGACAAGGTTCTCGACCGCATCGAACAGCTGCCGCCGCGTCAGCTTGGCCTGTCCGATCTGCTGCCCGATGTCCAGCGTCGGCCATGGGTTGCGATGATGGCGGCGTTGTTGTTCATGATCGTGATCGTGATGATGATCTACGCTGCCCGCCATGTCCTTTTCACGCTCAACCGCCTGTTCGGCAAACAGCGCCATCCGTATATCGACATCGAATGCGCCAGCTGGCCGATGATTACTGTCCTCATCGCCGCACACAATGAAGAAAAAGTCATTGCAGGATGCATCGAGGCCCTGCTCGACACCAACTATCCTGCGCATCGACTGAAGATCGTGCCCGTGAATGACCGCTCCACCGACCGCACCCGCGACATCATCGATGCCTGCGTGGCGCGCTTCCCGGGCCGCATCATGCCGTTTCACCGGGTCACCGGCAAAGGTGGCAAGTCGGCCGCACTCAAGGACGCCCTGGCCTTTGTGGAGGGCGATATCGTCATCGTCTTCGACGCCGACTATGTGCCCGGGCGCGGCCTGCTCAAGCAGCTGGTCGCACCGTTTTTTGATCCCGAGGTCGGCGCCGTGATGGGACGCGTGGTGCCCATGAATGCGGGCGCCAATCTGCTCACCCGCCTGCTCGACCTGGAGCGCGCGGGCGGCTATCAGGTCGATCAGCAGGCGCGCATGAACCTGCGATTGATGCCGCAATATGGCGGCACTGTCGGCGGCGTGCGGCGTTCGGCGATCACCGCCGTGGGCGGATGGCATGACGACATCCTCGCCGAGGACACCGACATGACCTACCGCTTGATGATCAACGGCTGGAAAACCGTCTACACCAACCGCGCCGAATGCTATGAGGAAGTGCCCGAAGACTGGTCCATTCGCATCAGGCAGGTGATGCGCTGGTCGAAGGGGCACAACCAGGTTCTCGTGCGCTACTGGTTCCAGTTCCTGACCAGCCCGTTTCTGACCCTGCGCGAACGCATCGACGGCATGTTGCTGCTGCTGGTGTTTGTCATTCCGTTGCTGCTGCTGGCAGGCTGGTTCATCGTCGTCGCGCTGTACTTTGCCAACGCCGGCGCACTGCTCAATCGCCTGATTCCGGCGTGTGCGCTGATGGCGTTCAGCACCATGGGAAACTTTGCCGCCTTCTTCGAAATCGTGATGGCGGTTCTGCTGGACGGCAACCGCAACCGGTTGCGTCTGCTGCCGTTGAACCTGCTGTGCTTCTTCATCAGCCTGTTCGCGATTTCCCGCGCCTGCGGCAATCTGTTCTTCGACTGGTTGCTCAAGCGCGAGATGGTGTGGGATAAAACGGTGCGCTACCGGCAGCCGCCGCTGGCCTGATGATGACAACGCTACTGATGCTGCTCTTTTGTGTCCTCTGCATGGCAATGCTGACGCTGCCATTCGTTCCCACGCTACGCGAATGGCGCACGCCCAGCGATTGTTCGCCGTTGCCGATTTCACGCCAGCATGCCAACGAGATCGACTACTTTGCCCGCCAGTTTCGCCGCGATGCCATTGCCGAGATCGGCACGAAGGATGGCGCGATAGGCAACTTCGATTACCTTTTCGATGCGCCGGACAAGGTGAACTGGCCTGCAATGACGCGCCCCCTGATCGCGTTGCGCGGACTGCATGCGACCAACCCGATCCGGTGCCGGCAGCCGATCTTCGTCACGACCGATCTGACGGCACCGCGGGAGAGCAGTCTTGCTGCAGTGCTTGCCTGTGGCGAACTCCGGCTCGGAGCGTCGAGTGAAATCCTCGACTGGGGCCATGCAGACGGCGCGATCGAGCTCGGACCGTCCTGTGTGGCGCTGCGTCGATTGTCATCCCGCACAGCGATCGATCTGGCCGCGCAATGCTGCTTCGAACGGCTTCAGGCCCCGGTCATCCGGTTCGGCCTGGCCGACCCGGCCGTCGCGCCACCACCGCCACTGGCTGGTGCACGATCCGAATTGCGCACCCTGCCGGGCGCGATCCGCCGCAGCGACGATCTGCACCTGATACGGGGCGACTGCAGCTTGCCGCCCGGCCACCTGTACAAAGGCTCGCTGGTCGTGCTCGGTCATCTGATCGTCGGCAATCACACCACGCTCATCGGCGACATCAAGGTCAGGCAAGGCGCCATCATCGGCGCCGGCGCGCGCATCATTGGCTCGCTCATCTGCGACGACCGTATTTACATTCTCGATCATGCGAGCATCGCCGGCCCGGTGGTGTCGGAAACCGACATCGTCATTGGCTCAGGCGCCGTGATCGGCGCACGCGATGCTCCCACCACGATCAGTGCCGACAACCTCATCGCCGGGTGCGGGGCCGTCAGTCACGGTGCCGTTTGGGCCAGAAGTGTGGGCGTCGTCTGGGCGCCATGAAACGCCTGATCAAATTGCTCGCGGCAGCCTGGCTGATCCTGAACGCCACGACCGGAACAGCCACCCCGACGCTGGCCCTGAAAGGCTTCGTCGAGCAATCCGGCGCCATCACGATTCTCGAAACCGGAAACGTCATCGACCCCTACTTCACGCTGCAGACCCTGTTGCTGGCGCACGAACATGGCATGGACATCAGCGCTTACGCAGAAAAGTGGGGCGATTGGCTCATTGCCCGGCAGCGACCGGACGGCTGTTTCGATCGCTTCTGCCGTACCGGACCGGTCTGGCTCGGTTGCCGATCGGCGGATGCCGATGACGCATTGCTGGCCATCTGGCTCAAGTTCATCGACGCGATGCCATCGCGTCTGCGTGACAAGCCGTCCTGGCGCAAGAGCCGCGATGCTGCTGCAGCGACACTGGCCCGGCTGCACGATCCGACGCGCGGCATCTATCTGGTGTCGCCGGTGTTCCAGCACGGCCTGTTCATGGACAACCTTGAAATCTGGTCCTTCAAATCGTCCCGCCCGGGCCTGGCCCAGAGTCTGGAGGCGCGCGATTTTGCACGCGCAATTCGTGCGACGTTCTGGGATCCGAAGTCGCAGCGGTTCCTGGTGTCGACGCAACCGGAACAAAAGAACATGCCCGCTGCGTTCTACCCCGATCAGGTTGCGCAGATCTTTCCATTGCTGTTCGACTTTGCGCTGCCGCCCGACGCCGACCGGAATTACTACCGCAACTGGATGCGATCCCACCGCCGCGCCTGGCTGCGGCAGGTCCGGGCCGACTATGCGTGGGGTCTGCTGGCGCTATTGGCATGGAAGCAGCACGACAGCATGTCGGCGCAATGCTGGATGCGAGAAACCCTGCCTTACCAGCAGACCGGGCACTGGACCGTGACCGATGAAGTCGTCACGCAGATCCTGCGCAGCAAGGGAATGGCGCCGGCGCCGGCGTCAACCATCTGCAATTAGCGTGTGCGCGGCCGGCTTCGGGCGCGCCCGCGCCAGGCCCGCGCCGGCATCGAGAAAATCCGCTCTCCAGCGCGACGCTGACGCGCAACGTCTCGGTCTGAAGCACCAATGAATACAACGCATCACTGAACAAGGGCAAGCGCGCCTGATTATTATCAAAGGCATCAGAAATTGCGGATGCTATAAAAATACCAACACGTCAACGCGGCGCTTTTCACCAGACTGTTCCGACATCACCGCACGGGACCGCTGCCATATTTTCGCTGCCCAATTTGATCAACCATGATTGACCATTGTTATGCAAAAGCTCACCTTCCTCACCTGCATCGGAACCCGGCCGGAGATCATCAAGATGGCCCCAGTGCACAAGGCGCTGCAGTCGCTCGGACACCGTGCTCTCGTCATTCACACGGGCCAGCATGAAGCCATCGCGCACGAGCTGTACCGCTTCTTCGACATGCCACCCGATATCGTTATCGACTTGCAGCGCAAATCCTCGTCGCTGGCGCACCTCACTGCGGCGCTGAGCGACGGGCTTGAAGCCGCGATGCAAAACCTGCAGCCGGATATCATCCTGGTGCAGGGCGACACCACCTCGGCATTTATCGGTGCGTTGATTGGCTACTATCACAATGTACCTGTCGCCCATGTCGAAGCCGGCCTGCGCACGCATCAGCGCGACCCCTTTCCGGAAGAAAAAAATCGCGAGCTGATCGGCCGTCTCGCGCGCTGGCACTTTCCACCAACCGAACAGGCGAGCAGCAACCTGTTGGCCGAACGCATTCCGGCCGAGCGCATCTTTGAAGTCGGCAATACGGTCATCGACGCGGCGCTCTGGACCCGCGAACGACTGCAGCGTCGGACAAGCGAATCCAGGCAAGCCATTCCCGCCGCTGCACGTGCCTTCCTTGGCGACTACCCGCATCACCAGCTCATCCTGGTCACCGCGCACCGCCGCGAGAACTGGGGCGAACCGATTCGGCAGATTGCCCGCGCCGTCGGTACGCTGTTGTCAGAGCACCCCGACACCATTGCGCTGTGGCCCGTGCATCCGAACCCGGATGTGCGACAGGACGTTGAAGACGCGTTCAGGCAAATGCCGCAACCGGTGCGAGATCGCATCTGCCTGACGGCGCCGCTGGAATATCCGGCATTGATCGAGGTGCTGGCGCGCTGCCACTTCACGCTGACCGATTCCGGCGGCATCCAGGAAGAGGCCTCCGCCTTTGCCAAACCGGTGCTGATCGCCCGCAACAGCACCGAACGTCAGGAACTGGTCGACGCTGGCGGTGCGCGACTGGTCGGTACCGACGCCGAACAGATCCTGCTGCATGCGGGTCGGCTGCTCAACGATGAAATCAGTTATCGCAACATGCAGGTTGAGCACAGCCCCTTCGGCGATGGAAAATCAGCGCAACGCATCGCCGCCATTCTTTCCTCCACCGCGTGCGGAGTTCTCGTTGATGCCTGAACGCCGCCTGCCTGCAACGCTCCTGCCGCACCACGCGCTTTCCCGGCCGCTGCCTGCGATCCTGATCTGCTTCTGCGCGGCAGCCGCACAAGCCGAGTCCGGCGATACGGCGCCGCCAGATACGCTGGTGCGGCAACCGGTGCGCAGCCTCGACGTCAGCACCGGCACCCAGCATCTGAGCGGCGGCTTTGCATCATGGCGACATCTGACCGTGCGCGGTGTTGCCGAGACCGGCCCACATGTGTTGCAGGGCGAGTTGTCGGCCAAAAGGGAGTTTGATACCGACGGCAATTTTTTCGGCCTGACCGATACCTGGAACATCAATGACGACTGGTTCACCACCAATTCGATTGGCGCTGGTGACGGCGCGTTCTATTTGCCGCGGTACCGCTATGACGGCTTCCTCTACCGCAAATGGCTGCCGCAAAAAAATCTGGTGAGTGCGTTCGGGCTTGGCTTCTACAATGCCCCGGACGGGCATATCGACCGCAGCATCAGCGTTGGCGGGGCCTGGTATTTTGCGCAGCCCGTGGTGCTTGAGGTCGGCTTGCGCTTCAACCGCAGCAGTCCCGGAGAAGTCAACACGCACCAGCAGTTCGTCGCGCTGAGCTACAACCCCGATCCCGCCAATGCACTGGCGGCACGGGTCGCCTGGGGCAGCGAAGGCTATCAGGCGCTGACCGAAAACACGACGCTGGTCAACTTCGACAGCAAGGAAGCCAGCCTCACGTGGCGCTATCGACTCAGTCCTCGCTGGGGATTGAGCGCAGGGCTGAATCACTACCGCAATCCGACCTACGAGCGTACTGGCGTTGATATCGGGCTTACGCACCAGTTTGATTGACGCCATGCCACTGCACACTCCCACTCAGCCACTGCGTCTGCAGGAACGTGACGCGGCCTTCGCCACTGCCGCCCTGGCGATCGAGGATGCCAAAGCGCGCCATGCCAGTGCGCGTCAACATCGCGCCATCTGCCGCCTTCGCATCGGGCCGGCATTGTGGCTGCAGGTCATCCTGTTGCCGCTTATTTTCTGCGGATTGCTCATCCTTGCCGAACCCGCACTGACCAATTTCTGGCGCAACTGCATTGCGTTCTGGTTCGCGCGCCTGGACCTGCCGCTGCAGGCGACCAATCCTGCCGCGTCGATCAGCACCTTGCATTTTGACTGGCGCAACGATGTCGTCGAAGCCGCCATTCCCGGATTTTCGGCGCGACTGACGTCAATGACCCTCACCTTGCTGGTGTTCGCAACGACCTTCGGGATGCAGGGCCGGATGGTCCCGCTGCAGTACCTGCTGCGCATCCTGTGCGGGGTGCAGGCAATTGCGCTGCTGTTTTTCTGGTACGCCCCGGCGCAGTTCCCGTACACCGTATCCGATCATCTGCAGGACGTGCTCACCATGGGTCACATTCTGATTCTGGCCATTCCGCTGATGCTCGCGGTCGGCTACTACCTGTTGCATCTGAGCCTGACGGTCAAGGTCACGCACACGCTCGGCATCCTTGGATACTTCATCGTGATGATTCCCCACAAGGCGGTGCTGCATACGCTGATCCTGTACAAAACGTCGGTGCTGTACATGCCGTTGCTGTACGTATGTTTTGGTGCCGTATTTGACGTCTTGCTATTCGTCGCGCTGTATTCATGGCTGATCAGCATGCTGCCGCAACAGGATACGCAATGACGGCGCCGTGCCACAGCGGCGACGACCGATGGCAGCAGGTCACCACCGTCGGCGCAGCCAACGCCTTTCGTGGCCCGCCAGCGGCGCTATCCCTCCTCCACCGCTTCCAGCCACCATCCGATTGATCAACAGGACGAACCCGTCATGCGTCGCTTCCGTCTATCCAGACAGGCATGGTTGCTTGTCATTCTCGCCATCGCCGTCATCGGCACCGTGCTGCTGGCGCTGCCGTCCCGTGTCGATCAACGGCATGCGCTGGCGCTGCTGGTGGCCGATGGCACCGACCCGGAGCTCACCCTGATCTGGCAGCAGGCGGCACTGGAGGAAGGCGTCAAGCTCGACGTCGTCACGGCCAGCCAGTTCCTGCGCGCCAGCCAGAGTGAGCAACGCAGCTACGCCGGCATCGTGGCGCCCGACACCATCCACCGCAGTGCCTCAACCTATCTGACTGATGCACTGCGTGAGTATGTCAGTCACGGAGGCCGGTTGATGCTGGTGTTCGATGCACTGACATGGGATTTGAACGGCGCCTATCTCCCGAAAGGTGCTCGACTGGCTGACACGGCGGGGGTTAACTACGCCATGTATGCGCGCTTCGGCAAGAATGTCATGCGCGCCGGGCCGGTCATCGGCAGCACCGATTCGATGCGGCGCATCGGCATTCCGCCCGGTCGCAGCGAGCAGCAGCCGGCGGTGCAGTTCGGCACGCGGCAGTTTGATCGATGGATGACGACCTATCGCTACCAGGACCTCAAGTACCCGCAGTTTCAGACCGGCGACGTCGCCACCGACACCGATGTCCTGCTGATCACGCCGGAGCGCCAGGTGGTGGCGGCACAGCGTCACTTCGGGCAAGGTCGCACGCTGTTCGTGAACCTGCCACTGGGACAGCTCAAGAACAGCACCGACGGCTTGCTGCTGCACGCCTTTCTGCGTTTCTTCTCCGACGAGTTTGTCGGCCTTCCGCGGCTGCTGGCCGCGCCCGATGGCATTGGCGGATTGATCCTGAACATTCACGTCGACAATGGCGCTGCCATCAAGAGCCTCGATACACTGGAAAAAATGGGGGTGTTTGCGCAGGGGCCGTATTCGATCCACTTTACCGCCGGGCCGGACGTGAACCGCTTCGGCGACGGCTTCGGGATGGATGTCGACCACAACCCGGCCACGCGGCAATGGATCAGGAAGCTGCAGGCCAGTGGTCACGCAATAGGCAATCACGGTGGCTGGATTCATAACTACTTCGGCACGCACATCAATGAAACCAACCGCGCCGCCAATGAACAATTTCTGGCGCTGAACAATGACGCGATGCGCGCCGCGACCGGCACGCCGATCACCGAGTACTCGGCGCCGATCGGCAACCATCCGCTGTGGGTGACCGAATGGATTGCACGTCACGGCATGATTACCTACTACACGACTTCCAACCTCGGCATTGGTCCAACCCGCATGTTCCGCAACAACACCAGAATCGACGGCGACACCTGGTCCATCCCGGTGACGCCGTTCGGGCGCATTGCCTCGTTCGAAGAAGCCATGTTCGCCAACCAGCCGGCCGCGCCAATGACGCAGTGGCTCATTGACCTGTCCCATTTCGTCGCCACCAACCAGACCATCCGGCAAATCTATTGCCATCCGATTGGCGTGCCCTACTATGCCGAATCGATGCGCGCGTTACTGGACACGACCCGTGCGCTGCAAGCGCAACACCAGTTCGTCTGGCGCACGATGACCGAGGTGGCGCGATTCATGTCGCGCCGTGAGGCGGTGCAATGGCAAGTCGATGGCAAGCTAGGACAAATCGGCATCAGGGCCAACGACGCGACAACACTGGACCACATGAGCTGGATCATTCCGGCCAACCAGTGCGGCAGCCCCACCATCACCCAGGGCAATGGTGCGATCCAAAGAGTGCAATCCGGCTGGCAAGTCAGCGCCGGTAACGTGCGCCAGTTCGAGGTGCGTTGCGCCGAACGCCAGTTGACCGCCGCGCGCCAATAGGTCCGGCGCAGCCTGCCGGCCAGGCAGGCCGCGGTATTACACGGCGGCGTCGCGGATCTTTTCGAGCGCTTCGTCGATCCGCTCGACGGCGATCACGTTCAATCCTTCGATCTTGCCTTTCGGTGCATTCGCTTTCGGAATCATTGCCACCGAAAAGCCCAGTTTGGCGGCTTCACGCAAGCGTTCCTGTCCGCGCGGGGCGGGACGTATCTCGCCGGCCAGTCCGACCTCGCCAAACACCACCAACCCGCGCGGCAGCGGCTTGTTGCGCAACGACGACTGGATCGCCAGCATTACGGCCAGATCCGCCGCCGGTTCGGTGATCTTGACGCCGCCGACGGCATTGATGAAGACATCCTGATCGAAGGCGGCGACGCCGGCATGCCGGTGCAACACGGCCAGCAACATCGCCAGCCGGTTCTGATCGAGTCCGACCGACAGCCGCCGCGCATTCGGACCGTGCGAGCTGTCCACCAGTGCCTGTATCTCCACCAGCAAGGGCCGCGTGCCTTCCTGCGTGACCATCACGCAGGAACCCGGCACCTGGTTATCGTGCTGCGACAGGAACAGCGCCGACGGATTCGACACGCCCTTGAGCCCCTTTTCGGTCATCGCAAACACGCCCAGTTCATTCACCGCGCCAAAGCGGTTCTTGACGGCCCGCACCAGGCGAAAACTGGAATGCGTATCGCCCTCGAAATACAGCACCGTATCGACAATGTGTTCCAGCACGCGCGGTCCGGCCAGCGCGCCTTCCTTGGTCACGTGGCCAACCATGATGATGGTCACGCCGCTCTGCTTCGCGGTGCGGGTCAGTTGCGCAGCGCATTCCCGCACCTGGGCGACCGAGCCCGGCGCCGAACTCAGCGCATCCGAGTAGACGGTTTGAATCGAATCGATGACCGCCACGTCGGGCCGGTGCTCGGCCAGGGTGGCGAGAATTTTTTCCAGCTGGATTTCTGCCTGAAATTGCAGATCCCTGGCCTCGACCACCAGGCGCTTGGCGCGCAACGCAATCTGGGCCCCCGATTCCTCGCCGCTGACATACAGCACCTTGCGCGTGCGCGACATGCTGCCCAGCGCCTGCAGCAGCAGTGTCGATTTGCCGATCCCCGGGTCACCGCCAATCAGCACCACGCCGCCCGGCACCAGGCCGCCGCCCAGCACCCGGTCGAATTCCTCGATGCCGGTGCCAAAGCGCGGCACATCGATCGCCTCGATATCGGCCAGCGACAGCACCGGTGCCGCCTGCGCCAGTCCGACATGCTGCTGCGGCTGCGACAGGCGGTTCAGCCCGGGCGTCTCGATGACGGTCTCGACCAGCGTGTTCCATTGTTGACAGGAGGGGCACTGGCCGGTCCATTTATTACTGATGCCGCCGCATTCGCTGCAGGTGTAGTTGGTTTTTGCTTTTGCCATGGAGTTCGTCTGATTACCGTTCGGTGACGCGCACGCGTGGCGCGATCGCGCACATCAATTCATAGCCGATGGTGCCGGCGGCACGGGCCACCTCGTCGATCGGCAGGTCGTCGCCCCACAGCGTGACGCAGCTGCCGACATGCGCCGTCGGCACCGGCGTCAGGTCAACCGTGAGCATGTCCATCGAGATATTGCCGATCACCCGCGTGCGCATCCCCTGGACCAGGATCGGCGTGCCGGTGGGCGCATGGCGCGGATAGCCGTCGGCGTAACCGCAGGCGACCACGCCCACGCTCATGGGCACCGGCGCGACGAAGCGGCTGCCATAGCCGACCGCCTCGCCGGCGTGAATCTGCTGGATGCCGATCAATTCGCTCTGCAGGGTCATGGCCGGGCGCAAGTCAAAGTCGGCCGCCGGCGCCGTGCCGGGACTGCCACCGTACAACATGACGCCGGGCCGTACCTGATGACTGGTCAACCCGGCATGCAACAGCGTGGCACCGGAGTTGGACACGCTCACCGGCGCATCGAGACCGGCGCTGCCAAGCTGAAACCGGCGCAACTGCTCGGCCAGCGGCAGGGCCGGATTGTCGGCGTCGTCGGCGTTGGCAAAATGGGTCATCAGCGTGATCGATGCCACCGCCGGGTTGTCCCGCAAGCGACCAAAGGCGCCAGCGAATGCCGCAGGCGTGAAGCCCAGCCGGTTCATGCCGCTGTTCATCTTCAGGTGGATGTTGACGGGCTTGGGGAAGCGTGTCTGTTCCAGCAACGCGATTTGTTCGGCGCAATGAATCGCGATATCAAATTGGTACTGCGCCGCAATCGCGAAATCCACCGCATCGAAACATCCTTCCAGCAGCAGGATCGGCTTGCGCCAGCCCAGATCGCGCAAACGGACCGCCGCATCGGGCTCGATCAACGCCAGGCCGTCGGCCTCGGCGAACCCGCGCAGCGCGCGCTCCAGTCCGTGTCCATAGGCGTTGGCCTTGACCACTGCCCACACCCGGGCCTGCGGTGTCTTGCGTTTCGCGACAGTTAAGTTGTGCTGCAGTGCGGCAATATCGATGATGGCGACGAGTGGTCTGGGCATAGGTTGGCGGCTGATCAAAAACGTTCGGCGGGGCGGGTGCAAGCTGTGCGCCATTTTACCGGAGCTACCCGCGCAGCAGCTGTGCCATATTCAGAGTTTCGCGAACCTTTCATGGTATAAAGCAAGCCGGACTGAACTGGATTGCACTCACGAATGCGAATGAACCGCGGTTTCTATACCATCATGACAGCGCAGTTTTTTTCGTCGCTGGCGGATAATGCGCTGTTGATCGCTGCCATCGCGGTCCTGACGCAAATGAATTCCCCGCAGTGGATGACGCCATTGCTGAAGTTGTTCTTCGGAATGTCGTACGTTCTGCTGGCGGCGTTCGTGGGCGCCTTCGCCGATGCGCTGCCGAAGGGCCGCGTCATGTTCATTACCAATCTGATCAAGATCTTCGGCTGCAGCCTGATGTTCGTCAACGTCCATCCGCTGCTGGCCTATGCCATCGTCGGCCTCGGCGCCGCCGCCTACTCGCCGGCCAAATACGGCATCCTGACCGAATTGCTGCCGGCCGAAAAACTGGTCGCGGCCAACGGCTGGATCGAGGGACTGACCGTCGCATCCATCATTCTCGGCACCGTGCTGGGCGGCGCCCTGGTCAATCCCCATATTTCCGCGACGCTGCTCAGTTTCGACATGCCGATGCTCGATACCGGTGTCAACACTCCAATTGAGGCTGCCCTGTGCGTGATTGGCGGGATCTATCTGCTGGCAGCCGTCTTCAATCTACGCATTCCCGACACCGGTGCGCGCTACGCCAATCAAAAACACAATCCGATTCGCCTGATTACCGATTTTGGCCGTTGCTACGCCATGCTGTGGCGCGACAAGCTCGGCCAGATTTCGCTCGGCGTGACCACGTTGTTCTGGGGCGCGGCCGCGACCCTGCAATTCATCGTCCTGAAGTGGGCCGAGAAATCCTTGCACATGCCACTCGATCGCGCCGCCATCCTGCAAGGCGTGGTCGCGGTCGGGGTCGCCATCGGCGCCGTTGCCGCAGCGCGCTTCGTGCCGCTGCGCAAATCGCTGAGCGTCATGCCGCTGGGCGTGCTGATGGGCCTGGTGGTGATATCGATGACCATCGTGCACTCGACCTGGGTGGCCTACCCGCTGCTGATTCTGGTGGGCGCGCTGTCGGGCTATTTCGTGGTGCCGATGAACGCGTTGCTGCAGCATCGCGGCCATGTGCTGATGAGTGCGGGGCATTCCATCGCGGTGCAGAACTTCAATGAAAACCTGTCGGTGCTCGGCATGCTGGTGCTGTATGCCTTCATGGTGAAACTGAATCTGGATGTCAATATCGTCATCGTCATGTTCGGCCTGTTCGTCTCCAGCATGATGCTGGTCGTGATGCGACGCCATCGCAACAACCAGCGCGAATTCGATTCGCTGGCGCTGATCGGCGAACACAAGCACTAGAACGCCTGACAAAACGTGTCTGGCAAGGCGCCGCGCCGCAGACAGTACGCCTGTACGACAAGGCGCGGCAACGCAGCAAGGCGCGTTTTGTCAGGCGTTCTTAATCCGGGCGCGCCGCCGCCGCAATGAACGAGCGTTGCGCGCGCTGACCGGCCCGCTCACGCCAGTCATCCGGCACCACGAAGCCACGTGCGGTTTCCTGCGCCAGCCCGCCGTCCTGGCGCAGCAGCGCCACCACCACCGGCATCGAATCCACCGCAAAGTGCGCCTGCAGCGCCGCCCGCAGGCCGGCCTTGTCCAGCGTCTGCGCCAGCGTCACTTGCAGGGGCGCCAGCCAGGCCAGCCGCGTCAGCACGACAAAGCGGTCAGCCTCCAGCTGGCGCGCCTCCTCGAGCGCGCACCAGAAGCCGCGACAGTGGTCCGGCATCAACCCGAGGCGCGCTGCCGGCTGGTCGTCGCCGTGATAAAACAGCCAGCCCTTGATCAATGCCTGCGCCCGCGCAATCGGTTCCGGCAAATGTACCTGTGCCGACGCGTGCAGCCCGAGCGCCAGTTGACGATCGAGGATCTTGGACATCTTCAGGCCCAGAGTATCGGCCAGGTTCGGGCCGACGAAGTAATCGCTGTCGCGACTGCCTTCCAGCAGATACAGCTTGGTCGCCAACTCCCAGTGGACCAGCGCTTCGCCGTCACGCAACAGATAGTCGAATTCGCCCACCGTTTCATTTTTGTCGGTGCGCACCTGCACCCCGTGCGCGACCAGCGTGCCGTGCTGCTGAAAATGGAATGCCAGCAGTTTTTCCGCGTACCGTCCGAGTCGTTCGAACGGCCGCAGCGCCAGCGCGTCGAGCAGGATGGCGGGGTCGCGCTCCAGGCCGGCCAGCCATGCATCCACGTCGGGTGGCGGTATCAGGTGAGCGATCTTGCCGCGCCACTGCGCCGCAGCGGGGTCGAGCAGATCCGGCGACGTGATCAGCCAGGCCAGCGCACGCACATGCGGATTGTGCAAGTCGGACCAGCGCGCATGGAACTGCGTTTGAAAGGACTCAGATCCCAAGTTGTCCAACATCGCGAAATGCCGCATCGGCCAGGCACAGGTCACGCCATGACCTGGATTTGTCGAGCGGCTTACGCAGCAGGTAGGCAGGATGGTAGGTCACCACCAGCGGCACATTGCCATAGCGGTGGACCACACCGCGCAGTGCGCCGACCGGTGTCTTCGGGTCGGCATGCAACAACGCCAGTGCCGCGACCTTGCCCAGCGCGACCACGATCGCCGGCTTCAGCAGCGCGATCTGGCGATCCAGATAGGGGCGGCATGCTGCGCTTTCGTCCGGGCTGGGCGCGCGATCCTTGCCGTCGCTGTCGGTGGGACGGCACTTGACGACATTGGTGATGAAATTATTTTCGCCGCGTCGTTGCCGCATGGCCTGCAGCATGTTGTCGAGCAGCTTGCCGGCCGGGCCGACAAACGGCGTGCCCTGCTGGTCCTCGGCCCGACCCGGACCTTCACCGACGAACAGCCAGTGCGCCTTCGCGTCGCCACTGCCGAACACCGCCCGGGTGCGACTGCGGCACAGCCCGCAACGCGTGCAATTCGACACGGCGTCCTGCAACTGGGTCCAGCTCATGGCCGCGATTTCGGCATCGGAATGGTTTGGCGTGACGGCCAGTGCCACCGCAGGCTGCGCCGGCGCATCCCAGGCCGAGACCGCACTCGCTGGCGGCGGCACTGGTGTCGGCGGCGCTGGAGTCTGCCGAGCTGGTGTCGGCGGCGCTGCCGCAACGGGCAACTCCTGATGCGCTACCGGGACGGCGGCAACTGCTGCCTCCAGTGCCGGACGGGTGCGGCGCAGCCACACCGGGCCGATGCCGAGTTCCTGCAGTACTGCTGCGCGCCGTTCGTTCATAGCGAAAAACGCATCACGATGGCGTCCTCGCGCTGGCCGGCGGCGGCCGGGTAATACTTCTTGCGCACGCCAATCCGGATGAAACCAAAGCGTTCATAGACCGCCAGTGCACGCCGGTTGGTGGGCCGCACTTCGAGCAGCACCGAACTGAGGATGTTTTCATTGGCCACGTCGATGACTTTGGCCAGCAGATAACGACCGAGACCGTGGCCGTGCAGATCGCCGCGCACCGAGATATTGAGCAGATGGGCCTCGTCCACGCTCAGCATCAGCAGGAAGTAACCCAGCAGCGCACCGTCGGCGTCGCGCAGCACCCAGGTCTGGTAACCGCTTTTGAGCGAATCGAGAAAATTGCCGCGGGTCCAGGGATGCGGGTAGACGTCGTCTTCAATCGCCATCACGGCCGGCAAATCCGCGACTTCCATCACGGCGAAATGCAGCGGCAACGCAAACTCGGGCGGCAGCTGGATGACAGCGCTCACGCCGCCACCTGTTGGCTTTTCAGCAGGCGCTCGGCGGTGGTCAGGGCAACCTGGTTGCGCAGATACAGCGGCTGCGCATCGCGCGCGGCGACCTGCAGTCCGGCCGCCAGCGCAGTCCGCGCCAGCAGCGCCACCTGGGCCGCATGCGGCATCAGGTCGGCGCGCGCACCCTGGCTGAATCCGGCCTCGGCAAACTGCGCGGCACAGGCCGTCAGGCCATTGCCGCAGGCGGTGACTGTGCCGCTGGGTTGCACCGCCTCGGGCGCTGAAAGACGCGGCGCCAGCACCACCTGCAGGGCCGGACTGAACTGGTATTGCGCCCAGTAGACTTCGCCCATGCGCGCATCCAGCACGGCCAGCACTGCAGGTGCGCCGGTGGCGTCATGACAGGCTTGCGCCATCGCTTCGAGCGTGCTGATCGCTACTACCGGACGATCGGCGCCGAACGCCAGGCCCTGCGCCACGCCGCACGCCGTGCGCACGCCGGTGAATGAGCCGGGACCGGCGCCAAAGGCGATCGCGTCGCACTGCGCCAGCGTCAGGTTGGCATCGGCCAGCAGTTGCGCCACCATCGGCAGCAGGGTTTGGGAATGGGTTTGCGCGCCGGCGGCCTGCAGGCTTTGCAGGACATCGCCGTGCAGCAGGGCGACTGAGGCAATGTCAGACGATGTTTCGAGGGAGAGAATGATCGGCATGGCGGCATTTTACCGCGCAGGTCTTTTATTTCGCAGTATTCCGTCAAATCTTCTGCGCTGCACAAAGATGGTTTACGATGACGCCTGCGCCACTTCGCCTCCAGCTCCATGCCCGTCCTGACACTTTCCAGCGAGACCCTGCCCACGTTGCGCGACTGGCTGCGCAGCGACACGCTGCTGGTGGCCTGTTTGTGCGCCGGCTGGTGCGACGCCTGCCGCGATTACCGCACTACTTTCGAGGCGCTCGCGGCACGCCATCCCGAGCAGCATTTCCTGTGGATCGACATTGAAGACCAGGCCGACCTGCTGGGTGATTTCGATGTCGAGAATTTTCCCACACTGCTGGTACAGCGCGGTGCGCAGGTGGCTTTTTTTGGCACCGTCGTACCGGCCCTGGCAGTGGCCGACCGGCTGCTGCAGTCACTCGTGAACAAGTCACTGGACGAACTCGCCGCCGACACCGCCGCCAGCGCCGAACGCCAGCGCTGGCGTGACCACAAGCATCTGGCCGCGCGGCTGGCGGCCGGTTGACATCGTCCGGATGCGCGGCGCTTATTTCGCCGTGACCGTCACCGGCACCACCAGCTTGGCGCTCAATCCGGCGGAATCCGTCACCACTACCGTCAAGTTGTAAACACCGACCACCGGGCTGGGCCAGTTTGCCGTCAGGGTCAGTCCGTTGATGGAAAAGCCCATGCCCAACGGCACGCCGGAAATCGAAATCGACAGGGAGGTTGCGCCCGGATCGGTAATGGTGACGGCCCCGCTCAACGCCTTGCCGGCCACGCCAGTCATCGGCGCTGCGCTGATGACCGGACCGGCGGCGGCGATCTTCAGTGTCAGCACGCCCTGCCCGCTCAAACCGGTCTTGCCATCCTTCGCCACCACCGTCACCGCATAATTTCCCAGCACCGGGTTGGCCCACACCAGAACGCCGTTGCTGCCAATGCTCATGCCAACGGGCGCACCGACCAGGCTGAAGCTGACCGCGTTCGGCGCCACCACGCCGACTGCATACGACAATGCCGTGCCCGGCTTGCCGGTGATGGTCGCGGCGCTCACCACCGGCGGCAATGGCGCGGCGATGGCGACGGTGATGATGCCTTGTCCGGTCAATCCGGTCTTGCTGTCACGGGCGCTCACCGTCACCTTGTAGGTGCCGGCCACTGGCGCCGGCCAGCTCACGCCGCCGGTGGTACTGATCGTCATGCCGGCGGGTGCGCCGCTCAAGGCATAGGTGACGGGATTGACTGCCGTGACCGCCACCTGGAAGCCCAGCGCCGTGCCCACATTGCCGCTGACCGCGGCTGCTGCAATCTGCGGTGGCGCTGGCGCCGAAATTGTCACGGTATAGGTAGCCTGCCCGCTCAAGCCTGACTTGCTGTCCTTGGCAATCACACCAACCGGGTAGGTACCGACGATCGGCGCGGCCCAGTTGACGATGCCGGTAGCGCCGATGCTCATGCCGGCCGGCGCGCCGCTGAGCAGATACGTGAGCGGATTCGGCCCGCTGGCCGATACCGTGAACGCCAGCGGCACACCCGCGGTGCCGGCAATCCCGGCCGCCGTCACGACCGGCGGTGGCGCGGCAGCCGTTACGCCGGACAGCACGCTGATCAGGCTGTTGACATTCGGCGTACCGAGTCCGGACAGCGTGTCGTAGCCCAGCTTCGCGCTGCAGCCGGCGCAGCTGCCGTCCGAGCCCTTGATGATATCGGCGAAGGCGCTGGCGTAATTACCCGGCACCGCACCAATCTGGCCATACAACACGGCATGCGGCGCGCCCAGCGCCGGCCTGGCGGCCTGCGCGCGGGTGGCATTTGCCACCGCGATCAAACCTGCCCATTGTGGCGTCGACAGACTGGTACCGCCGGCGCTGACCCAGCTCACCGCAGCACTGCCCTGGCCCTGCACGGCGACATATTGACCGGTACTCGGGTCGGCATTGAAGGCCACATCGGCCACGCTGCGACGCGCGACTGTGCCCAGGCCGGGCACGGCGTTGGTCTGGTATGCCGGCGTCGGCACGTAAGCACTGATGCCACCACCGGTGCCGGACCAGCCCACTTCGCTGCGCGCACCACTGCCGGAATACGTCAGCGAGGTGCCGCCGACGGCGACCACGTTCGGCGACACTGCCGGCCACGATACTGCCGCGCCGGAGTCGCCGGTGGCGGCCAGATAGGTCATGCCGGCGGCAGTAAAGGCGCTGTCGACCGAGGCCGTCCAGCTGCCTTCGTTGGCGCCGAAACTCATCGACACCACGCCGGGGCCCATGGCGTTGGCCAGCTTGATCGCGCCCAGCAAACTGTTCAACGACGCATCGGCAGCCTCGATCAGAATGATCCGCGCCAGTGGCGCAGTGGCATGGGCCCATTGGACGTCCAGCGTGATCTCGGTGGCCCAACCCGCATCGACCGCGGGTGGCGTACTGCTGCGCACGCCGCTGGCATTGGTGTACACCACGGCCAGCTCGCAACCGGTGGTACCGGCGGCGGCCAGCGGCAAGACGGTAGACGGCGTGATGAGTTTGCTGCTGCAGGCTGGCAGCCCGAATTTCTGATTGAACGCCGCCAGTTCGGCCAGCAGGTTCGCGTCATGCATCGCATCGACGATATAGATGGTCTGACCGGCGCCCAGCTGCGCTGCCTGTGCCGCACTCAATGCCTGGCCCGGAGCCGGCAACGCGGTCATGCCATACGCGGCGCGAATCTGCGCCGGCGTGTAAGTCGATACCAGCGTGGTGCCGGCCATTGGCGTGATCGCCTCGTCGGCGTTCAACGTCAGGTCTGCGTCCGGCGTGCGCGCACCGGCACGCCGCAGCATGTCCACGGTCAGGCGACGGTTCGACAACTGCGCCAGTTCGCCATCGACCAGGCGTCGGTGCACGTGGCGTGCGGCCCTGGCGCCATCGCTCTGCTCCGGCACAGCCAGCAGTGCCGGCGCCATGCGAAACGACGGTAGCGCCAGCATCGCAGCGGCGCTTTCCGGCAAGATCGCCGTATCCATCACGAACGTGGTTGTCGCATTGACCATCGGCGCCACGTCCTGGGACGGCGTCATGGTGGCGCTCGTTTCGCCACCGCCGCCGCAGGCACTGATCAGCGCGGCTGCGCACAGGCTGAGCGCATACGGCGCCGATTTGATTACAGTCGAAAGGATGGTCATGACAGCGTCGCCTCAACAAGGTGCGAGGGCGGCGCGGACAAGGTCGGACCGGTCAGTCCGGCAAAGCCGGAAACTGCAGCCACGACGTTGGCGGCCCCGCTGCCATGGCGCTGATGCGCGGTAGGCCGGAAGCTTTGCGTCGCTGCCTTTCGACAGGTTTGCCCTCTTGAAATCTCTGCGTGGGCAGAGGTCGTATGCCGGAGTCTAAATAGTTCCCGCAGGAAAGTAAATTGCCTGCTCGGCGTCGCGGCGACTCCACACCAAAAAGTTGCAATCGTTCACAGATTACTCATGCCAAACGCAACGGCAGGCTGCGCAAACGCTGGCCGGTGAGCTTGAACACGGCGTTGGCCACCGCTGGCGCAATCGGCGGAACCCCCGGCTCGCCAATCCCTTCCGGCGCTTCGGCGCTGGGGAGGATGATCGTTTCGACCAGCGGCGCCTGGTGCATGCGCAGGATCGGATAATCATGAAAATTGCTCTGCTCGATCTTGCCATCCTTGATCGTGATGGCGCCGAACAGTGCCGCGCTCAAGCCGAAGATCACGGCCGATTCCATCTGTTGCGCAATAATGTTCGGATTGACGGCAATACCGCAATCGACCGCGCAGATCACCTTGTGCACCCGGATTGCCTTGTCTTCGATCGAGACTTCGGCCACCTCGGCCACGATGCTGCCGAATGACTGATGCAGGGCGACTCCGTGCGCGCGCCCGCTTGCCGGCGTGCCGGCCTTGTCGATCGCGGCGTTCAGCACGGCCAGATGGCGCGGATGGTTTTTCAACAGATCGCGCCGGAACAGTACGGCATCCTTGCCCGCCGCCTGCGCCAGCTCGTCGATGAAGCTTTCCTTGAAAAAGGCATTGTGCGAGTGCCCCACCGAGCGCCAATAACCGATTGGCAACGCGGTTTCCGCAATCACATGGGCGATGCGCTGGTTGGGAAATTCGTACGGCATGTCGAACTCGCCTTCCGCCGTCGTCTTGTCGGGCCCGCCGCCGGGCAGGCCGAAGGTACGCGCAAGGAACTGCTGCGTCACCGAGCCGGACGCCGACTTGTTGTCCCAGGCGAGGACGTTTCCGGCCGCGTCCAGTGTCGCCGTAAAGCGCGCCAGCGCAGCGGGTCGAAATACGTCATGCGCAATGTCATCTTCGCGGGTCCAGATCAGCTGCACCGGTGCGCCTTTGGCCGCCAGTGCAATGGCCACTGCCTGCCGCACCATGTCGACTTCGAGACGCCGGCCGAAGCCGCCGCCGAGGTAAGTCACGTGCAGGCTGACATCGGCGTTGCCGACCCCGGCCACGCTGGCGGCCGCACCGACAGCAATACTCGGCACTTGCGTGGCGGCCCACAAGGTGACCTTGCCATTCCTGACCTGCGCAGTGCAATTGACCGGCTCCAGTGCTGCATGCGCGAGAAACGGCGCCTGGTACTGCGCCTTGATGGTCTTCCCGCCAGCGCTGCCGGCGCCGAGATCACCCGTGCTGTGATAGGTGAATCCGCTTTCGGTGTCGAGCCGCGTGGCCAGGTCCTTGAAGATGTCGGCGCTGTTGAGGGCCGCATGCGGGCCCGCCTCCCAGGTCACCGGCAACGCCTGCGCCGCCGCCCTGGCCTGCCAGAATGACCTGGCGATGACCGCGATGCCGGCGACGCCGCCGGCGGCCTTGGAAAAATCCGTCACGGCCAGCACGCCCGGCATCCCCAGGATTGCTGCCGCATCGAATTGTTTGACACTGCCGCCGATCGTCGGCGCCATCCGGACTGCCGCATACACCAGCCCGGGCGGGCGCACGTCGAGCCCGAACAGCGCACTGCCATCCACCTTGGCGGGACTGTCGCGGCGTGCCTGTGGCGTCCCGATCAGCTTGAATTGCCCGACGTTCTTGAGGCGGATTTCGCCCGGACTGCCGGTGGCCGCCGTGGCCGCCAACTCGCCATAGGTGGCGCGGCTGCCGTTGGCATGGCTGACCACACCGTCAGCGGTGCTGCACTCGGACGCGGGCACCTTCCACTGCCGCGCCGCCGCCGCCACCAGCAGTGCCCGCGCCGTCGCACCGGCCTCGCGCATCGGTCCCCACGCATCCTTGATGCTGGACGACCCGCCGGTGACCATGATGCCCAGCTCGCGCGCCGCCTTGGCAGTCAGCCATTGCGCGCTGCGCTTGACGACGCCGTGCTCATCCGGATGGAATGGCAGTGCGTCCGGCAGCATCGCAACGTTGCCATAGATCTTGTCGATCGGCGCCTGCATGATCTGCACGGTCGACAGCGCCACGTCGAGTTCTTCGGCCACCAGCATCGGCAGTGCCGTATGCACGCCCTGCCCCATTTCACTGCGCGGCATCGCCACCGTAACCGTGCCATCGCGGGCGATCTTGATCCAGCCGTTGAGCGCGATTTCACCCTCGAGCAGTGGCAACGGCCTGCTGCCGACGAGTCGCTGGCGCGGCGGCGCCAGCCCCCAGCCAATGGTCAGTGCGCCGGTGACGCCAAGCGCCACAAGAAGAAACTGGCGACGCGATGCACGCTTTGGTTCTGCGATCAGCATAGGGCTCCCGGCCTGATATTTTTGTGGCAATCATCGTAACCCGAAATGCGCGTTTCCGAGCGCCACGCAGACCAAAGGATTACGCTATCATCACAGCACTTTTCCAGGAGAATTCCATGACAATCTCGATGTACGCCGCCTCCGTGCCGGTCTTCAAACAAATGCTCAGCAGCCTCTCCGATGTGCTGGCCAAGGCCGAGGCGCACGCCACGGAAAAGAAGATCGACGCCAATGCCCTGCTGCAGGCCCGCCTGTTCCCGGACATGTTTGCATTGACGCGCCAGGTGCTGATCGCTGCCGATTTTGCCAAGGGCGCCTGCGCCCGGCTGGCCGGCGTCGAGGTACCGAAATACGACGATACCGAGCAAACCTTCGCCGAGCTGCAAGCGCGCATCGCCAAAACCCTGGCGTTCATCGACACGCTCGATGCAGCGCAAATCGATGGCAGCGAAGAACGCGACATCAGCACCAGCGCCGGCCCGAACAGCAAGAACTTCAAGGGCCTGACATATCTGCTCCATTACGCGCTGCCGCAGTTCTTTTTCCACGTCACCACCGCCTACGCGCTGCTGCGCCATAACGGCGTCGAGATCGGCAAACGTGACTTCATGGGCAAGGTCAAGACTGCCGAATAATTTTTCGACAATGTAAGTTTGCAGCACGACCAGCGACTGACGGACACCGGAAACCCTTCCGGCTGCTATCCGTCAGTCCATCAGAACCCATCCAGATGACAACAAATTTTCATGGCATGTGCATGAGCCTGCGCGCTTGCCGCCGCACGCTGGCATGCATGGCCGTTGCTGCATGCTCGCCAATGACGCCGGCCATCGCCGCCGCGCCCCAGGACTCCGGAATGGTGGCGGAGATCCCGCTGATTGCGGGCTGGTTCGAGGGCCAGCCGGTGTACTACATCACCACCGATGTTTCCGACCCGGACGCAGCACGCCAGGCTGGCGCCAACTACGTGCCGAAACTGGCCAATGCCCTGCCCGCCGAACCGAAAACACCGGGCCAGCGCGTTGCCACCGATCGGATTTACGGCTTCACGAATTTCAAACAAGGCAGTGTGTTGCCATCGCGCCCCATGCCGATTGGCGCGAGCAACACCGATCAAAATTATTCTCCGTTGTGGCAAGTCCATAAGGTAAGCTGGCTCGCTGGCAAAACCCCCAGGGTGTTGCGCTCCGAAGAGGAAGTGCTGCAAGCCCAGGAACAAGGCGAGGTAACGATTTCAGCGACCGGCATTGTCGCCAATTGCCCTGTCGTTTCATCGACCCCGGGCGGGCCACTGCCGCATGTGCGACTCAAAAACTTGAAGTGAAGCAGGGAGCTTTCGATGATATTTGGCAATTTGAAAATCGGCGTGCGCCTGGCCGCCGGCTTCGGCGTCATGATGGTGTTGATGCTGGCAATTTTGCTGGTGAGCGTCAGCCGCTTCCTTTCTTTTTCGGCAGATAACAAACAGATCATCGAGCAGGACTGGGTCATGGCCGGCGCCGCCACCGCCATCGATACCGCCGCCCGCGACGACGTGCGCCGCACCCTGGCGCTGTTCATCAGCGACCGCGACCAGCGCGCCATCAGTTACGCCCGCATCGACAGCAACAAGAAGGCGATTGACGCCGCCCTCGCCAGCCTCGAAAAACTGGTTACCGGCGCGCAGGAGAAAGACCTGATCAAGGAAATCCAGGCCGCCCGCGCCAGCTACTCGGTGTCGTTCCTGAAGGTGGCCGATCTGGTCGAAGAAGACCGCCGCGATGATGCGGCCAGGATGATGAACACCGAAACCTTTCCGTCGCTCGACCGCCTGCTCGACAAAATTCATGCGCTGGTCGGTCTGCAGACCAAACAGGTCGAAGTCAGCGGCGCACGCAGCCAGCAGGAGATTGCCGCATCGCTGCGCATGACCATCATTCTCGGAATCGTTGCGCTGCTGGCGGGGATTGGCTGCGCCTTCGGTATCACGCGCTCGATCACCGGGCCGCTGATCCAGGCCGTCGGCATTGCCCGTCGCGTGGCAGCGGGCGATCTGACCACCACCATTCGTACCACCTCCGGCGATGAAACCGGCCAGTTGCTCGATGCCTTGCGCGACATGAACGACAGTCTGACAAAGATCGTCAGCGACGTGCGCCACGGCACCGATACCGTCGCCAGCGCCGCGCATGACATCGCCGACGGCAACCGTGAGCTCTCCAGCCGCGCCGACGAGCAAACCCAGTCGCTGAATGCCACTGCCAATTCAATGCGCGAGCTGACGATCACGGTTGAACAGAACGCCGACAATGCCTTGCAGGCCAAGGCGCTGGTTGCCAGTGCCTCGGGCGTGGCGCTGCGCGGCGGCGAAGCCGTGCAGCAAGTGGTTCTGACAATGAGCTCCATCAAGGATAGTTCGCACAAGATCGTCGACATCATTGGCGTTATCGACAGCATTGCATTTCAAACCAATATCCTCGCCCTGAACGCGGCTGTCGAAGCAGCCCGCGCCGGGGAACAAGGTCGCGGATTTGCCGTGGTCGCCACCGAGGTGCGCAATCTGGCACAGCGCTCGGCCAGCGCCGCGCGCGAAATCAAAACGCTGATCGGTGATTCCGTCGACAAGGTCAACGCCGGCAACAGCCTGGTCAACCAGGCCGGGCAAACCATGGAAGAAATCGTCGCGTCGGTCGGCAAGGTCACCGACATCATGAGTGAAATCACCGCCGTCAGCGCGCAACAGAACAGCGGCATCGCGCGCGTCAACGCAGCGCTTGGCCAGATGAATGCCGTCACGCACGAAAACACGATGCTGATCGACCAGGCCGCCGCTGCCGCACAAAGCACCCAGCAACAGGCGGCGGTATTGGCCGAGGCGCAGCAGGTGTTCCAGCTGGCCGACAGCCGCAACGAACCGGGTGCACCCGCACGACATGACACGCTGGCCCTGACGGCGGCCTGACGGCGCGCGTTCGGAACGCGGCTATCGCCCCGGCATTGCGGTCGATGGTGCGGGCGATGTGTCCGCATTCCAACTCTGGCAAGGACGCAACAGCGATTGTGTCGCGGAAAAGTTGAATTCCATCCATATCTGCCACAAGCTGTCGGATAATGTCCCATCACTTTCTTCAAGAGCACAACCATGGCAGGCGGTCGACACGCAGCAAACCCATTTGGCATCACGACCGTTGTCGTGATCGTGGTTGGCATTGCTTACGGTGTGCTGCGATTTGGCTTGATCCCCTTTTTCCCGGCGCTTGGCGACGATGCGGTGGGCGCGATGGCGACCACGTTGCTGGTGCTGTGGCTGGGCAGCATTCTGTTGTGGGTCGCCCAACTGGCGCGCCGCACCCTGTTCCGGCCGGCCAAAAGCGTGCAGCGCAAGTCCCGTGCGACCACCGTCATGCGCAGCAGCATGCGCAACAGCACCATGCAATCGCAGTGGCAGAACGCCGATCCGCTCAATACCTGGGCCGATACCAATCACGATACGCGCGAGCGCCGCAGCGGGATGCACAGCCCCGGCGTCATCCGCTCCGGTCATTCGTTCGCGCACACCAACGCCATTCCCACGCAATCGCGCCAACTTGCGCCGGACCCGGCAATGCGGCATCCGGCAGCGCCTGTCTGCTGGACACTCGATCTGCTGCAGGAACTGGAATGGTGCCGGTTTGAAGAAGTCTGTGTCGGCTTTCTGCGCATGCTGGGCATGGATGCGGTAGCCACCAACGCCGGACCGGCCAGCGATGCCAACCTGAGCATCCGGCAATCGGCGAGCGCGGCGCCGCACGCCGTTGGCCGGACCCGAGCCGGCGTGATCACCGTTGAGGTCGAGCGGGTGCGGGCACTGTATGCGGTACTTGTGCATGACCAGCTGAAACAGGCTTTCTTTCTGACGTCCGCCAGTTTCAGCGCCCAGGCCAGCGCCGCCGGACGCGGCGTCGGCATGATCCTGATGGACGGGCCGACCATGCTCAAGCGGATTCAGGCGCTGGCGCCGCAGCAGCAGGAGGCGCTGCTTGAGACGGCCGTGCGTGGCGACTTCCGCAGCCCGACCTGTCCTGCGTGTCGGCGCAGGATGGTTTTGCGCAGCGGTGACTTCAAATCCTTCTGGCGTTGCACAGGTTATCCGGAGTGCAAGGAAAGAATGGCTGTCAGCGGGGACGGCACTACGCTATCCTGCTGCGCTTTTCCCTTTTGACGTGATGGCCGACGCATGAGCAATACCTTCTTTCAGGCTTTCATCCTGCTGTTCCTTGTGACTGACCCGTTTGGCAATGTCCCCTTGTTTGTCAGCGCCCTGCGCAACGTGCCGCGCGAACGCCGCTGGATCGTCGTGGTGCGCGAATGCCTGATTGCGTTCGTGCTGCTGTTACTGTTCATGTTCTTCGGCCGGCATTTTCTGACCGCGCTGCAGCTGTCGGAAAATGCACTGCGCATTGGCGGCGGCGTGATCCTGTTCCTGATCGCGCTGCGCATGGTGTTCCCGCAACCGGGCGGCGTGTTTGGCGATACCGATACCAATCACGAACCCTTCATCGTGCCGCTGGCGATTCCAGCGCTGGCCGGTCCCTCGGCACTGGCAACCGTGCTGCTGTTTTCCTCCGACAGCAACACCGACGTGCTGTTGCATGTCGCCGCGCTGTCGGCCGTGGCGGTGGTCTGGCTGGCGGTGCTGCTGGGCGCCGAACGGATGCAACGGGTACTTGGTGAGCGCGCCATGATCGCGTTTGAGCGACTGATGGGACTGATCCTCACAGCGATGGCGGTCGAAATGCTGCTGGCGGGAATTCGCGCCTACGTGCGCTCGCTGTAAGCTAGACGAAGTCGGTGCGGTGGATCGCCGACAGGATCGCCTCCACCGCCGGGTGCTTGATCTTGCGCTCGTTCGAAATCGCGTAAAACTGTTCACGCACGCCGGTGAGCGATCCAACCGGCACCGCGCCGAACTGTGCGGCGACGTCGTTCGCCAGCGCGGAAGGCGCCGGAAATAATCCCAGCCCGCGCCATCCGAAGGTATTGAGCAGCGCATTGTCATCGAACTCGCCGACCACATCGGCGCGAATCTCATTGGTCTCGAACCAGTGATCGATGCGTCCGCGAATGGCGTTGTTGCGTGTCGGCAGCAGCAACGGCGCACCGTTCAGACTGGCCGGAAAACCGCGCCGGTACTGGTCCGCCAATGCCGCCACACCGAACAGCATCAGCTCGCTCTCCCCCAGCAAATGGCTGAACACCCGCAGGACGGTGCCGGCATGCACCGGACGGTCGGTCAGCACCACGTCGAGCTTGTGCACTTTCAGTTCGCCCAGCAAGACTTCAAACCGATCTTCAAAACACACCAGCTTGACCCGCTGCGGCAGGGCCAATGCCGCGTCCAGCAGGCGCGAGGCGATCAGCTTGGGCAACGAATCCGAAATGCCGACGGTCAGCCGCATGGTCGGCTCGACATCCAGATCGGCCAGCGCCGCTTCCATTTGTTCGCCCAGCGCAAAAATCTGCTCGGCATAGCGCATTGCGATCCGGCCAGCTTCGGTCAACACCAGTCGCCGGCCTTGCGGTGCAAAGAGCGACTTGCCGATCGATTTTTCCAGCAGTGCGAGCTGCGTGCTGATGGTCTGGATCGCCACGCCCAGGCGTTCCGCAGCCCGTGTGATGCTGTCTTCCTTGGCCACGATCCAGAAGTAATACAGGTGCCGCAGGTTCAGTCCGGTATTTTTCATTGTTCTGCTTTTACGAAGTAATGATTCGATTATCTTCGCTTTTTATAAAAACGCAATCACCCTACACTCGGCCGGTCGGTTAACCATCTCCGTCGCCTGTTCAATTTTTTGAAGGAAAACGCCATGAACGATCGTCATTCTCTTTTCGGCAATTCTGCAAGGGATGCCGCGTCAATCAGCACCGTACTGGACAGCAATGCCCGCCGCGTGCTGCGCAATACCTACCTGTTGCTGTCGGCCTGCCTGACCTTCAGCGCCATCACTGCCGGCGCCACCGCCGCATTGGGCCTGCCCTCGCCCGGCATCATCATCACGCTGGTCGGCTACTTCGGCCTGCTGTTCGCAGTCACCAAATACCGCGACCAGGGGATGGGGGTTGGATTCCTGTTCGCCCTGACCGGCTTCATGGGATACACGCTCGGTCCGATCATCAGCCAGTACCTGAACATGCCCAACGGCGCCCAGACCGTGATGCTTGCCTTTGGTGGCACCGCATCGATTTTCGTGGCGCTGTCGGCCTACGCACTGACAACCAAGCGTGACCTGACCATGATGGGCGGGTTCCTTACCATCGGCATCCTGGTGGCGTTCCTGGCCTCGCTGGCTGGCTTGTTCCTGCAGATCCCGGCGCTGTCACTAACCGTGTCGGCAGTATTCGTCCTGTTGATGTCCGGGATGATTCTGTACGAGACCAACAATATCGTACGCGGCGGCGAAACCAATTACGTCATGGCGACGCTGAGCCTGTTCGTTTCGATCTTCAACCTGTTCACCAGCCTGTTGCAACTGCTGGGGTTCATGGGTCGTGACGACTAAGCCGCGCAACGACTGACAAGGATCTGATTCATGCTTGAACTTTTATCCGACCCGCAAATCTGGGCGGCGTTTGCCACACTGACCTTGCTCGAGCTGGTGCTGGGGATCGACAACATCATCTTCATTGCGATCCTGGTCGACAAGCTGCCGCCCGCCCGGCGCGAATGGGCGCGGCGGATGGGCTTGTTCCTGGCCATGTTCATGCGCATCGGTTTGCTGCTGGTGCTGTCGTGGGTGATCGGGCTGACCAAACCGATCCTGACACTGTTCGAGCATGGCGTGTCCGGACGTGACCTGATCCTGTTGTGCGGCGGCCTGTTCCTGCTCTGGAAAAGTATCGGCGAAATCCATCAGTCGATGGAAGGCACCGAGGGCGTCCAGAGCAGCAAGGTAGCGGCGACCATGCAGGCTGTAGTCCTGCAAATCATGCTGGTCGACATCGTGTTCTCGCTGGATTCGATCATTACCGCCGTCGGCATGGTCGACCAGGTCGCCGTGATGGTGGCCGCCGTGGTGGCGTCCGTGGCCATGATGATGTTTTTTGCCGGCCCGATCGGGCGCTTCATTTCGGCGCACCCGACCATCAAGATCCTCGCGCTCGCATTCCTGGTCGTGATTGCGGTGGTCCTGATCGCCGAAGGCTTCGGCCATCATGTGCCGCGTGCGTATATCTACAGCGCGATGGCATTTGCGGTAGTGGTTGAGCTGCTCAACATTCGCATGCGGCGCAAGGGCGACCAGCCCGTGCATCTGCATGCTTCCTACGCAGAAGAACCGGAGCGGCAGAAATCCTGAGATTCATCCGGGCCTAAAAAAAAGCGGCACATCGTCTTCACGATGTGCCGCTTTTTCATGCCTGCGAACGCAGGAGTTGTTGAATCAGATTTCTTCGTACAGCGGCAGCGTCAGAAATTCTGCAAACGATTCCGACGTCGACATCTCTTCGAAAATGGTCGCGGCCCGGTCGTAAGTGGCGCCGCTGCCGGCGATCTCCTTGACCTTCACCAGCTCTTCCGGAATCATCGCGCGCACCATCGCGGCGGTGACCTTGCGACCGTCCTCCAGCACGCCCTTGTCCGAACGGATCCATTGCCAGACCTGGCTGCGGCTGATCTCTGCCGTGGCAGCGTCTTCCATCAGATTGTGGATCGGTACGCAGCCATTGCCGGCCAGCCAGGCGCCGAGATAATGAATCCCGACGTTGATGTTGTAGCGCAGGCCGGCTTCGGTGATCGGCGTTTCCGGTTGAAAATTCAACAGATCAGCCGCGGTGACCACGACGTCGGGGCGCTGCTTGTCGATCTGGTTGGGTTTGTCGCCCAGCACCTTCTTGAATTCCGCCATCGCCAGTTCGACCAGACCCGGATGCGCCACCCAGCCGCCGTCGTAGCCGTCGGTCGCATCGCGCGCCTTGTCGGTGCGCACGCCGCCCATCGCGATGTCGTTCTTGGCCGGATCGTTCTTGATCGGAATCAGCGCGGCCATGCCGCCAATGGCCGGGGCGTTGCGCTTGTGGCAGGTCTGCAGCAACAGCAAGGCATACGAGCGCATGAACGGCGCCGTCATGGTGACCTTGGCGCGATCGGCAAGACAGAAGTCCTTGTCCAGCTTGAACTTCTTGATGCACGAGAAAATGTAGTCCCAACGGCCGGCATTCAAACCGGCGCTGTGCTCGCGCAGCTCATACAGGATTTCATCCATCTCGAATGCTGCAAGGATGGTTTCAATCAGCACGGTGGCCTTGATGGTGCCTTGTGGCAGGCCGAGTTCATTTTGCGTCATGACGAAGATGTCGTTCCACAGGCGCGCTTCCAGATGCGATTCCATTTTTGGCAAATAGAAGTACGGACCGGCGCCACGTGCCAGCAACTCTTTCGCGTTATGGAACATGAACAGGGCAAAATCAAACACACCGCCCGAGACGCGCTTGCCATCGACCAGCACATGCTTTTCGTCGAGGTGCCAGCCGCGCGGGCGCACCACCAGCGTGGCGACCTTGTCGTTGAGCCGATAGGTCTTGCCGTTCTGTTCCAGCGTGATGGTCTTGCGGATGGCATCCATCAGGTTGATCTGTCCGCTGATCTGGTTATCCCAGACCGGCGAATTCGAATCTTCGAAGTCGGTCATGTAGCTGTCCGCGCCGGAATTGAAGGCGTTGATCACCATCTTGCGTTCGACCGGTCCGGTAATCTCGACGCGTCGGCATTCCAGCGCCTTCGGGATCGGCGCAATCTTCCAGTCACCGCTGCGGATGTGGGCGGTGTCGGCCAGAAAATCGGGACGCTCGCCGGCGTCCAGACGCGCCGCCCGTTGTACCCGCAGTGCCAGCAATTCCTGACGGCGGGCTTCGAAGGAGCGGCTCAGTTTCGCAACCAGCGCCAATGCATCCGGGGTCAGGATCTGGGCATAGGCCGGCAGGATGGTGCCACTGATTTGCATGCCTTCTGGCAGGGAGAGTTGGGTCATGGTGTTTTCCTTGGTGGTATGAAAATGCGTTTGACGAAAATGAATCAGGAGGCCTGCTGCTGCTTGACCCAAGCCAGCAGGTCGGTCAGCGAAGCGCCGGTTGCCGTGGGTGTCACGCCGAGTTCTTCCAGTGGCGCCCCGGCACGGTTGACCCAGAATGTGGTGTAGCCAAACCAGCTGGCGCCGCAGACATCCCAGCAGTTGCTGGAAACGAACAGCAGATTCCTGGCCGGATGGCCGAAGACATCGGTGCCGAGCTGGTATGCCTCGGGGGCCGTCTTGAATTTCTTCACGCTGTCGACCGAGAGCAAATGGCTGAACAGGCTTTGCATGCCGGCGGCCTCGACTACGGTGTCAAGCATTTGTGGATTGCCGTTCGAGAGGATTGCCAGCTTCAGTCCCATGTTCTGCAATTGCGTGAGCACGTCGAGATTTTCCGGAAAGGGTTGCAGCTTCGCGTATTCGCCCATCAACGCGCTGCGTGCGTCGAGCGTCAGCTCAAGACCGAGCTTCCTGCAGCAGAACACCAGGGCATCCTGCGTGACTTCCCAGAACGGCTTGTACATCGAACACATGGTGCGCAGGCGCGTGTACTCGATCTGCTTGTCGCGCCAGTGCAGCGCCAGCTCGGCGCCGCGTCCGGGAAACAACTGGTCGGCCCGGGCGCCAATGGCGTACACATCGAACAGTGTTCCATAAGCGTCAAAGACAATGGCATGCAGGTTCATTACAACGACTCCAGACCGTGTAGCAGCGTGAGGCTCCAGTATATGCAAACAAAATTCGACTTAACCGGATGAAATATCATTTCATCTGTGTGTTTTAATATCAAATGAAAACCAACAGCAGACACCATGGATCAGTTCAAGCAAATTTCTACCTTTGTCGAGATCGTTGCGCGCGGCAGCCTGTCTGCCGCAGCGCGGGCCGAGGGCATTGCGCCGGCGATGATCGGGCGTCGGCTCGATGCGCTGGAAGAGCGCCTGGGCGTCAAGCTGGTCCAGCGCACCACCCGCAAGATCGCCCTGACTGCCGAGGGCACCAGCTTTCTGGAGGATTGCCAGCGCATCCTGAGCGACCTGCAACAGGCGGAGATGGCGGCGTCGGCCGGCAGCGCCCGCGCCAGCGGCCATTTAACCATCTCCGCGCCAGCCGGCTTTGGCCGGCAGCATGTCGCGCCGCTAATTCCCTCGTTCCTGGCCGAGCACCGCGATGTCCACGTGACGTTGAACCTGAACGATCGGCTGGCCGACCTGCTGACCGAGGGCATCGATGTCGCCATTCGCATCGCGGCGCTGAGTGATTCAAGCATGGTCGGGGTCAAACTGGCCGAGAACCAGCGCGTTGTGGTGGCGTCGCCTGCCTATCTGAAGCGGCATGGCACACCGCAGTCGCTCGACCAGCTCACCAGCCATAACTGCCTGGCGATCAGCAGCGATGGCAGCCAGCGCGGCTGGACGTTTCGCCAAAATGGGAAGAATGTGACGCTGAAGGTGGCCGGCAACATGGTGTGCAATGACGGCGAGGTGTTGCACGACTGGGCCGTCAGCGGCAAGGGTTTGGCGTGGCGCTCGATGTGGGAAGTCGGCAGTGAACTCGAAGCAGGACAACTGGTGACGGTGCTGGATCAGTTCGCCGCGCCTGGCAACGATATCTACGCCGTCTTCGTGCAACGCCGCCATTTGCCACTGCGCATTCGCGCCTTCATTGAGTTCCTGCGACATGCCTATGCACTGCCGGATTACTGGCGCAAGAACGATTGAATTGCGCAACCGCTCCGCCCATCCGAACCCACCGCCGCGTCATCACATCGGGATGAATGACGCGACCGCAGCGCTCAGTGCTGCTGACCGCCGCCGAGGTAGGCGGCTTGCACCGCCGGGTCGTTTTTCAGTTTTTCCGCCGGGCCGTGCACCGAAATGCGACCGTTTTCCAGCACGTAGCCGTAATCGGCGACGTTGAGCGCCGCTGCAGCGAACTGCTCGACCAGCAGCATCGTGACGCCCTGCTCTTTCAAGCGGACGATGATGCGGAACACCTCATCGACGAGAATCGGCGCCAGCCCCATCGATGGCTCATCCAGCAGGATCACTTCCGGGTTGAGCATCACCGCGCGCGCCATCGCCAGCATTTGTTGCTCGCCACCCGACAGCGTACCGGCCAGTTGATGCTGCCGTTCCTTCAGGCGCGGAAACAGCTCCAGTGCCTTTTCGAGATCGAGCTTGACGTCGCCGCGCGGGCGCGACCGGGTAAAGCGCGGGAAGGCCCCCAGCAGCAGGTTGTCCGTCACGCTCATGGTGGAAAACACCCGCCGCCCTTCCGGCGAATGCGCCAGGCCGGCACGGGCAATCCGATGCGATTCGAGACCGGTGATGTCCTTGCCGTCGAGCGTCACGGTGCCGGCTTTCGGCTTGATCATTCCTGAAATGGCCCGCATTGTCGTGGTCTTTCCAGCGCCGTTGGAGCCGATCAATGTGACGACTTTGCCCTTCGGAACGCTCATTGAAATGCCGTGAAGCACTTCAACCTTGCCATACGATGCTTCCAGATTGGTGATAGTGAGCATGTCAGATTCCCGCGTGAGTTGTCGTCGGTGCGGCGGCCACAGCCGGGGCGTCGTCGCCCGCGCTGCCACCCAGATAGGCTTCGATGACCTTTGGATCGGCCTGCACCTCGGCCGGCTTTCCTTCCGCGATCTTCTGTCCAAAATCGAGCACCGTCACGATGTCGGAAATCGACATCACCACGTCCATGTGATGCTCGATCAGGATAATCGTGATGCCGTGCTGCTTGATCTTGCGGATGATTGCCACCAGCTCCTTGATATCCGGCGCCGTCAATCCGGCGGCGGGTTCATCAAGCAGCAGCAGTTGGGGATTCAAGCCCAGCGCGCGGCCGATCTCGAGCACGCGCTGCTTGCCGTAGGGGAGATTGCGGGCTTCCTCGTTGGCCAGCGCCGACAGTCCGGCGAACTGCAGAATACCGGCCGCACGCACGTTGGCCTCGGCGGCCTCGCGCTTGTAGCGCGGGGTGTGGAGCATCACGTCGAGAACGTTGCTGCGGAAGGTGTTGTGCAAGCCGACCAGGACGTTTTCCGTCGCCGTCATTTCGCCGAACAGTTGCACGTTCTGGAATGTACGTGCGACGCCACCCAGCGCAATCGCGGCAGGCGTCTGCCCGGAGATGACGCGACCATCGAATTCAACCGTGCCTGCAGTGGGTTTGTAGATACCCGTCAACACATTCATCATCGTGCTCTTGCCGGAACCGTTTGGCCCGATCAGGCCATGTACCGTGCCTTTGACGATATGCAGATCAACATGATTGAGCGCCTTGAGACCGCCGAACTGCATCAACACCTGTTTGGCGGAAAGCAGATTCGAACCAGCCGCAGCACTACCCGCCGCTGCCACCCAGGCCTTGGTCGCGTCACCCTTGACCGCGCTCGCGTCGCCCGTCTCGCGCACCGAACTGCGAATGAACAGGCCGCGCAAGAAGCCGATGATCCCGTCCTGCAGGTAATAGACAACGAACAGGGTCATCAGGCCAAATACTGTCAGGCGCCAATCGGTGATGTTTTCGAGCTTGTAGGAAAACACCGCCATGCCAATGGTTGCCACCAGCGGAACCGCGACGGCGCGCATCGTGGTGCGGCCTTTGGCGAGCAGGAATCCGGATACCAGCACACCGAGCACCGCACCTGCCGTTGCGATCTGCCGGAACAGTTCGATATCGGCCAGCAAACTCGGCAACATCACGACAATGGCCGCACCCAGCAACGCACCACTGCGGGTCTTGCGCCCGCCCATGATGACCGCCAGCAGGAACAGGATGGTCAGCTCGAAGTTGTAGGTGTTGGGCGAAATGTATTCTTCCGAATAGGCGTACAGGCTGCCGGCGAGACCGGCCAGTGCCGCACTGATCACGAACGCGTAGACCTTGTAACGATAGACCGAGACGCCCATGCAATCGGACGCGATCGGGCTGTCGCGCAAGGCCTGGAAGGCCCGTCCCAGGTGTGATTTCATGATGCGGTGCACGACAACCAGCGACACAATCATCAGGACCGCGACCAGATAGAAGAACTCGACTTCGGTGGTCTTGTGGCCGAACAACCATGGCTTGGCGACTTTCAGCCCGAGCGGTCCTTCGGTGAGGAAGGTCATTTCGTTGATCAGGATCTGGATGATCGTGCCGAACGCCAGCGTTACCATGGCCAGATACGGCCCCGTGACGCGCAGCGCGGGCAACGCCAGAATTGCGCCAAACAGCGCCGTCACGACAATACTGGCCGGTGCCGCGACCAGAATCGGCAGGCCGAATTTCAGGTACAGCACGCCGGTGGTGTAGGACCCGATACCAAACAACCCGGCGTGACCCAACGACACCTGGCCGGTGTAACCAACGACAATATCGAGGCCAAACAACAGGATGGCGTAAATAAGGATGGTTTCCGCAAGGTGGATGTAATAAGGGTTCGGCAATACGATCGGAAATGCCACCAGTACCGCAATGCCGATGATCGATGCTGCAAGTGTTTTCTTGTCCATGTTCATACTTTCTTGATTGCCGCTTTGCCGAACAGTCCTGCCGGCTTGATGGCCAATACCAGCAACAGCAACACCAGTCCCGGTACTTCCTTGTAGCCGGTCGAGATATAAAATCCGGTGGTCGTTTCAGCGATTCCGAGAATCAAGCCGCCAACGATGACACCCATGCCTGAGGTCAAACCGCCAATGATGGCCACGGCAAATGCCTTCAGTCCCAGTGCCGTCCCCATCGTCGCTCCGGTCAGCGTCAGCGGCGCGACCAGCACACCGGCAAAGGCCGCAGTTGCCGACGACAGTGCGTACGAAAATGTGATCACCATGCGGGTATTGATACCCATCAAACCGGCTGCGTCGCGGTCATTCGAGGTTGCAACGACGGCCTTTCCGTAGATCGATTTGCGGTTGAAAATTTCTACCGCCAGCATCATCGCAAGCGCGCCTAGCACGACCACAACCTGCATGGGCTGCACGTTTGCGCCAAGAATTTGAAACGGGGTCGCGGTCAGTGGTGTCGGAAATGTGAGGTCGTCCTTGCCCCAGATATTTTCCGCCACGTTCTTGAAAATGATCGCCAATGCAATGGTTGACATGATCCAGCCGAACTCGGACTTGATCTTGATTGCCGGGCGCACGCCGATCCATTCCACCAGCATGCCTTGCAGCGCACCGAAGACAATGACAATGGGAATCATCAGCCAGTAATTCAGGTAGGGACCGCCATGAATATTGCCGACCAGGCTGAGTCCGACCAGCGCGCCAAGCATCAACGCTTCGCCCTGGCCGAAATTCAATGTGCCGGAAGTGGCGAACGTCAATTGATAGCCAAACGCGATCACGGCGTAGATCATTCCGAGCGCGATGCCACTAAATACGAGTTGAAGCAGGATTTCCATGAGTTCCGCCTATAAACCAGCTGTCTTGACAGCCGATAGCTGTATCAACGAGAACCGATCATTGCGTGACCTCGATCATGTCCAGCACGCAAATTTTTTGCCGTGGACAGGAAGTACGCATGTCGAACCGTGTGGGATGGGTAGTTAGGACCACCCGCAACGCCAGTCGAGGGTGGTGATGAAGCTAAAACGGCCACGCGCATGTTCATCCGGTGGCCGGTATCGACTTTACTTTGCCAACACGACGCGCCCGCCTTTGACTTCGCCAAAGACCGGAACGCCCATTTTGATCGCCTCATGATCATCTTTGGAGAACGGCTTGGCGTAGGTTGTCACCACGCCATCCACTTTTTCCGTGATGTTCTCAAGCGCTTCGCGCACTTTCGGTCCATCGGTCGTGCCGGCTTGCTTCATCGCGGCAGCGAGCAGGTAGATCGAGTCGTAGCCCTGGGCAGCAGACACCGGCGATGGAATACGGCCGTTTGGCGGGCTGTAGGTCTTGACATAACCTTCAATGAAGGCCTTGCGTTTCGGGTTGGTCGCATCCTGGATGAACGTCTGTGGCATCAAGGTCCCGTCCCCGTTCTTGCCAGCGTTATCGATAAAGTTGGCCATCGAGAGCGTCCAGCTTCCGATCAGCGGGACCTTCCAGCCCAGCTTTTACATCCCATTGGCAATCTGCGCCAACTCAGGTCCGATACCGTAAGTGAGAACAGCCTGCGCGCCTGCCTGTTTTGCCTTGAGCAGCTGCGCCGTCATGTCAACATCCTTGATGTTGTACTTTTCGATAGCGACTGGCTTGATGCCCTTCTTGTCGAGCGCCTTTTCGAGATCTTCGCGACCGAGCTGACCATAGTTGGTGGAGTCGGCGAGAATGGCCAGTTTGGTGAACTTATGCTTGGTGACGGCTTCTTCGACGATCATTGCCGATTGAATCGAGTCATTGGCCGCGTTGCGGAAAATGTAGTTTTCAGGTTGGTCGGCGAACTGCTTGGTGACGATCGAGCCGGTGGCGACGTTGTTCATCACCGGAATCTTTGCTTCCTGATAAAAACGCTGTGAGGCCAACGCAACGCCGGTGTTGATGAATCCAACCGTGGCGGATACTTTTTCCTTGTTGATCAACTCCTGGGCAACCTGGACGCCGCGTTCGTTCTTCGCTTCGTCGTCGCGCTCGATGAGCTGGATCTGACGACCGAGAACGCCGCCCTTGGCGTTGATTTCGGCCACTGCAAGTTTGACACCGTCACGCATCGACACGCCCATTGGCGCGGAGCCGCCGGTGAACGGACCGGAAACGCCGATTTTGATCGGCTCGGCAGCGATACCTGCGGCCGACCAGGACAATACAGCTGCTGCAACCAACGCCTTGATTTTGTAAGTCATGTCATCCTCTATGTTTTTAAGTACGAAACGTGTCTATCGAGCTGTTGAAATTTCTATATGCTCCGTCCACGATTGTATGAGTCGTTTCTGGCACCAGCAACATAAAAGTCATGTGGCGGCGCAACATATAATACATAAGTAAAAGTACTCAGGGCCGATGATCCAACGGTCGAATACGCCGCTTCAAATCTGGATATTCGGTAGCGACGCCCGGGCGTGGGCCGAATGGGCGCGAATCGCACTGCGACATACCGAGCGCGTCCGTGGCTCACTGCGCCATTGATATTCATCAACGCATGAATATTTTTCAGGCCAGTTGCGTCGCGGTTGTCTTGCCGTGCATCGACTGGTGCAATGCCGGACCGCCATCGGATTTCCGGGGAGTCCACCTTTCCATTGCGGGAAAGTGGCAAAAAGAGGACGAAAAAAAACCCCGGCATGCCGAGGTTTTTGGTGTCGCTTGTTTCAGCTTAGATAGGCTGAATGTTCGAAGCTTGCTTGCCCTTAGGGCCGGCGGTGACTTCGAAAGAAACGCGCTGGTTTTCTTGCAGCGATTTGAAGCCGCTCGACTGGATAGCCGAGAAGTGAGCGAAAAGATCTTCGCCGCCTTCGTCAGGCGTAATGAAGCCAAAACCCTTCGAATCATTGAACCATTTTACGATGCCAGTTGCCATTACAATTCCTATTTCAGTTAAGTTGGGCTGTTGCCCGTTAGATCGTTTCAACCAAGACAGGAAGGACAGACTGATACTGCTCTACAAGCTCGAATCTCAACGATGGCCCATTATAAACGGATAAACACAGAAAAACCATCCTTGCGTCGATCTAATTATTTTGCCGGGATGGCAACAACCAAAAACGGCCATCAGCGTCCCTTCGGCGACTTATGTTTCCATTCGGGCGCACCCCTCCGACGGCGCGGAAAACGCCGGCCGTTACCGCACAGAGACACGCTGCGTGCGTTTGCTGACCAAGGCCAGCACAGACCTGTTAGAGTTATAAAATATTTTCTGAGTGCAACTTTTGCTCTTGGCGCGCGGGGCGTCCCCTGGCCGAATTGAACCAGAGTGTCGGTGTTGCCGAAATATTCTTGCAGAAATCCCAAGCGCTGCCGTAAATGAGCGACTGCAACTGCGACCTGCCGACAGCAGCATTTGGCCGGACATTGATCCACCAGGAGATTGAGCGCATGGCCGCTCCAGCAAGTTCAAGGGATTTTCTCAACGCGGCGAATCTGTCGGTTCCTGCCCGCGGGCGCATGCCATGAGCGGCCGGCTCATCCCGGCCCGACGAACCCCATCGACCACGACGATCCTGCTGGTTCTAATCAGCCTCGTCATTGCTGCAGTCATTGCGCAGCTGACCTGGACGATTTTGATGGATCGTGAGCTCACCATCGAATTAGCCAGAAAAGAAGAGCTGGCAACCATTCGCTCGATCGAGGAACACGCCTTTCAGACCATTCAGGATGCCGATCGCGCGATCGCCACGTCGCTCGAGGAAATCGCCAACGCCGGCACGCAGATCCTGGGCAACGAACGCGAATTGCGGCGCCTGTTGATTCGTCAGCGCCAAAGCACTGCGCACATTCAATCGCTGCGTTTCGTCACGACCGGCGGCATCAGTACCGTCACCACCTTCGAATTTTCCAACGAAAAAATCAGCGTGCTGGACCGCGAATATGTGCAGTACATGCTGGCGCATCCGGAGCAGCGGGAACCGCACGTAGGCCACCCTCTCAAGAGCCGTTACGACGGCACCTGGTTGTTGCCGGTGGTGCGCAATATCCTTGCGCCCAACGGAACGCGGCTGGGTTTGCTCTGCGCCTATCTGAAGCTCGATTACTTCGATGACTTCTACCGCCTGCTGGCGGAACAACGCAAGGTCACGATTTCCATGCATTCCGATTCCGGCATTGTGATGCTGCGCTGGCCCTTCGACGACCAGGTGTTGGGTTCCGACATCAGCAATACCAAATCCGCCACCCGTATTCTCGCCGGCCCGCGCGAGGATGCGTTTGAAGCGGAGCGTTTTATTGGCGACGGCAAGCTGGTCCTGCTGGCCTATCGCAAGATCGCCGGATTGCCACTGACCATGGTGTACGCCGTCAGCCTGAATGAAATTCTCCTGCCCTGGCAGCAGCGCACGCACAACAGATTGCTGGTGGGCGGCGCCTTCGTCGCCATGATGGCAATGCTGACCTTCTTTTTGCTCACGCATATGCGCCGCCTGAAACGCTCCGAACTGGCGCTCGCGTCGAGCGAAAACCGCTATCGCATGCTGTATGAAAGTGCGACCGATCCGATTTTCCTGATCAATCGGGCCAATATCTACGTTGACTGCAATCCTGCCGCCTTGAATCTGTTCAACCTGACGGACAAGGCACAGTTGATCGGGCGAAGCGTCACTGAACTTTCGGCTCCCAGCCATCCGTCCCAGGAGTCCCGGGTCGATCCCGTTGCGCTGATTGCGGCGGCCTTTGCGGGTGAGCCGCAGCTGTTCGAGTGGCCCATCGTGAGAAACGGACAGCTCTTTTTTAACGAGATTACGCTGAGCTGCGGCAGCGTCAATGGTGAACAGCTTCTGTTCGCCGTGTTCCGCGACATCAACGCCCGCAAACGCGCCGAATATCTGCAGGAAAGCCAGAACCAGATTCTCCACATGATCACTGCCGGCATCGAGCTACCGGCAATTCTGGCGGCGGTGACGGCGTTCCTGTCGCGCCATGCGCCAACGACGTCGTGCATGGTGTTGTTGGTCAAGGATGATCAGTCCAGCTTTACTGCCGCGGTCGGCCCCGATTTGCCTGCCGCATTCCTGATGCGCATGAGCACGATGCCGATCGCTGACGAGGAACACAGCATCTGCGAAGCGGTATTGACGAAATGTCCGGTGATGGTGCACGACTTCCGCGACGCCGATTTTCCGCATCTGCCGGCGAACTGCAGTTCGTGGCCGATCATGGACCAGCGCGGCCAGATTCTGGGCGTGTTTTCCATGTTCCAGGGCGACGCGACCACGCCCAATGGCGAACAGATGCAGCTGATCGGCATCGCCACCGACATCGCCAGTATTGCCATCGAAAGCCGCCGGGCGGAACAGCGTATTCGCCGCATGGCACATTACGATGAGCTCACCGGCCTGCCCAATCGCGTTTTGTTTACGCAGCAACTTGAGAAGGCCTTGATCCATGCCCGTCGCCATGGCAAGCGCGTGGGGGTTCTGTTTCTCGATCTGGACCGCTTCAAGAACATCAATGACACCTTTGGCCATGAGACCGGTGACGCGGTGCTGAGCGAAATTGCGGAACGCTTCCTCGAATGCATGCGTGGCAGCGACATCATTGGTCGCGTTGGTGGCGACGAGTTCATTGTGCTGGTCGGCGACTATGACGATCCGATCGAGCTCGGTGAAATTGCCCAGCGCCTGCTGCATGCTGCTGCCTTGCCGTTCGAAATTGCAGGTCAGGAATGCCGGTTGGGTACGAGCATTGGCATTGCAACGTATCCAACCGATGGCGAGTCGGCGCAGACCTTGCTCAAGAATGCCGACGTGGCGATGTACCGCGCCAAGAGCACCGGCAAGAACAACTACCGTTTTTACAGCGCCGAGATGAATATTCACAGCATCGAACGACTGGCGCTGGAGACCCGGCTGCGCCGCGCGATCGAACGCAAGGAATTCGTGATGCACTACCAGGCCAAGGTGAATTTGCTCAGCGGCGCGATTGTCGGCGCCGAGGCGCTGGTGCGCTGGAACCATCCGGAGCGCGGCCTGTTGTATCCCAACGATTTTGTCACGCTGGCGGAAGAGACCGGACTGATCAGCGCACTTGGCATGCTGGTGCTGGACATCACCTGCGCCGACATCGTGAAGTTCAATGCCGCCGGCATCGATTTCGGCCGGATTGCTATCAATCTCTCCGGTAGCCAGTTCGATGGCGAAAACCTGCTGAATGATCTGACCACCGTGGTGAACGGCTGGAACATCGACCCGGCCTGCCTCGAATTTGAAATCACCGAAAGCATGGTGATGCACAACCGCGAACAAGCGATCGGCTTGATGGATGGCATGATCGACCTCGGATTTTCCCTGTCGATCGATGACTTCGGAACCGGGTATTCGTCGCTGGCCTACCTGAAGCGCTTTCCGGTCGACAGCGTGAAAGTCGACAAATCGTTTATCAATGACATTCCTGGCGACCCGAACGACATGGCCATCGTGGAAGCGATTATCGTCATGGCCCATACGCTGGGCCTGAAGGTCATCGCAGAAGGCGTCGAAACAGCACTCCAGCTCGAAACACTGCAGGCCTATGGCTGCGACGAATACCAGGGATACTTCTTCAGCAAACCGATTCCGGCCGGCGACTTCATTGCGCTGGCATCGCAACGGGCAAGCCTGTCATTGCTCGGTGTAGCCTGAAAAAAGCCGGTTGCCGCTTGAATTGCCAGCGACCATATCAATATGCGTAGAATTGTTGCTTTCAATACGCCCCTACCCCATGCCTGAATCAAGAAGAATTGACCCCATCCTGATCGCGTCCTATCTGATCGCTGCCGTCGGGCTCATGGTGGTGCTGCTCAAAGGGCTTGTTGCCGCCCTGCTCTCCGGCTTGCTGGTGTATTCGCTGGTGCACTTGATGACACCCTTGCTCGGCAGGCGCCTTAGCAGCGAGCGGGCGCGCATGGTTGCGGTCGCCTGCATCGGCTTGCTGACCGTGTCGCTGCTGTGCGTGGCAACGTGGTTCGTCGTGAATTTTCTGCAGAGCGATGCGGGCAGCCTGCAAGTCCTGTTTCAAAAAATGGCAGACATCATTGATCAGTCGCGCGACCAGATCCCGGTCTGGCTGATCAGCAACCTGCCCGAAGGTGCGCAGGCACTGCGCGAGATGGTGACCGCCTGGTTGCATGCACACGCAATCGAAGCGAAGCTGCTGGGGCAGGAGACGGGTCGCACGCTGGTCCACATCCTGATCGGCATGATCATCGGAGCGATGGCGGCCCTGTATGACAGCACACCGCAGATCTACCTGCCGCTGGCGGCCGCCTTGCGTGCGCGCATGATCAATCTGAGTAACGCATTTCAAAGCATCGTCTTTGCCCAGGTGCGGATCGCCGCGATCAATGCCATCCTCATCAGCATCTATCTGCTGATCGTGCTGCCGTTGGCGGGTGTCCACCTTCCCTTGTCGAAGACGCTGATTGCCTTGACGTTCTTCGCCGGACTGATCCCGGTCGCCGGGAATTTGATGTCGAACGCCGTCCTGGTCATCCTCGGCTTGTCGCACTCACTGGACATCGCCGTGGTGTCGCTGATATTCATGGTGGTCGTGCACAAGCTGGAGTACTTCCTGAACGCAAAAATCATTGGCCGCCATATCAATGCGCGCGCCTGGGAGCTGCTGGTGGCCATTCTGGTCATGGAGGCCTCGTTCGGTCTCGCCGGCATTATCGCGGCACCGGTTCTCTATGCCTATCTGAAAAAGGAATTGCACGAACAGCGGCTGGTCTGACACAGCAAAAAGCCCGGCTCTCAGGCCGGGCTTTTTGCTTGCTGCGCGCACGTTTGACGCATCGCCGTCTTGCTAGATTTTTATCTGCGGCAAATATCCGCCGGGGATAATTCCAGCCGCAGAGAGGATGATCAGGATCAACAAGATGATGAACAGGACGCGAACGACCTGCGCCACTGGGGCTGGCAACGGCAGCAAGCTGATGAGCCACCAGATCAGTCCGAAGACGACCAGAGAAACGATCAGGCTGAGAATGAGATTCATGTTTTCCTTTTGTGGGTGGGGTGAAACGCCGCCCGCTCACTGAGCGTCACGCACAAAACGGCGTCAAAGGACGCCGTTTTGTGCGTCGAAACGACTTATTGCTTCGGTACGACCACGACCGTTGAACCGGTTTTGCCGGTATCGCCGGTGTCGCCCTTGGCACCCTCGCCGCCCGCACTACCGGTAGCGCCGGTAGCGCCGGTCGCACCACCCGCGCCCTCGGTGCCGGTAGCACCAGTGGTGCCGGTAGCACCGGTAGCGCCGGTGGCGCCGGTTGGCGTAACCGCGCCGGTAGCGCCGGTCGCGCCGGTCGCGCCTGCAGGACCAGGCACAGCAACTGGAACGGCAACCGGAACGGCTTGACGATCACATGCGCTCATTGCAATTGAACCAACGAGTGCCAAAAGCAAAATGGAATATTTCATGGTGAGCCCCTTAAACGAAGTAAAGAAAAACCGCTATGGTTCAGATGTATGCCACTGAACCGCGCAGGCAGTAAGTAAAGAAAAATCGCAGCCGGTCAGACGAAAACCCCTGAACTGCGCGACGGTAAAAACAGGATTCGTCCGTTGCCGCCGGCCTTCGCAGAATCGCGAAGGAGCCGTTTGGCAAACCCGCGGCAATGGACGTCTCGTTGAATCTTCACGGAGCATGAACGCAAACCGCAGCGCGCTCTGTCGGCTAACGAACATTCGCAGCCAAATACCCGTTCCGCCAATTGCTCGCTGCTGGCACCGAATGGAAAAATCCCTGCCGAGACGCACATTCGGCGCTACTTTTGCCTCGATTTGGCAGCTGATCCGTACCACCAGCCAGGGGTCCCCGCACAGGCAAAAACGCGAAATTCATTGACGAAAGTCAACAAGTGAGAGCGGTTTGACGCGGCGCATTGTTTGCGACACGCCACACTTAAAAACTTTCCACAGTTGCAACCACTTTCCGGGGCCTTCGCGGCTAGAATGCTCAGCGGTTCGTGGATTTTTTTGTGTTTGGGGGGCAGCAGGATGTTCAAAATTAGCAATCACCATTTCCCGAAAAGCATAATTTTGCTTTTGATCGCGGAGACCTTGGTGTTGTTGTTGTCGGTTTATATTGGTGCGCGCGTCCGCTTTTATGAAGACAGGACGCTGTGGGACAACCTGGGACAATTCATCGCGCCGGCGCTGGTGTTTACGGCTGCCATGCTGTTCAGCATGAGCGCATTCGGCATGTATCAGAATCAGGTCAACACCAAACTCCGCTTCATCCTGTTGCGCATTGCGCCAGTCTACGTCATGGGATTTTGCCTGATTTCGGTTGCCTTCTTTCTGCTGCCGTCGTACCAGATCGGGCGCGGCGTTCTTGGCCTGGTGTTTGGATTTTCCTGCGTCGGCCTGCTGGTGACCCGCTTCATTTTCTTCAAGTCGTCGCAATCAAGCATGTTCGAGTCGAAAGTCCTGTTCCTGGGTGCGGGCGAACTGGCCCGGGACTGCAGGGATCTGGCGCAGAGTCGCGGCACCTCCCGAAAATACAATGTCCTCGGCTATGTCGCCGTCGGTGTCGATGAGCTGTGCATTCCGGCCGCCTCGTTGCTCAAGAAGCAGTCAACGTTGTACGAAACCGCGCGCCAGCATGGCGCGACCGAAGTGGTGGTGGCGCTGCAAAACAAGCGCGGCGTCAGCTTTCCGATCGAAGAACTGCTCGAATGCAAATTGAAGGGCATCGAGATTACCGACTCCGCCCTGTTCTTCGAGCGCGAGGCCTGCCAGATTAGGGTCAACTCGTTTCAGCCAAGCTGGCTCGTGTTTGGCAGCGGATTCGATCAGAGCTTTTCCCGCGCGTTCTGCAAACGCGCCTTTGACCTGTCCGTAAGCGCCGTTCTGGCCACCATTGCGGCGCCGATTGCGGCAGTCACCGCACTGCTGATCTATCTGGAGGACCGCGGACCGGTTCTGTATTCGCAGGAGCGGGTCGGCTTTGGTGGCAAGCCCTATCTGGTCTACAAATTTCGCAGCATGCGCATCAATGCCGAACAAAGCGGTACGCCGCAGTGGGCAACGCTGAACGATCCGCGCATCACGCGGGTGGGCGCCATCATCAGAAAACTGCGCATCGATGAACTTCCCCAGATATTCAACGTCCTGTTGGGAGAAATGAGTTTTGTCGGACCGCGTCCGGAGCGACCATTCTTTGTGTCCGACCTGTGCAAGCAGATCCCGTATTACGACGTACGCCACAGTATAAAACCGGGAATCACTGGCATGGCGCAAGTTCGGTACGAATATGGTGCATCGCTGGAAGATGCTGTGCAAAAATTGCAATATGATTTGTATTATGTAAAAAACAATAGTTTATTTCTGGATGTGTTGATCATGATTGAAACCATCCAGGTTGTATTACTCGGAAAGGGAGCTCGATAGCTGTGAATAAAACGACTGTTATTGCCGTAGTTGGCCTGGGTTACGTCGGCTTGCCGCTGGCGGTTGAATTCGGAAAAAAATACCGCACGATCGGATTCGATCTGTCGCGCGCCAAGATCGATGCCTACTTGCGTCACGTCGATCCAACCGGCGAAGTCAGCGCGGAAGAACTGCGCGCAGCGGCCGGACTTGAACCCAGCACCGATCCGACCCGCCTGAAGGAAGCCGATTTCATCATTGTCGCGGTGCCGACCCCGGTCGATGACGCGCACAATCCGGACTTCACTCCGTTGATTTCCGCCAGCGAACTGATCGGCAAAAATCTCAAGCCGGGCGCCACGATCGTGTTCGAATCGACGGTATATCCGGGCGCCACCGAGGAAATCTGCATTCCGCTGATCGAGCGGCACTCGGGACTGGCATGGAAGACCGGTTTCTTCATCGGCTATTCGCCGGAGCGCATCAACCCGGGTGACCGGGAACACACGCTGACGCGCATCGTGAAGGTCGTCGCCGGCGATTCCCCTGCAACGCTGGATCTGGTCGCCGAAGTCTATGGCAGCGTGATCACCGCCGGTGTCCATCGCGCCTCCAGCATCAAGGTCGCCGAAGCCGCCAAGGTCATTGAAAACACCCAGCGCGACCTGAACATCGCCCTGATGAACGAGCTCTCGCTGCTGTTTCACCGCATGGATATCGATACCCTCGAAGTGCTTGAGGCCGCCGGCACCAAGTGGAATTTCCTGCCATTCCGGCCGGGCCTGGTCGGCGGACACTGCATCGGCGTCGATCCCTACTACCTGACGCACAAGGCCGACAAGCTCGGTTACCACCCGCAGGTGATTCTTGCCGGTCGTCGCATCAATGACGGCATGGGCAAGTTCATCGCCGAGCAAACCATCAAGAACCTGATCCAGCATGGCTTTGCCATCAAGGGCGCGCAGGTCACCGTGCTGGGACTGACGTTCAAGGAAAATTGCCCGGACCTGCGCAACTCCAAGGTCATCGACGTGATTCGCGAGCTGCAATCGTTTGGCGTCACGGTGCACGTGCACGACCCGGTCGCAACCAGCGCCGAAGCCGTGCACGAGTATGGCGTGCCGCTGGTGTCCTGGGATGAACTGCCGCAATCGTGCGCAGTTGTCTGCGCTGTCGCCCATCATGAATACAAGGCCATGTCGGCCGCGGATTTCGCCACCAAGATGGCGCCGGGTGGTTTGTTCGTCGACGTCAAATGCATGACGAAAGTCGCTGACTTCCATGCCCTGGGCATGCACACATGGCGGCTATGAACGGACTCGTCGAACTCGCAAGCGGGGCCGGCGCGAAACGCTGGCTCGTCACCGGCAGCGCCGGCTTCATTGGTTCGCACCTGGTCGAAGCGCTGTTGCGTCAGAATCAGGAAGTGGTCAGCATCGATAACTTCGCCACCGGACACCAGCACAATCTGGACATGGTGCGGGCCGCGGTGGGTGAAACAGCATGGAGCCGGCACAGGTTTGTCGAAGGCGACATCACCGACGCGCAAACCTGCCTCGACGTCTGCCGCGGCATCGACGTGGTGCTGCACGAGGCCGCGATTGGCTCGGTGCCCCGCTCGCTTGCCACACCGTTGGTCACCCATGCGACCAACGCCACCGGCTTTCTCAACATGATCGACGCTGCCCGGCTGTGCGGCGTCAAGCGCTTTGTGTATGCGGCCTCCAGTTCCACCTATGGCGATCATGCGCAATTGCCGAAGGTCGAGCATCTGATCGGCAAACCGCTGTCGCCCTACGCCGTCACCAAATATCTCAACGAGTTGTATGCCGATGTGTATGGCCGCTGCTATGGCATGGAGACCATTGGCCTGCGTTACTTCAACGTGTTTGGCGCCCGCCAGGACCCGCTCGGTGCATATGCCGCCGTCATTCCGCGCTGGGTCGATGAAATGCTTGGTGGCCGGGTTTGCACCATCAATGGCGATGGCGAGACGTCGCGCGATTTCTGCTACATCGCCAACGTCGTGCAGGCCAACCTGCTGGCCGGGTCCACCACCAACCCGGGCGCCATCAATCAGGTCTTCAATGTGGCCTATGGCGAATCCACCACATTAAACACATTGCATTCACTGATCGCCGATGCCTTGCACGCCAACCGGCCGGAACTCCGGATTGAGCCGCCGTTTCACGGAGAATTGCGGGCCGGCGACATCCGGCATTCGCTCGCCGATATCAGCAAGGGCCGCGCACTGCTCGGCTACTCACCCCAGTTCACGGTGCGCGCCGGACTGGTCGAAGCAATTACCTGGTACGTGAATAACCTCGCAACCCACTAACCGGACTGGCCGCCATGACTGGAATCGACGCTCCCATGGATCAACAACCACCGCTGTCGGAAGCACAGCGCGCGCAAATTCTCAATCAGTGGAATGACACGCATGTCGCGTTCGAAACCGGGCACTGCGTGCACGCGCTGTTTGAGCGTCACGTCCGATTGCGGCCCGACGCAATCGCGGTTGGTTTCGAAGGTCGGAATCTCACGTTCGCCGAGCTCAATGCCCAGGCCAACAAAATTGCCCATCACCTGATCGCCAGCGGTGTGCAACCCGATGCGCGCGTGGCGATCTGCGTCGAGCGCGGTCTGCCAATGATCATCGGCCTGCTGGCAATTCTCAAGGCCGGCGCCGCCTACGTGCCGCTGGACCCGGCCTATCCGGATGAGCGACTGGGCTACCTGTTATCGGACAGCACGCCCGCGGCAATTCTGACCGCAAGCGAATTCGACGCACGCCTCGCGCTGCTGACGAGCGACAGCACACTGCCGCGCTTCGTGCTTGATGCGACCGACCCTGCCTGGGCCGATGGCAACGCGGCCGATCCCGCCATCGCCAACCTAACTGACCGGAACCTGGCCTATGTGATTTACACCTCCGGGTCGACCGGGATGCCCAAGGGTGTCATGGTCGAGCATGCCAGTCTGGCCAACTATGTTTTCTGGCAAAGTTCGGCCTGCGGCTTCGATCACGATGACGTGTTTCTGCAGCGCAGCTCGTATTCATTCGATATGTCGGCGATCGAGATATGGACGGCGCTGACAATCGGCGCGCGCCTGCAACTGGCCCCCGTTGACGCCGCCATTGAACCGGCCCTGCTGGCCGTCACGATGGCCACCTACGGCGTGACCGTCGCCTGCTTCACGCCCAGCCTGCTGCAGACATTTCTCGATCAGCGCGCTGACACCACCTCGTGCCTGTGCAAGACCCTGCTGGTCGGCGGCGAAGCGCTTGGTCCGGCGCTGGCGGCGCGCGCGCGCGCCTTTGCAAGCGTGGCACTGTTCAATCTGTACGGACCGACCGAAATCACCATCGTTGCGCTGTTCTGGCGCTGCCCGCCGGAAGGTCCGATCGAGCGCGTGCTGATTGGACGACCGATTGCCAACTCGCGCATTTATCTGCTGGATGCAACGCGCCAGCCGGTCCCCATCGGCGCCACCGGTGAGTTGTATGTCGGCGGCGCCAACGTGGCGCGCGGCTATCTGAACCGGCCTGAATTGAATGCCGAGCGCTTCCTGCCGGATCCGTTCAGCGACGCCCCGGGTGCGCGCATGTACCGCACTGGCGATCTTGGACGCTGGCTGCCCGATGGCACCATCGAATACCTTGGCCGCAATGATTTTCAGGTCAAGATTCGCGGCTATCGCATCGAGCTTGGCGAGATCGAAGACAGGCTGGCGCAATTCCCGGGCGTGCGCGCCAGTGCCGTTATCCGCCGTGCCGAGCCGGGCGAAGAGGAACGTCTGGTGGCGTACGTCGTGGCCGCCGACGCCACGGTGGGTCCCAGCGCGTTGCGCGACTGGCTCTCGAGCAGCCTGCCGCACTTCATGGTGCCGGCGGCATTCGTTTTTCTGCCGGAGTTGCCGGTCAACACCAGCGGCAAACTCGACCGTGCAGCCTTGCCGGCGCCGGCACAAATTCGTCCGGCATTGGCGCAACCCTATCAGCGCCCGATTGGCGAACGGGAGGAACTGATCTGCCAACTATTTGCGCAGCAGGTCGGGATCGATCGGGCCGGGCGCCTCGACAATTTTTTTGACCTGGGCGGCAGCTCGCTGGATGCACTGCGGGTGCTCGCCAGTTTGAAACAGGCCACCGGTCAAGCGTTGCCCGCAGCATTATTTTTCAACCAGCCGACCGCCGCCGCCATTGCCTTTGCACTGACCGACCAGGCCGCACCGCGGCTCGCCACCGGTCGCACGACGCGCGGGCGGCGCAGCGCCGAACCCGACGATGGCATCGCCATTATTGCGATGTCCGGGCGTTTTCCTGGCGCCAACGACATCGAGACCTTGTGGCGTAACCTGCGCGATGAACTCGACGTGATCACCGAGTACAGCGACGACCAGCTTGACCCGTCGATTGCCACCGCAGAGCGCGCCGATCCAGCCTATGTGAAGGCCCGCAGCGCGATCTCCGATGTCGACAAATTCGATGCGGCATTCTTTGGCATTACGCCAGCCGAGGCATCCATCATGGATCCGCAGCAGCGCATCTTCCTGGAACTGTGCTGGGAATGTCTGGAGCGCGGCGGCTATGTTCCGGATGCCTGCCAGATGCCGGTCGGCGTGTTTGGCGGCGTCAACACCAACACCTATTATTCGCACCATGTGCAAGCCCATCCCGATTTGATGGAGCAGCTCGGAAAAATGACGATCCTGTGCGGCAACGAGAAGGACTTCATCACGACCCGGGTCGCGTACCGGCTCAACCTGACCGGCCCCGCGGTGAGCGTGCATACCGCCTGTTCCACTTCCCTGGTGGCGGTGGTCCAGGCCGTCAACAGCCTGCGCGCCGGTCAATGCGACATGGCGCTGGCCGGCGGCGTATCGGTGGTGTGTCCGCCCAACAGCGGCTACATGTATATGGAAGGCGCCATGCTGTCGCCGGACGCCCGGACGCGTACCTTCGATGCCAGCGCCGCAGGCACCGTGTTTGGCGATGGCGCCGCGGTGGTGCTGTTAAAACGGGTCTCCGATGCGCTGGCCGACCACGATCCGATCCTCGCCGTCATTCGCGGCGTGGCGATCAACAATGATGGCCGCGACAAGGCCAGTTTCACCGCGCCCAGCGTCGATGGCCAGACCGCGGTCGTGCATGCCGCACTCGACGATGCCGGGATCAAGGCCGACCAGATCAGTTATGTCGAAGCGCACGGCACCGCCACGCCACTCGGCGACCCGATCGAAATCACCGCGCTGACCAAGGCCTACCGTCTGGATACCGACGCCGTCGGCTTCTGCCGCATCGGCTCGATCAAGAGCAATCTCGGCCACATGGTGACCGCCGCCGGCGCCGGCGGCCTGATCAAGACCGCACTGGCGCTGGCGCATCAGGAGCTGCCAGCCACCATGCATTTCAAGGTCGCCAATCCGAACATCGATTTCGCCAGCACCCCGTTCGTGGTCACCGCGCTGCGCACGCCGTGGCCGCGCAGCGCGATTCCGCGCCGCGCCGGTGTCAGTGCGTTCGGCGTCGGCGGCACCAACGCCCATGTGATCGTCGAGGAGGCGCCGCTGTTGCGCGCGTCCGATCTGGCCTACGGGCCGCAGTTGCTGCAGCTGTCGGCGCGTACGCCGGCGGCATTGTCAGCGGGGCTGCAGCGCCTGGCCGCCCATCTTGAGGGTAATCAGGATGTCAATCTGGCCGATGTTGCCTGGACCCTGCGCGTGGGCCGCAAGGCAATGGCGCAGCGCGCCTGCGTGGTGGCATCGAACGTGGCAGACGCGGTTGCACGCCTGCGTGCCGGCACTGATCCGCTCAAGGCAAGCGGCACACCGGGTGAGCACAGCCCCGGCGTGATATTCATGTTTCCCGGACAGGCCGCGCAATATCCGGCCATGGGTGCGGCGCTGTACGAACACGAGCCGGCCTTTCGCCGCGCCTTCGATGACTGCCTCGATGCGCTGGACGGCGTGATCGACTTTGACCTCAAGGCGCGCCTGTTCGAGGGCGACGGCGCGGCGCTGACCGCCACTGCCACGACGCAGCCGGCCCTGTTCTGCATCGAGTACGCGCTGGCGCAGTACTGGATGCATCTGGGTCTGCAACCGGTGGCGATGATTGGCCACAGCCTCGGCGAATTCGTCGCCGCCACGCTGGCCGGCGTGTTTACCTTGCCCGATGCAGTGCGGCTGATCGCGCGCCGCGGCCAGCTGATGCAGGCGCTGCCGTCAGGCGCGATGCTGGCGGTGCGGCTGGCGGCCGCGGAACTGCTGCCGCGTCTGCCCGGGCACGTCAGTCTGGCGGCCGAAAATGGCCCGGCCATGTGCGTCGTCGCCGGTCCGGCTGAGGCCGTGGCGGCACTGCAGCGCGAACTCGAACAGCAGGCGGTGTCGGTGCGGCCACTGCAAACCTCGCACGCATTTCACTCGGCCATGATGGACCCGGCCATTGCACCGTTCGAGACCGAAGTGCGCCGCTGCACGCTGTCGGCGCCAACACTGCCGATCTGGTCGACCGTGACGGGCGCCCTGCTGACCGATGCCCAGGCCTGCGATCCGGCCTATTGGGCCAGGCACTTGCGCGAGACCGTGCGCTTTTCGCCGGCCCTGATCAACCTGACCAAGCAGATTCCCGGCGTATTGCTGGAAGTCGGGCCGCGCAGCACTCTGACCACGCTGGCGCGCCAGCACGCGCGCCCGGGCCATGCCGCGCCGTTCGCGCTGGCGAGCCTGGCCGACAGCCCCGCCAGCGAGCACGACAGCCTGCGTCTTGCCACTGGCCGCCTGTGGACCGATGGCGTCAGTCTTGACCTTTCGGCGCTGGATACACGCCAACACAAGCATCGCCTGACGCTGCCCGGCTACGCGTTCGAACGGACCCGCCACTGGCTCGAAGCGCGGCCGGCCCAACTGGTTGCGCAAAGCGTCATGCCGGCTTCGCCACCGCCCACCACTCCCGACTCAAGTGAGATCATCATGTCTGCACCGCTGACACCAAATCGCATTCCCGAACTCATCGCGCAACTGCGCCATGCCCTGGAAGAGACGTCCGGTATCGCCATGGACGATGCGCCGACGACGGCCAACTTTGCCGAGCTGGGGCTCGATTCGCTGACGCTGACGCAGGTCGCGACCCAACTCAAGCAACGCTTCAAGGTCAACATCACCTTTCGGCAATTAATGGAAGGCTGCCGCACCCTCGACACGCTGGCGACATGGCTGGACAGCCAGATCCCGGCAGCACCGGCACCAGCACCGGTAGCCGCGCCCGCAATGGCAGCGGCGGCCGTGGCCGCCCCGGTGGCCACCGTCGTGCTGAACGGCAGTGCGGCCAACGCATCCATTCATCAGGTCATTGCGCAGCAGATGCAGATCATGGCGCAGCAGCTGGCGCTGTTGCAGGGAACGCCATTCGTGGCACCTGCGCCTGCGCCGTTGGCCGTGGCCGCGCCCGCCGCCACGGTTGCACCGCTGCCGCCGCCGGCTGCCGTCGCCGCCGAGGCGCAAGCGGCGCCCCCCGCAACCTCGATCAAGTATGACGTCAAGACCGCGTTCGGCGCCATTGCCCGCATTCATACCGAGGGCACCGGCCTGTCCGAACGGCAGCGCGCGCGGCTCGATGCCTTTGTCAGTCGCTACATCGAGCGCACCCGCGCCTCGAAGGAGTTCACCCAGGCCAATCGCCCGCACCTGGCCGATCCACGCGTGGTCAATGGTTTCCGGCCAGCCTTCAAGGAAATCGTTTATCAGCTGGTGATCAACCGTTCGCACGGGTCGAAACTGTGGGACCTGGATGGCAACGAATACGTCGATGTCACGAATGGCTTCGGCATGAGCCTGTTCGGCTGGCAGCCGCCGTTCGTGGTCGAGGCGGTCAAGCGCCAGCTTGACCTTGGCTATGAAATCGGCCCGATGCATCCGCTCGCCGGCGAGGTCGCGGCGCTGATTTGTGAATTGACCGGACACGACCGCGCCGGACTGTGCAACACCGGCTCCGAAGCCGTCATGGGCGCCATGCGCATTGCCCGCACCGTCACCAGTCGCAATCTGATCGTGCTGTTTTCGGGTTCGTACCATGGCACCTTCGATGAAGTGATCGTGCGCGGCACCAAGCGCCTGCGGCCGGTCCCGGCAGCGCCAGGCATCCTGCCCAACACCACTGAAAACGTCATCGTGCTCGACTACGGCACGCCCGAGTCGCTGGAAATCATCCGCGAACGCGGCGATGAAATTGCTGCCGTGCTGATCGAGCCGGTGCAGAGCCGGCGCCCCGATTTCCAGCCTGTCGAGTACCTGCGCCAATTGCGTGCGCTGACGCAGCAGATCGGCGCCGTCTTCATCCTCGACGAGGTCATCACGGGCTTTCGCGCAGCCCTGGGCGGCATCCAGGAATTGTTCGGTCTGCGCGCCGATATCTGCACCTACGGCAAGACCATCGGCGGCGGCTTCCCGATCGGGGTGATTGCCGGCAAACGTGAATTTCTCGATGCCCTCGATGGCGGCGCCTGGCAGTATGGCGACGACTCGATCCCGTCCATCGGCGTGACGTATTTCGCCGGCACCTTCGTGCGCCATCCGCTGGCGCTGGCGGCGGCCAAGGCCTCGCTCGAACACCTCAAGGCACAAGGACCGGCGTTGCAGGAAACCCTGAACGACAATACCAGCGTGCTTGCCGCGCGCATGAATGCAATCTGTCGCGAGGTCGGCGCGCCGGTCGAGATCCGCCATTTCTCATCACTGTGGAAAATCTTCTTCACCGAAGACCATCCGATGCAGGATCTGCTGTTTGCAATGATGCGCAATCGCGGCATCCACATCCTCGACAACTTCCCGTGCTACCTGACGACGGCGCACAGCGCGGCCGATATCGCCAGCATCAGTACCGCCTTCCGGGAGGCGCTGGTCGAAATGCAGGAATCCGATTTCCTGCCGCGCCGGGTCAGTGCAGGCGCAGCCGCGTTCGATGCCGATCTCCCGCCGGTTCCCAACGCGCGGCTCGGCAAGGACGCCCACGGCAATCCCGCCTGGTTTGTTCCGGATACGAAGAATCCCGGAAAATACTTGAGGCTGGTGGCATGACTTCACATCAAGACGCGGCCGGGATCGAACTCGCCCCGGTCGATTACGATCCCTTTGCGGGCGACACGCTGGCGCGAACCGCGCCAACGACCGAAGCCCAGCGCGAAGTCTGGTTCGCCGACCAGCTCGAGGAGGACGCCTCGCTGTCCTATAACGAGTCGATGTGTCTGTCGATCACCGGCGCACTTGATCTGGCGGCACTGACCGCCGCGCTGCAGCAGCTTGGCGCGCGCCATGACATGCTGCGCACCACCTTCAGCGCCGACGGCATGACGCTGATGATGCAGGACACACCGCGCCTGCAACCGGTCGTGGCCGATTTACGCCAGCTCGACAGCACCGCACAGCAACACGCCCGCGACCGCCTGCATGCGGAAGCCGTGACCACGGCATTCGATCTGACCAATGGTCCCTTGTTTCGCGTCACGCTGATCCGCTTCGACGATGCGCGTCACGAACTGATCCTCACCGGCCACCATATCGTCTGCGACGGCTGGTCGTTCGGCGTGCTGGCGCCGGAGCTGATGCAGCTGTACGTGGACTGCCGCGACGCCCGTCCGCCGAGCTTGCCGGCAGCGCCAGCCTTTGCCGATTACGCCTTGCGCGAACGCGCGCCCGAGCAGGTGGCCGCCGCAGAGGCCGATTGTCGCTATTGGGTCGGCCTGTTCGATGCATCGATCCCGGTGCTGGAATTGCCGCTGGACCGCCCGCGCCCGACGCGCCGCACCTTTGCCTCCCAACGCGAGGACCTGCTGCTCGACAGCGCACTCGTGAAGTCAATTCGCCAGCTCGGAGCGCGCCAGGGCGTGAGCCTGTTTGCGACCATGTTCTCCCTCTTTGGCGGACTCATGGCGCGCCTCTCCGGCAGCGACGACGTGGTGGTCGGCGTGCCTGCGGCGGGCCAGTTGGCCAGCGACCAGACCGGTCTGGTGGGACATTGCGTGCACCTGTTGCCGATCCGGGTCGCGGCGCCGTCCTGCGGCACCATCAAGGCGCTGATCGACGACGCGCGCGGCCGCGTACTGGATGCCTACGACCACCAGGCCTGCACCTTCGGCAGCCTGCTGAAAAAGCTGCAGGTGTCACGTGACACCAGTCGCCTGCCATTGGTCAGCGTACTGTTCAACATCGACAGTGCCATTCGCGACGACGACCTGTCTGTCGCGGGTCTGAAGGTGTCGATGCGGACCAACCCGCGTCACTATGAGAATTTTGAGCTGTTCCTCAATGCCAGCCAGATCGATAGCGGCATCCTGCTGGAGCTGCAGTTCAACACCGATCTGTTCGACCAGGCGACCGTGCGCAGTTGGCTGGCGTTATATCGCACGGCGCTCGAACGCGCTGTCGCCGCCGATGACATGACGCTGGCGCAGGCGTTTGCAGCGGGCGCCGACGACCTGGCGCAACTGGCCGCGTGGAATGCCACCAGCCGTCCGTATCGGGACACGCTGCGGGTCGACGCGCTGATCGCGCAACAGGTTGCCGTCGGTCCGCAACACGTGGCCGTGCGCTGCGGCGCGCGCACCCTGCAGTATGGCCAGCTCGACCAGCGCGCCAACCAGCTGGCGCGGCTGCTGCGCGAACGCGGCATCGGGCGTGGCCAGCTGGTCGGCCTGTGCCTCGAACGTGGCGTCGACATGCTGGTGGCCCAGCTCGGCATCCTCAAGAGCGGCGCGGCCTATGTGCCGCTGGACCCGTCCTACCCGACCGAGCGGCTGGCCTGGATGGTGGCCGACGCCAACCTCGCCGCGCTGGTCACCGAAGCCCGCCACGCCGACCTGCTGGCGCTGCCGCGCGCACGCACCATTCTGCTCGACGACGACGCCGCGCTGCTGGCGGCGCAGCCGGACACCACCCCGGCCGAGGACGAGCGCGCCGCCCGCGCCGACGACGTGGCCTACGTGATCTACACGTCCGGCTCGACCGGCAAGCCCAAGGGCGTGCAGGTGCCGCATCGCGCCGTGGTCAATTTCCTCACCAGCATGCGCGAGCAACCCGGCATCGCCAGCACCGACCGGCTGGTCGCCGTGACCACCCTGTCGTTCGACATCGCCGTGCTGGAACTGCTGCTGCCGCTGACCGTCGGCGCCGAAGTGGTGCTGGCCAGCCGCGACCAGGCGCTCGACCCGCAGGCGCTGGCGACACTGCTCGACGACAGCCGCGCCACCATGATGCAGGCCACCCCCAGCAGCTGGCGCATGCTGCTTGACACCGGCTGGCAGGCCCCGGCCGGCTTCAAGGCGCTGATCGGCGGCGAAGCGCTGGCCACCGATCTGGCGGCCCGCCTGCTGGCCTGCGGCGTCGAACTGTGGAACATGTACGGCCCCACCGAAACCACGATCTGGTCGACCTGCTGGCGGGTCGACTCGGTGGCCAACGGCATCCGCATCGGCCGTCCGATCGCCAACACCGTCATCCGCATCCTCGACGAACACGGCCAGCCCTGCCCGATCGGCACCCCCGGTGAACTCTGGATTGGCGGCGCCGGCGTGGCCGTCGGCTACCTGAACCAGCCGGCCCTCACTGCCGAGCGCTTCATTGCCGATCCGTTCTCGGACCTGCCCGGTGCACGCCTGTACAAAAGCGGCGACCGCGCACGCTGGCGCAGCGACGGCCTGCTCGAACATCTCGGCCGCAACGATTTCCAGATCAAGGTGCGTGGCTTCCGCATCGAGCCTGGCGAGATCGAGGCCGCCCTCGCTGCCCATCCGGCGCTGGCCGAGAGCCTGGTGATCGCACGCGAGGACGTGCCGGGCGATGTGCGCCTGGTGGCCTACGTGGTGGCGCGCGCCGAGCCGCCCGACGAGGCCGCGCTGTGCCAGCATCTGGCCGCCACCCTGCCGGCCTACATGGTGCCGCAGCATTTCATCGCCCTGCCACGCCTGCCGCTGCTGCCGAACGGCAAGATCGATCGCGCCGCCTTGCCGCGGCCGGGACTGGCGAAACCGGCGGCGCAGGCCGTGCGCATGACGCCGCAAACCCCGCTGGAACACCAGTTGCTGGCGCTCATGGAGCAGGTGTTGAACCTGCCCGGCATCGACGTACGCGGAAATTTTTTCGCGCTCGGGGGTCACTCGCTGCTGGCATCCGACCTTGCCGCCCGCATCGGCGCTGCGCTGAACACGCGCATTCCATTGCGTGCCATCTTCGATGCGCCGACCGTCCAGCAGCTTGCTGCCTGGATCGAACAACGCGGCAAGACCGGCATTTCGGCGCGCTGGGCCATTCACCGCCGCACCGAACGGCGCACGGCACCCCTGTCGCTGATGCAGCAGCGCCTGTGGTTTCTCGAACAGATCGAGCCGGACCGTGCCATTCACAATACGCCCTCGGCCCATCGCCTCAGCGGCAAGTTTGACGAGGCAGCATTTCGCCGCGCGTTTGCCGAGATGGTGCGTCGCCAGGACATTCTGCGTACCGGCATCGAGGTCATCGACGAGGTGGTCATGCAGGTGATCCAGCCCGACCTCACCTATGCGATCGAACCGATCGAAGATCTGCGCGGAATTGCTGCCGACGAACGCGAACGCGTGCTGCGCGAAAAGCTGCAGGAACTTGCCGACGCCCCCCTGCCACTGACGGAAATGCCGCTGTTCCGCGTCAAGCTGTTCCGCACCGGCGACGACGAGCACGTGTTTTATTTCGGGCCGCATCACATCATTTGGGATGGCTGGTCATTCGATATCCTGTCGAAGGAAATGGCTGCGCTGTACCAGGCCTGCCGCACCAATGGCCCGATCACGCTGCCGGAACCGGTGCTGTCCTACGGCGACTTCTCTGCCTGGCAGCGCGAATCGATGCAGGGCGATGAAGTGCGTGACCAGGTCGAACACTGGAAACGCGCCCTTGCGAACCTGCCGGACGCGCTGGATTTGCCCACGGATTACCCGCGCCCGGCGCTGCTGTCGGGCCAAAGCGCCGTCGCCTGGCTGCAGCTTGCCCCCGCAACGCTGGCGGCCGCCCGCGAGATGGCGCGCGATCACGGCACCACGCTGTTCGTCTCGATGCTGGCCGCCTACGTGCTGCTGGTGCACAAGATCACCCGGCAAAGCGACATCGTCGTCGGCATGCCGGTGCGCGGCCGGCAGACCGAGGAAGTCGAAAACGTGATGGGTATGTTTGTGAATGCGCTGCCGCTGCGCATTGCCGTCAATCCGGACGGCGATTTCGCCGAATTGCTGTGCACGGTGCGTGACGCCGTGATCGATGCTTTCAAGTTTCCGGATGTACCGATCGAACAGTTGGTGCGGGACCTGAAGACGCCGCGCGACCGCAGTCGTTCGCCAATCTTTCAAACCATGTTCTCGTTCCAGGACGCACAATCCCGCGCGCTGCAGTGGGGCGATCTGGCCTACGACATGATTCATCTCAGGCAGCCGGGTCTGGCCGAAGACATCACGTTATGGTTCATTGAGCGGCCACAAGGGGTGACCGGTTGCCTGTGCTACAACACCGACCTGATCAGCGCGACCAGTGCCGACCTGATTCGTGATCGGTATGGGTATCTGTTCCAGTGCGCCATGGCCGCGCCGCAGACACCCATCTGGAAGATCGCGCTGAGTCAATCCGAACAGGCGCAACTGGCCGCGTGGAATGCCACCAGCCGCCCGTATCCGGATACGCTGCGGGTCGACGCGCTGATCGCGCAACAGGTTGCCGTCGGTCCGCAACGCGGGGCCGTGCGCTGCGGCGCGCGCACCCTGCAGTATGGCCAGCTCGACCAGCGCGCCAACCAGCTGGCGCGGCTGCTGCGCGAACGCGGCATCGGGCGTGGCCAGCTGGTCGGCCTGTGCCTCGAACGTGGCGTCGACATGCTGGTGGCCCAGCTCGGCATCCTCAAGAGCGGCGCGGCCTATGTGCCGCTGGACCCGTCCTACCCGACCGAGCGGCTGGCCTGGATGGTGGCCGACGCCAACCTCGCCGCGCTGGTCACCGAAGCCCGCCACGCCGACCTGCTGGCGCTGCCGCGCGCACGCACCATTCTGCTCGACGACGACGCCGCGCTGCTGGCGGCGCAGCCGGACACCACCCCGGCCGAGGACGAGCGCGCCGCCCGCGCCGACGACGTGGCCTACGTGATCTACACGTCCGGCTCGACCGGCAAGCCCAAGGGCGTGCAGGTGCCGCATCGCGCCGTGGTCAATTTCCTCACCAGCATGCGCGAGCAACCCGGCATCGCCAGCACCGACCGGCTGGTCGCCGTGACCACCCTGTCGTTCGACATCGCCGTGCTGGAACTGCTGCTGCCGCTGACCGTCGGCGCCGAAGTGGAGCTGGCCAGCCGCGACCAGGCGCTCGACCCGCAGGCGCTGGCGACACTGCTCGACGACAGCCGCGCCACCATGATGCAGGCCACCCCCAGCAGCTGGCGCATGCTGCTTGACACCGGCTGGCAGGCCCCGGCCGGCTTCAAGGCGCTGATCGGCGGCGAAGCGCTGGCCACCGATCTGGCGGCCCGCCTGCTGGCCTGCGGCGTCGAACTGTGGAACATGTACGGCCCCACCGAAACCACGATCTGGTCGACCTGCTGGCGGGTCGACTCGGTGGCCAACGGCATCCGCATCGGCCGTCCGATCGCCAACACCGTCATCCGCATCCTCGACGAACACGGCCAGCCCTGCCCGATCGGCACCCCCGGTGAACTCTGGATTGGCGGCGCCGGCGTGGCCGTCGGCTACCTGAACCAGCCGGCCCTCACTGCCGAGCGCTTCATTGCCGATCCGTTCTCGGACCTGCCCGGTGCACGCCTGTACAAAAGCGGCGACCGCGCACGCTGGCGCAGCGACGGCCTGCTCGAACATCTCGGCCGCAACGATTTCCAGATCAAGGTGCGTGGCTTCCGCATCGAGCCTGGCGAGATCGAGGCCGCCCTCGCTGCCCATCCGGCGCTGGCCGAGAGCCTGGTGATCGCACGCGAGGACGTGCCGGGCGATGTGCGCCTGGTGGCCTACGTGGTGGCGCGCGCCGAGCCGCCCGACGAGGCCGCGCTGCGCCAGCATCTGGCCGCCACCCTGCCGGCCTACATGGTGCCGCAGCATTTCATCGCCCTGCCACGCCTGCCGCTGCTGCCGAACGGTAAGATCGATCGCGCCGCCTTGCCGCGGCCAGGACTGGCAAGCACCGATACTGCCGCACGCAGCGCCGCCGAACTGCCCCTGACCGCGACCGAAAAACGTCTCGCGGCCATCTGGTCAGAACTGCTCCAGACCAGCGATATCCAGCTCAAGGACAATTTCTTCGACCTCGGCGGACATTCGTTGCTGGCCATGCAGGCGATCCTTGCGATGGAAACCCAGACCGGCAAACGACTCAATCCACGCCGTTTCATTTTCGAGACCTTGCGCCAGATTGCCCGTGCCTACGACGACACCGAGGTCGAGGCGCCAAAGGCCGGTCTGTTCAATCGACTGTTTTCAGGAGTCCTTGGAAGACGCGACACATGACCGCGTCACTGGCGGGCCAATCCGCGATGGCAACCGCACCGGGGGCGTCCATCACGCAGGCAATCGACCGCGGCGATATCGATGTCTGGACCATTGACATCGACCAGCAGACGCCCGCCGCCTGGCACGGCGTGCTGAGCGCGGACGAGTTCGGGCGCGCCGACCGTTTCATTCGGCTGGCCGATCGCAACCATTACCTGCAGGCGCGCTACAGTCTGCGCACACTGCTTGCGCGCTATGCCGGTCGGGCCGCATCAACGCTCGTCTTTGACTGCAATGCGCATGGCAAACCGGCGCTGGCAGGCGCGGATGCACCTGGTTTCAATCTCAGCCACAGCGGCAATCTGGCCGTCGTCGCGATCGGCCGCCAGCCGGAAATCGGTATCGACATCGAACGGATCAAGTCACCGACGCATGTGCATCAGCTGGCACGCCAGGTTTTTTCCGATGACGAATACGCAGACTTTTCTGCGCTGCCGGACGACGCGTTGACGTTGCCATTCCTGATTTGCTGGACCCGCAAGGAAGCCTATCTGAAGGCGCTTGGCGTTGGCCTGACCCGCGATCCGCAGTGCCTCACGGTCGGCCTGACGGCCCGGCGCGAGCGTCTGCTTGATGCCACGCGCCGCGACTGGCTGGCGCTTGACACCCTGAGTACCGAAAACGGTGCAGTCATCTCGCTGGCAGTCTGCGACAATCCACACTGGCCGTATGGCGTGGCAAGGTTGCAGTCGTTTTCCTCATTGGCATTCACTGAAAGGCGCGTTTGAATCCATTTCGATTTGGCCCTGATGGACGCCAGCTGTTTGCCATCTACCACCCCGCCACTGCCGCCCCGCGCCATGAAGGTGTTCTGCTCTGCAATCCGTTCGGACAGGAAGCCATTCGCTGCCATCGCCTGTTTCGCATTCTGGCCGATCAGCTCGCGCGCCAGGGCTTCGATGTCCTGCGCTTTGACTATCTCGGCACCGGCGATTCGGACGGCGACGATACCGTGGGCGACCTCGACGCGTGGTGCGACGATGTGCTCGCCGCCAGCACGGAATTGCAGCGCCGCAGCGGCGCGCAGCGCATCGCGTGGCTCGGCCTGCGGCTTGGTGCGACCGTCGCCGCCATGGCCTCGGCCCGCACGCAGCAGCCACTGAGCCGCCTCGTGTTATGGGACCCCGTCATCGATGGCAATGCCTTCCTCGCCGCCATGGCTGCCGCACATCGCGCCGCGCGCACTGAGTCGTTCGGCGCGCGCTGGGCGATTGAGCGCCGGATACGCGACCAGGCGGATATCGAGGCCAGCACGGAAGTTCTCGGATTCGCCCTTACCGCGCGACTGCGGGCGCAACTGGCCGGTCTCGGCGACGCGCAGTTGGCCAGGACCGACGCGGATCAGATTGCCTTGCTGATCGGACCCGGCGTGCCGGAAGCCGAGGCATTGCGCCAGCAGCTGGCACGCCAGAACAAGAGCGTCTCGCTGACGACCGTCAGTACCGCGATCAACTGGACCTCCAACGAAGCGATGGATTCGTCGATCGTTCCGCCCGACGCCCTGAAGGCGATCGTTGCACTCCTGAAGGGAACATCATGATCGAGCGGTCACTCGCGTTCGGCGATGGGCAGGGCCTGGTGGGAACGTTGTGCCTGCCGGAACCGTCGGACGGTGCCGGCGCGGCGGCCGGCGCCGGGATCGTCCTGTTCAACGCCGGCATCGTGCATCGGGTCGGGCCGCACCGCATCAATGTGACGCTCGCGCGCGAGCTGGCCGGCATGGGCATACCCTCGATTCGATTTGACCTGTCCGGACTGGGCGACAGCGATCGGGCCGGCGGCGAGATCAGTTTCGAAGCGCAGGCAATCGACGACCTCCGTACTGCAATGAATACCTTGTCGGCGGCGACTGGCGTGCAGCGCTTTGGCCTGTTCGGGTTTTGCTCGGGCGCCTTTCACAGCGTGAATGCCGCGCGCGTCGACCAGCGTGTGACCGGCCTCCTGCTGTTCGATGCCTACCGTTACCGCACCGTGAAATCCAGCCTGATTCGCCTGTCGCTGCGGTTTCGCCAACTCGGCGTCTGGCGCACGCTGAAGCGCCTGGCCCACAAGGCCCTGGCCGGCATTTTTGCCGGCGGCAGGTCGCCGCAGCACGACACCTTGCGGACCAAAGTAGCCGGGGTCGGTTTCATTGGCGACTCCACGCCGAAAGCCGAATTCTCGCGCGACCTGCGCGCCCTGCTGGATCGCCATGTGCATGTCGCGATGATGTTTGCCGGCGATGGCCTGGAGGTCTACAACTACCAGCAACAATTTGCGGACGCCTTGCATGACCGCGCACTGACGGACCGGATCCCGGTCACCTTCCTGCCCGACATCGACCATGTCGCCACCGGGATTGCGGCACGCGCCGCACTGATTGCGGCGATCATGCCATGGGCCAGGCAGGTCGCCAGCCCACCCTCGAAGCGTTCCAACCCATGAATCAGACCACACCGCTGCAACAGCGTGACCGCCCGGATGCGATTGTCCTGTCGCGCGCTTCGACCGGACTCGAAACCACGCGCTGCCTGGGCAAAGCCGGCGTCAACGTGCATGCGATCTATTTTGATCGTCACGATCCGGTGCGCTTCTCGCGCTATTGCCATGCCATTTATTACGACGCCGACCAAGGCGACGATCAGGCGCTGCTCGCATTTGTGGTGGCGCTTTCCAGGCAGATTGGTCATCGGACCATCGTCGTGCCGTCGTGTGATGCACATGCACTGCTGCTGGCGGAATTCCGTGACGCGCTCGCGCCATATTGCCAGGTGATGACCGCACAATATGCCGACTTGCAACGGCTCGTCAGCAAGCAGAATCTGCACGTGGCGGTCGAGCGCGCCGGCCTCAATACCATTGCCGCCATCGTTGCACCCAGCGCCCACGAAGCCACTGCCTGGAGCAGCATTCACGCGGCGCCCTACCTGATCAAGCCGTTCTACACCGGTGTTCCGGGCACGCGTCTGAAAGAAAAAAACAAGGTGCTTGCGACCCGCGACGCCCTGCTGGCGTTCATCGGCACCGGCGCCATGGACTCGCTGATTGTCCAGCGCGTCATTCCCGGCGGCGACGGATACATCTTCGACTGCTATGGCTACTGCGATCGCAATGGCCGCATCGTTGCGATGACAACCAAGCGGCGCCTGCATCAGCACACCCCCGACTTCGGCACCTGCACGATGGGTGAAATACCGGCATTACTGGATGAGGACACCGAGGCAACGCTGTACGCCAGCACCCGACGCCTGTTCGCGCGGACTCCGTACAACGGCATCTTCGGCGTTGAATGGCTGCTTGACCGCAGCACCGGGCGCTTTTATCTGATCGACCTGAATGCGCGGCCGTTCATGAGCATTGGCCAGGTTGCGGCAGCCGGCTTGAACTTGCCGGCCCTGGCCTATGCCGACATGGTCGGCGATGACATCACGGGACTGGAGCAAACACCGATCATGCGTCATCTGATCGGCGTCGACGTACTGCGCGACATGCAGTCATTCCAGGAAAAACAGCGCATGGGAACCATGACCGTGCGCGAATGGCTAACGGCGTTGAGCAAATGCCGCTATTTTTATTACACCGACTGGCGCGATCCCGGCCCGGCCATCGCCCGCATTGCGACCATCATGCGCAGGGTCGTCTTGCGGGTCCTCAGGCCCGCTGTGGGCGACGAGCCCGAACTGGCTCCTGACCGGCGACTCTGAGCGTCATCAGTCAGGCAATGCGGAAAACGTGATTCCCGCAGCCTGCCATTCGGGAATCAGCGTGCGCATCGCAGCGATCGTGTCTTCGTTGTGGTCATGCAGCAGGACGATGTCGCGTGCGACCGGACGATTCCCGCGAAACCGGCGCAACAGGTTCTCGATGCCGTCCTTCTTGTAATCGCTGTAGGTTTTGGTCCAGTGCACCAGACAATATCCTTGCCCGCAGACGCGTCGGATCGACGCCAGATCGACCCGGCCGCGCGGTGGCCGGAACAGCCGTGAATCAATCCCGCTGGCCTTGGCAATGATGTCGCGGCAACGGGTCAATTCCAGGTCGAGCTCGGCGTGCGACATGCCGACGATCTCGCGATGCGCCCAGGTGTGGCCGCCGATCTGATGGCCGTCCTGCGCCATGCGCCGCAGCAGCTCCGGATGTTTTTCGGCTTTTTCACCCACCAGAAAAAAGGTCGCCTTGACGCCGAACGCTGCCAGCACATCCAGCAGCGCCGGCGTATGCACCGGATCAGGACCGTCGTCAAACGTCAGTGCGACGGTGGGCTGGGCGGCCGGCAAGCGCCACAGGAAACGGCCCGGCGAATACAACTGCTGCAATACTGCCTTGGCAGCCTGGCTGATCGAAAGTGTCATGGTTGTTGGCGTACGGTTTGAATGAAATCACAATTCAGGTCAGCGATGCGTCGCCAGGTGCGGTTGGCGACGGAATCGGCAATCCTCTTGGCATCCCACGGCTGTTCGAATGCGCGCGCAAGGGCATTACTCAATGCAACGACGTCTGCGGGCGGCACCAGCAGGCCGGTCTCGCCCTCCACAAGCAGGTCGGGGATCCCCCCTACTGCACTTGCCACGACCGGAATTCCGCAGGCAAGCGCCTCGACAATCACGTTTGGCGTGCCCTCGTTGCGGCTCGGTAAGCATAGCAGCGTCGCCGCGCTCATCCAGGTAGCCACTTCCGCCTGCGTCACCGCGCCACCAAAGAGAACCGATTCGGCCATTCCGACCTCTGCGATGCGCTCGGCAAGCAGCTTGCGCTGCAGTCCCTCGCCCAGCAAGACCAGCCGATCCGTTGCGTCCACTTTACCAGCGCGCTGCAAGGCAATCCATGCGTCAACCAGAAATTCGAGCCCTTTGACCGGCACCAGCATACCGACGAACAACACGACCCTGGCATGTGGCGCGATCTGCAGCGCCGTGCGCGCCTGTTGCCGCGGCCGCGGAAAAAACACCGTCGTGTCATACGCCGCACAGGGAATGCAGGCGATGCTGGTTGCGTCCGTTCCAATCAGCGCAGCGATGCGGGCCTCCAGGCTGCGACTGACTGCAACGACACCGATCGCGCGGCGCAGCGCCCAGCGGATTTGCGGGCGCAAGAGCGGCTGCCTGGCATACACATTGATGTCGCTGCCGTGCGCGGTCACCAGGAACGGCAGGCGCAGCAGCGCCGCCGCCAGTGCCACCCCGACCGCATCCGGGTAGGCACAATGGGCATGAATGACCACGCCCTTGCGATCTTTCACGATCCGGCGCAGCGTCCGCACGATCCCGAGAAAATACCCAAGGCCCGACAACCAGCCGACTTTCGGCACGACCACGAAGCGCGGATGCACGACCTGCAGGCCGTCCATCCATTCAGTAGCCGGGATACTGCGCTTTTCGCGCCACGCCGGATTGTTGCCAAATGGCGGCGCATAAGGAACGGGCGCGATCACCTCGATATGGCAGCGTTGCATCATTGCGCGCAACAGGTTGTGGACGAAGACAGCACGCTGCCGGTTGACGGCGTTGGGAAAAAACGTCGTCACCGTCACCAGCTCGATCGGCCCGCTGGGCTGGTCAGCCACGGGCACGCGCCTGCTCCGAATACAGTCGCATCAGAGCAATCCCGCAGTCATCATCGGCGCGGCGCCAGCCGGCATCGCAGCCACCGCGACCTCGCTCTTCCTTGCGCGCGCCTCGGCAGCACGTTGCAGCATCACGCAAACCAGACCGATCGTGGCGAGAATGTAAAAGCTCCAGTCCTGTACCTTGGCGTCGAGGGTCGCGCGCATGAGCATGGAATACACGCCGATGAGTGTCGCGCGCCGAACCGCATCGAGCAGGGGCGGACCACAAGGCAGGAATGGCCGGTGCAGCGCGCGCAACAGCTTTGAGATGAACTTGTAGAAGGCAAAGAATCCCAGCAGCCCGGTGCCCGTCAGAATTTCAAGATAGGTGTTGTGCGTATTCTTGCCGCGGTTGTCGTGGCTGATTTCGCCGTATTCCTGCGCATGGTCATAAAACATGCTGGTGCCAACACCCAGGATCGGCTTGGCCATGATCATGTTGACGGCAGCATCCCACAATTCAAATCGCGAATTTTCTGCATCCGCGGCGGTGTAGTTGCTGCCTTGATTTTCCGCGCGCTTGGCCCACTGGAAACCGATCGCCGCCACTCCGACGACGACCAGCACCGGCACCCACATCCAGCGCTTGCGCCCGGTCATGCCAAAGAGGATGATCAGCGCGAACTCCAGTACCAGCGCCAGAATGCCGCCGCGCGACAGCGACAGCAGGATGCCGATCACACAGGTGCCCAGCGAAGCCGCCAGCAGCAAGCGCGCAATGGTGTTGCGGGTGATGGTGCGCATCATGTACAGGAAAGGCACGATCTGGATGACGATAAAGGAATAGTCGTTGTGGTTTTCGTACATGCCATAGGCGCCGGCGCGTCCGCCAAGGGCCTGTGGCCATCCGAGCAGGACGGCAAGGATTCCGAAGACCACGATGAACATGCCGCCCGCCATCATGCCCCAGACATAGCGTGACAGCGCGACATCGTTGGAGACCAGCAGCACCGAGGTCGCCACAAACACAAAGAATACCAACCAGGTTGAGAAGCCCGACAACATCGCCGACAAGCCGCTCGAATACAGCGACAGGACCTGAATCAGGAAAAACAGCGAAATCCAGACAAAGATCGGATGCTGGAATGCCTCGCGCCGTGCGTACACGGATTTTTTCGGCAGGCTCACCAATATCGCGAGCAGTGACATCACCAGCATCGGCTTGAATTCGGCAAGCTGCGTCCAGAAAATCCCCGGCTGGAAAAAATTCATGAATACGTAGAGGAAGCTCATTGCAGCACCCGGGTAAATGTCGTGTTGCCGTTCCTGTGCGCCGCGCCGACGAGGCACGGAGGCAATCCGGTTGGCCTGTTCAGATTAGTGTGCACGCAACAGCATCCATTCAATGTTTTCGCCGGCGCCAGGCCCCGACGGGCTAAGCCGCTTGAGTTGAAAGAGATCGTCCAGCACCGCTGGCCCCCGTTCGGTCGATAATGCCGCAATAAAGTGTTCCCGGCACAGCTTTTGCAAATCCGGGTTGAAGTCGGCCAGCTTTCCGTTGGGAAAACAGAAGATCGGGCTGCACTGCCCGGTTTCGTGCAAAACCCGATCCCTGCTGACGAGAATTTCAGCGCGGGCATCATCGAACGCAATCTTGCTCAAAATCGGGTGGGATACCGTGTGCGCCCCTACCTCAAACCCCGACCCGACCAAGGCCCTCGCCTGGTCCCAGCTCATGAAATGGTAATCCCCCGAAGCAGCAGCATCGGCGACCGCCAGATCCTTGCCCAACTGCAGGATAGCGGCATCAATATCCGGTGGCGGCGCTTCCTTGAACAGGCGCTTGAGCCGGGACAATGCCCGTCGCTTTTCCACCTGGTCCCGCAGTGGCAAGGTCAGGCCATGGCCTGACACCTGCAGGCTCTGCTGCGCGGTTTGGTCCAGGAGCATTTCCAGCCGGTCGGTCCAGATGCATCGGGTCGTCCCGATCAACCCGCTGGTCAGAAAAAAAGCGGCGGACATGTTGAAATCTGCCAGAGCAGGCGCTGCGACAAGCGCATTGTTTTGATAGCCATCATCGAACGTGATGGCGACGGTATCCGACATATCCCGCTGCTGGACCAGACCGTCAACCAGTGCCGCCAGACTGATGACCTGGCGCGACCGTTTCAACACGCGCAAGTGACTGATGAAGACATCAAGAGCAACATGCTTGCCCTCGCAATTGCGAATGCCATGCGTGACTGGCGCAGACGAAACCCCGTGATACATCAGGATGATTGGCGGACTGCGCTTGACCTTCATCGCCAGTTCCAGCGCACGCGATCGGGCCGACATGTCAACGACAAAGGACATCGCCCGGCTCATGCTGCGGCCGCGCGCCTGGCGAGGCTATCGAGATAAAATTTTTCATACCGGGCCACCATCGCCGGGAATGAGAATTCGCGCACCATGCGCGCGCGCCCCGCCGCGCCGAATGTGGCGCGCCGGTCGGCGTCGGAACACAATATCTGCAGGTATCGGGTCAAGGCCAGCACATCACCACTCGAAAACAGGAAGCCATCGCGCTCGTGCGAAATCAGTTCAGGATTGCCACCAACATGGCTGGCGATACTCGGAATACCGGCCGCCATCGCTTCGAGCAAGGTATTTGACATGCCTTCATTCAGGGACGGCAGGACAAAAATATCCATTGTGCACAGCAAATCGGTAACGTCATTGCGATGGCCAAGAAAACGCACCTGCTGGCTGATGGAAAGCGAGGCGGCCAGCGCCTCCAATGCTATCCGCTCCGGACCGTCACCAACAAGGATCAGCACGACATCGCGTCGATCCAGCGCAGCCACTGCCTGCAGCAGCAACGGATAATTCTTCACCGGCACCAGCCGTCCGACGCTCCCGATCACCAGCACGTCGTCGGGCAAGCCAAGCGCGGCACGCACGTGGGCGCGATCCCCGGAGCCAAACCGGTCCAGATCGACGCCGTTGTACAGAACCGCAACGCTCTCCGCCGGCAGGCCAATGTGTGCCACCAATTCCTGTTTCAGCTGCGCCGATACCGTGAAAACGCCCTGGGAAAGACCGGAGAACCAGCGCTGCACATGGAAGCGCATGGCCCGGTCGTCGAAGTTGCGCCCGTGCTCGCTGTGGACGATGCAGGGTACGCCCGCCAGTTTCGCTGCCACGAAGCCGTAGAAAAAGGATTCCACATTGCGGGTATGCACGATGTCGGGGCGCGTGCGGCGGAACAGCCGGATCAGGCGCAACAACAGCATCGGATCATTCCCGCCGCGCCAGCCCATTTCATGAATGGGCGTGCGATCGCTGATGCGCGCGGCAAACTCCCCCGCCGTCTTCATGCAGCAAATCGATGACCGGAAGCGCTCGGGAGACAAGTGATTGACGATGTTCACCACGCCATTTTCGAGCCCGCCTGGCTGCAGACTCAGTAAGACATGCTGAACGTGGATGCGTTTTTTCATTGATTCTCAAGCCAGCTTTATGCGAAGTATCTTGGCGACCCAGCGCTTGATGAGGCGAATGTCGTCTTGTGAAAACAAGCGCAAGGGGATGGCGACAATAAAGAAGACCAGGCTGAACAACACCCCGCTCAAGACCAGATTGAGCAGTCCGGAATGCGTCAGATGGTCCACCAGAAAGGAAGCTGACAGCGAAATCAATCCAGCGACAACGACACGCACCATGTGTCCGACTGGCAGCAATTTCATCAGGCTGGATTTGGTCAGCCACGGCACCACAATGAAGTACACCATCGTCTGTACATATTGCGTTGCGACCGTGGCAATGGCAGGTCCATAAAACCCGATCGTCTTGAGCAGGACAAAGCCAAGGATCAGCAACACCGCCGTCATTGCAAGCACGATATACAAATTCAGCTTCGGTTTGCCAAACACTTGGGGAACCAGGCTTAGCACCAGCATATGCAGCGGCATGAGCCACAGGTAAATGCGAAATACGTCAACGCTTTCGGCATACGCGGAGGTGAACAGGAGCGTAATGAACTGGTAGGAGTGCCCCATCAGAAAGATAAAACTCGGCAGCACGATAATCGAGAGTTTGCGCATCGACTCGCGCAGGAGGCGCACGACTTCAGTCAGGTTGCCATCGCGGACCAGCGCAGGCAAAGTCGCGCGCAGTACATTTGCAACGGACGCCTGAAAGATCACGTCGAGCGGGATTTCGAGCGCACCCACGGCATACACGGCATAGTTGGCCGGGGTAAACGACGATGCCAGCATGCCGCGGTTGACCGTATTGCCAAGCAGCCCCGACAGGGAAACCAGGGCAATCGGCGTGCTGTATCGCAATTGCTCCATTGAAAAGGACTGCTTGCGCCAGCCGTGAAAGTCCAGTCCGCTGCGTTGGAACAGGTACACATTGCGCACCACGAACCGCAGCGCGGAAAACACAACGATGCCAACGATCAGGCCGGTAAATCCAAATCCCAGCCACAACGGGGCCAGCAGGGTCAATACCCGCACAACGGTTTCAACGACCTCGAAGGTCACCGCCAGGCCATAGCGATTCTGACTGATCATGAAATGCAGACAGTGCTCGCTGCCAATCATGAACACCAGGCAAAACGCATATAGCTTCAGCAGCCCCGACATCGACGGGTTGTTCAGCGTCGCAGCAAACTGATCCGCACCAAAGAAGACCACCAGCGTTGCGAAAATGCCTGCTACCAGCAGCAAGATCGTGGTTTGTGCAACCAGCGCCGCGGTTTTTTCGGGACCCGAGAAATGATAGAAATAATAGATGGAAGTCGGCAGTCCCAAGGTGAGAATGCCGATGGCGGCCGTGCTGATCAGGATCATTTGCTGATAACTGCCGTAGTCTGCCTGGCTCAGCATGCGCACGAGGACCATCGGCATGATGAATCCAACGGCATACTTGATCAAATTGGCAACGACCAGAAATCCGGCGCGGTCTGAGAGGGATGTCACAGCGGGGTGCAGTCTGAAAAAGGGGAATGGTTAAAAGTTCCGCGAGATAATAACGCAACTGCTATCGGCCAGCGACGGCTGGTTGTCAAATACAACAACAACCGGCCGTCCGCTTGTCAATGGCCAGTAGAAGCACGATTGGCAATCCGGAATCTGCTGAAACATTGATCTTACCCGGGGTAGAAAGGCGAATAACCAATTGTCACAACGTCAATGGGAGCTACAATTACCCCGCCGTTGCAGGGATGCCGGCATGGCGACTATGCTATCCAGTTCCGCCAGTCACGCGATGCGAAATGACACCCACTGTCTGCATCAATGCAGGTTTCCTGACTTGATGTCGACGTCGATTTCAGCATTCAATGGATTATTTACACGATGAAGTTTTTTCCCCGATGGATTTCAGCCCGGGTGTGTGCGTTGCTGCTGGCCGCAATGCACCTGTCCCTTCATGCGGCGACACCGCCCAGGATCGTCCAGCGCCCGATTCTGATTTATACCGACATCGCGTCAGGTCCGAGCGACGGTGGTGAAAACAACAAGGGCATCTACCTGTCCGTTTTCGGCAAGAACTTTGGGCAGGGAAAATTAGGCAGCACGATCAAGGTGTTCATTGGCGATGCGGAGGTGGATAACTACCGCGGCCTGAAACCTGCGCGCGGCCGACCGGATATTGAGCAGATTACGGTGCAGATTGGCATGCTCGGTGGACAAAAAGCCGGCAAGCCGCTACCGGTCAAGGTTGTCGTCGACGGCAACGAATCGGTCGGAGATGTCTCGTTCATGATCAATCCAGGACGAATACTCTTTGTCGACAACGTGCGCGGCAATGACCTCAACGCCGTGGTTGGCGACGTCGACCGGCCATTCCGGCACGTGCAAACCAGCCGCCTGACTGAGGGCGCATGGGGTGTGGTCCAGCCCGGTGATTTTATTGTCATGCGCGGGACCGGGACGAACTGGACTGATTCCGGCTTCGAAAATTACTTCCTGCGCATTCAAAACAAGTCCGGCACTGCGCCCACAGGCGTTGCCGGCAGCGGCCCTATCGGTGTGATGGGTTATCCGGGCGAAATGGTCATGATCTACCGACCCTTCGTTGCCGAAACCGCCGATAAGCGTGATCGGACACCCGGTGGGATTTCGGCGGTCAACGGACTCAATCTGCCAGGCATCGGGCAGTGGGTCTCGATATCGAACCTGCGCATCGAAGCAGGCGGCTCAGATGGTCCCATTAATGTACAAATCCTGGGAAACCACTGGCGCGTCGTCAACAATGAACTGACTGCAGCGACCGCAGTAAAAAACAGCAACGCGAAGTCTGCCGGCATCGCTGGCAATGGTTTCGGCGAAGTATGGCTCGGCAACCATATTCATGACGTGTATTGCGGCCCCGAGACAGGCGGCCCATTGCAAAACCACGGAATCTATATCGATGGCGACGGCGACTTTGAGATTGCGTACAACGTGATCGAGAACATCGCTGGCGGCAGCGGTTTTCAAACGTACGTGAGCGGGACGAACGGCTCGGAAACGACCGGCAACGTCAACTTCCATCACAACCTCATCCGCGGCGTCGGCAAGCACGGCATCAATCTCGCCGATGGCACCAAAGACGGCATCAAGATATTCAACAACATTATCGTCAACACGCGCTACGCCGGTCTGCGCCTGAATTCGACGCAACTGCACCGGGCGAAAATCTACAACAACACCTTTAACAATACCAATACCGAAGGCAAGTCCAGGTACGGCGCAATCATGAACGATTGGCAACTTGCCCCTGATGCTATCGATATGCAAAACAATATTTTTGTCCCTCATCCCGGCACGGACTATGCAGGCGGAACGGTCGGATTCGGTGGAAATATTGGCATCATCAACCGGAACTTCTGGCACGGCGGCAAGGGCGACGTTGGGTTTGATCGTTACCCGCAGTCAGGCGAACTCAAATTCCGCGCAGCGGACAAGGATTTCCACTTGCTGCCGGAGAGCTGGGCGATCGATGCAGGATCGGCTGCCGTGGCGCGAATCGTCAACAACGATTTCGACATCACGACACGCCGACCGCAGGGCTTGGGATTCGACATTGGCGCATTTGAGACAACGCGTTGATGTCCATCACCGCCAAAACTGATCTGGAACAGCGCATGAACGGGTGAAATTCCCGATTCGTTCAGGCATGTAAACGCTGCAGAATTAAAAAAGTTGCGCAAATACAACTTAGCATCATCCGTTCGGACCATGCTTTTCAGAAAATTCTTCGTATTTTTGCCTTTGGGCAATTTTTTTGTGTTTAACACTATTTAACAAGTTGCAATTGCAGGGATGCGCCCTTACACTTGAGTTGTCGCAAAGCAATAGTTACTCATAAAACAAGTTTTCCTTGAACCAGCGCCCCCGCTTGAAATGGTGCTGGTTCTGGTGGCGTCGCGAACATGCGCTGCCAAAGTCCCACCGAATTTGATCTCGCAAACTCGCATGCATTCTTCGTTGTTGGCCGCGTCAGCGGTCAATGAATTCTGGCTGTACGGCAGAACGAAAAACATAAAGACGCCTATCGTGACTCTTACATTTGATGATGTACGCCCTCTGGCTGGATCCTCCTGCGAAAAGACTGCCCTGCCGCTACGGCTGAGCCTCGCAACATTGTTGATCTCGGCGTTGTTGCTGGGTGGTTGCGGTGGAGGAGGCAGCACAGCCGCCACCACCAACAACAATAGTGCAGCGTCTTCCAGCAATCCCAGCCCGGTTGCGGTGCCTGACGGTTCGGCAACCGGATCCGCGTCGGTACCGGACGTCCCTACCGCACCGAATGTCGTTGCTACACCCAACGGCGTTCCTGTAGTGGTCGTGCCGCCAGTCAACGGCACCGTGGTTTCCGCGATCACAAAGCTGGTCGTCAACACCAGCACTGGCGGGACGGTCGTTTCCACCCCAAATGGCATCGCCTGCACTGTCAGCTGCAACGCCAATTTTGCCGCGGGTACCAGTGTGATGCTGACAGCGCAACCCAATGCGGGCTATGCCTTCGCGAGCTGGAATGGCGTCTGCGCCGGAATTACTGTGCCATCCTGCACAATGACATTGAACGGCGATGCCTCCGCTACAGCAAATTTTGTCGCGACGGCGGTCCTGTCGCTCACCAGCAGTGTCGGCGGCACAGTCAGTTCGACCCCCAACGGCATCAGCTGCGCTTCGGGCGCCAGCTGTAGCGCGACCTTCGGCACGGGAACCAGTATCGTGCTGGCGGCGCAGGCGCTGTCCGGCTATGCCTTCAATCACTGGAGCGGCAGCTGCAGTGGCAGCAACCCGTCCTGCACGATCGCGCTGTCGGCCAGCACCAGCGCGACGGCAACGTTCGTTCCAATCATTCCCATTACCGGCGCCCCGTACGTCCGCTACATCGACGCCGTCAGCGGTCCGGTGACCGGCGGTGAAGGCAACAATGGCGCCTACCTGTCGATCTTCGGCAACAACTTCGGCTCCAGCGGCATGGGCACGACCACCAAGGTCTATATCGGTGGCAGCGAAGTCGCCAATTACCGTTATCTCGGCACCGCCAAGGTCGGCAGCAAGCTCGGCCTGCAGCAACTCACTGTGCAGGTCGGCAATCTCGGCAATGCTGTTGCCGGCACCGCGCTGCCAATCAGCGTCGTCGTCAACGGCGTGACCAGCAATGTCGACCAGACCTTCACGCCCAATCCGGGCCGCATCCTGTTCGTCGCCCTGAACGGCAACGACAGCACCGCCGTCGCCGGCGACATCAGCAAGCCGTGGCGTTACCTGCAAACCAGCGCACGTGGCGGCGCCTATGCCACGCTCCAGGCCGGCGACCATGTCGTCATCCGCGGCGGTAACTGGTCCGACACCGGCTTCGATGGCGCCTGGCTGCGTTTCCGCGACACCCAGCAACAGGGTTCGGCGCCAACTGGCGCGGTCAAGACCGGCTGGATCCACATTACCGCCTATCCGGGGCCAGTCAGCGGCAACGCCATCGAGGATGTGCATTACTCGACACCGTCCGGCGTCAAGGGCGGCATCCAGGGGCCGAACTCGGCTTACTACGCCACCACCGGTGACTGGGTCTCGATTTCCAACCTGCGCATGGATGTCAGTGCCACCGCCAGTTCCGACGCGGCGCCACTCAATGTGCAATACGGCGCCGGCCCATGGCGCGTGGTCAACAATGAACTCGGCCCATGGCCGTCGACGCTGGCCGCACCGGGCAACGCCAAGGGCGGCGGGGTAGCTGGCCATGGCGACAACGTCAAGGTGTATGGCAACAACATCCATGACATCGCCTGTGTCGGTGCGCTGGAAAACCACGGCATCTATATCGATTCCGGCGCCACCAACTGGGATGTCGGCTTCAACTGGGTGCACAACATCACCGGTGGCAACCTGCTGCAGATGTTCGACAATGTCGGCCTGGCGGGCAATAACTACGTAGGCTTCCCGGCCAACTGGGCAGGCTTCAGCGGCATGCAGGTGCATCACAACTGGTTCGACGGCGCCGGCAAGTACGGTCTGAACCTGGCCGACAGCATCATCTCCGGCACGATCTGGAACAATGTCGTCACCGGTGCGACCTACTCCGGCCTGCGCATCAACACAATCTCGCAAAACATGAACATGACGATTGCGTTCAACACGTTCTATGACAACGACCGTCTCGTCAGCGGCTCCGGCAATGCCCAGGTCCTCAATACCTGGGGCAACTACAGTCCGACCGGCACCATCCGGATCTACGACAACCTGTTTGCCGCCGGACCAGCCACGCTGGCCAGCTCAAGCTATTACGCCAACGAGGGCTCGTCGGACAGCTATCTCGACTTCAAGCGCAATTTGTACTGGGCCAATGGCAATGGGTGGAGTACGCTGGCGCGGGACAGCACCGGACTGTATGGCGATCCGAAACTGACCGCCACCCTCGCCCTTGGCGCGGGCAGCGTCGCCATCGACGCCGCCATCCAGGCCACGCCGATCACCGTCAACGACGATCTCACCGGCCTCGTCTCGCGCCCGCGCGGTGCGGCCAAGGATATCGGGGCCTTTGAGCGATAATTCAACCAAACCACATGCCATGCTGCCCGCCCCCCCAGTGCGGCTCAGCATGGCCGATCAGCCAGAACAGGATTCGCTTCCGGTCAGAGTCAGTGCCGCATCACATCCCGTCAAGTCACTGGCGCCGATGGTCTGACACGTGCTAATCTGACCGCGTCTGTCCCTCCTGCAACAACTAAAATGTTGAGTGAAAGAATCGACTGCACGGGATTCGTTGCGTTTTGACGTGCTGTGTCATTTCAAACCGAGACAAAATAGTTTCTTTAGCGTATTTTTTAAAAACTATTTCCCTGGGGCTTGTGACACTCCTGACTGCCGCGGCACTGCACAATGAACAATGCCGCCGCAGGCATATTGTCACGTGATCATATTCTTCGCCATGAAGATTGCTGAAGATAAGCGGCGGCTAAAAACGGTAAAGCATTTGCATATGACCAAACCACATGTCTCCGTATTAATTACAACATACAATCGGATTGAACTGTTGTGCAAAGCCGTTGATAGTGTATTGGCACAGGATTACCCCGCCACGAAATTTGAAGTTATTATTGTCGACGATGGTTCTACCGACAATACCAGGACGGTCATTGAACATAAATACGGCGATCGCGTCCGTTATCTCTACAAACCCAATGGCAAGATGATTTCGGCATGCACCTTTGGCTTTGCGGCGGCAGAAGGTGACATCATTGCCCAACTTGATTCTGATGATTTCTGGTACCCAAACAAGCTCTCGACATGCGTCCCGCTCTTTGAGCAATCCGATAACGTCGTCGCGGTTTTTCATGACCTTGATATTCACAACGACAGCGATCCGTCAACCATAGGACACTGCTGGCAATCGCTTGACGTAAGGCTTACCGAACAACCATGCGATGGACTCGCATCGTATCTGCGCGGCGATCCCCTGCCCGCATGGACATCGGCTTGTCTCTGGCGACGTGCGGCCTTGACAAAAATACTTCCTTTTCCGGATGCCTTGCAGGGCTTCAATGACGCATATTGCGCAAGAAATATCGTTTTTTATGGCGATGTTTGCGCGACCACGAAGCGACTTGGCGGATACTTAATACATAATAATAATGATTACGGCGGCGGACAAACCGAGCTGTCCCGGGAAAAAATGAAGGACATGCTGCTGCAAAATGAAACCATGTCGAATGCATTCAATCATCGCTGCAGGGCATTTGGACGGAAATCGAGTCGGCGGCGGAAATTAATTCAGAAAATGGCAATGACTGAGTCGCATTGCAAACTGAATTCGCTGGATGGGAAATGGCCCGCAATAAAATGGTTGATGAAAAACAGGGCGGTCTCTAAACTGAAGTGCAACACCCAACTCTGATAGGGTGCGGCGATGCGAAACCACTACCAACAACTGCAAGCCGAGGAACGCGCCACGATCATGCTGATGCAACGGCAAAACCAGAGCGTTCGCCAGATAGCCCACGCACTGTAAAGTGGACCCACGATTTGAGACAGCGGTTTAAGCTATGTTTCTCACGTTAGGGTAGCGGCGAATGGCGGAAATAAAGAAGCGGAAAGTGCACA